>NZ_JAGHWV010000027.1:46780-175568 GCF_017746095.1 Xanthomonas sp. D-109
GGAGCGGTGGGCGCCCTCAGGTCGGCAGATCGACATCCAGCAGTTCGCGCGCGCCGGCGCCGAGCAGGGCCTCGGCCACGGCCTGGCCCAGCGCCTCCGGATCCTGGGCGCTGCGCTGCAGCTCCGCGCGCACCAGGCGCCCGTCGGCCACGCCGCCGACCAGGCCCTGCAGCAGCAGGTCCTCGCCGCGCCATTGCGCGAACGCCGCCACCGGGACGTGACAGCTGCCGTGCAGGGCGCGGTTCATCGCCCGCTCCGCCTCCACGCAACGGCGGGTCGGCGCGTCGTCGAGCGCGGCGAACAGCGCCAGCGCGGCACTGGCGTCCTCGCGGCATTCCACCGCGATCGCGCCCTGCGCCGGCGCCGGCAACCAGTCCGGCGCCTGCAGGCGCTGGGTGATGCGCCCCTCCAGGCCCAGCCGCTGCAGGCCGGCGCAGGCCAGCACGATGCCGTCGTAGCCGCCGTTGTCGAGCTTGGCCAGGCGCGTGTTGACGTTGCCGCGCAGGTCCAGCAGCTCCAGGTCCGGGCGCCGCGCGCGCAGTTGTGCCTGCCGCCGCAGCGAGGAGGTGCCGACGCGCGCGCCCAGCGGCAGCGCGTCCAGCGAGGCGTAGAGGTTGGAGATCAGCGCATCGGCCGGATCGGCGCGCGGCAGGATCGCCGGCAGCACGAACGGCTGGTCCAGTTCCATCGGCACGTCCTTGAGCGAATGCACCGCGCAATCGGCCTCGCCACGCAGCATCGCCAGCTCCAGCTCCTTCAGGAACAGGCCTTTGCCGCCGATCGCCGCCAGCGAGCGGTCCAGGACTTCGTCGCCGCGGGTGCTCATCGGCACCAGCACCACGTCCAGATGCGGGTGCGCGCGGCGCAGGCAGGCGGCGACATGCTCGCTCTGCCACAGGGCGAGCGGGCTCTTGCGGGTAGCGATGCGCAGGATCTTCATGCGCGCATTATCGCGGAAAGCCGCGGTCCGCCGCTGCACGCGCGCGGTCCGGGCGGCATCAGCGCTGGTGGATCTCCTTGCGCAGCTGCGCCACGCAGCGCCGGCTGACCTCCAGCGGCTGCTTGCCATGGCGCAGCACCGCCTGCACCTGGCCCTCGCCGAGCCGGCGCAGTTCCACCAGTTCGTGGCGCGCGACCAGGCAGTTGCGGTGGATGCGCACGAAGCGTTCGGCGAATTCCTCCTCCAGCGCGCGCAGCGACTCCTCGATCAGGTCCTCGCCGCGGGCGTGGTGCACGACCACGTACTTTTCCTCGGCCTGCAGGTAGTGGATGTCGTCGACCGGGATCAGCCGCAGGCTGCCGCGCAGGCGCGCGCACAGGTGGGTGCGCCGCTGCGGCGCTGGCGCGGCGGCATCGCCGTTGCCGCGGCCGGCCATGAAGGTGCGGGCGCGCTGCAGGGCTGCGGCCAGGCGCTCGGCGCGCACCGGCTTCATCAGATAGTCGATCGCCGCCGCCTCGAACGCCGACAGCGCATGCGCGTCGTAGGCGGTGCAGAACACCACCGCCGGGCGTGGATCGAAGGTGGCCAGGTGGCGTGCGGCCTCCAGGCCGTCGAGCCCGGGCATGGCGATGTCCAGCAGCACCAGGTCCGGTCGCGCCGCGGCGCAGGCGTGCAGCGCGTCCATGCCGTTGTCGGCTTCGGCCACCACTTCCACGCCGGCATGCGCGGCCAGCAGCGTGCGCAGGCGTTCGCGCGCCAGGGGTTCGTCGTCGGCGATCAGCACCTTCACCCAGGTCTCCCTCACTCGACTGGCGTGCGCTGCGGCCGATACTAGCCCCGGTTCAGGGCGCCCGCCACGGGTATCGCACCACGCCGCCACGCGGCTGGCGTTCTCAGTTGCCGGTGAGGCAGGCGTCCATCCAGTCGCCCAGGTCGGCGATTTCCTCGGCGCAGACCTGATGCGCCATCGGGTAGCGTCGCCACTGCACCGGCATGCCCAGCGCCTGCAGGGTCTGCGCGGTGCGCTCGGCGTAGGGCTGCGGGATCACCGGATCGCCCTGGCCGTGGGCCATGAACAGCGGTTGCCGCAGGGCCGCCGGCGCATGCCAGCGGGCGACGCTCTCCAGTTCCGGCAGATAGGTGGACAGGCCGATCAGGCCGGCCAGCGGCCGCTCGCGGCGCAGGCCGGCGGCCAGGGTGATGGCCCCGCCCTGGGAAAAGCCGGCCAGCAGCAGGCGCTCGGCCGGCACGCCGCGCGCGTCCTCGCGCGCGATCAGTTCCTCGACCTGGGCCACCGATTCGGCGACGCCGGCGCTGTCGGCGCGGTTGGAGAAGTCCATGCTGACGATGTCGTACCAGGCACGCATACGCACGCCATTGTTGACCGTCACCGGCCGCACCGGCGCGTGCGGGAACACGAAACGCAGCGCCGGCCAGTGCGGCCGCACCAGCTCCGGCACCAGCGGCGCGAAGTCGTTGCCGTCGGCGCCCAGGCCGTGCAGCCACAGGACGGTCCAGGCCGGCGCGGCGCCGGTCTCGTGCTCCACTGTCTCCAGCATGTCGGTTCCCGATGAATGAGGCCGGATAGTATGCCGGCCTCAGCCCTGGGCCTGCGCCTCGGCCTCGGCCCGGCGTGCGGCGGCTTCGCGGCGCAGTTCGGCGGCACGCAGCAGCACCGCCGGCGGCTGCGACTCCTCGGGAATGGCCAGGATGCGCAGCTTGCGCAGCCACAGGCCGGCGGCACGCGAAGAGCTGATCGCCACCACCGGCACCGCCAGCGCCATGCCGATCACCACCGGCGCCATCCACGCCGCCAGCGACGGCGACACGGCGTAGGCCATGCCGCCCATCAGCAGGCCGAACGCGCTCAGTCCGCCGTAGCTGCGCAGCAGCGCCGACCACGCGATGCGGCCGTCGTCGCGCTGCTGCGCGTCCCAGCCCGAGTCCTTGCCCGCCAGCACCTCGGCGACACCGCGCGACTGAACGTACATCACCACCGGCGCCATCAACGCGGCCAGCAGGGTTTCCAGCAGCATGCTGACGAAGGCGCGCACCCCGCCACCGCAGCCGCGGCGTTCGCCCGGCTTGAGCAGCATCGCGAAGTAGCCCATCACCTTGGGCGCCAGCAACACGAACATGGTCACCGCGAACACCCAGGCCACCCGCGTGGAATCCTGCTGGTGCCAGTAGCGCGCCGGCGAGAACGGCGAGATCACCGAGGCGACCAGGTCGAACCCGCCGTTCTGCAGCGGAATGGCGATGCCGATCAGCATCAGCATGCCCCACATCGGCGCGGTGAAGTAATGGCCGATGCCGATCAGCATGTGCATGCGGCTGACCCAGTGCAGGCCACGCGCGCGCACCACCTTGGAGTGCTGCAGGTTGCCCTGGCACCAGCGGCGGTCGCGCACCAGCAGGTCGGTCAGCGTCGGCGGGCCTTCCTCGTAGCTGCCCTGCAGGTACGGCACCATGTGCATGGCCCAGCCGCCGCGGCGCATCAGCGCCGCCTCGACGAAATCGTGGCTGAGCACGTGGCCGCAGAACGGCTTGCGCCCAGGCAGCGACGGCAGGCCGGCCTGCGCGGCGAAGGCCTCGGTGCGGATCATCGCGTTGTGGCCCCAGTAGTTGCTTTCCGAACCGTGCCACCAGGCCACGCCGAAGGCGATCACCGGGCCGTAGACGCGGCCGCCGAACTGCTGCATGCGCGCGAACAGCGTATTGCCGTTGACCACTTCCGGCAGGGTCTGGATCAGGCCGACATCGGGGTTGGCCTCCATGCCGGCGGCCAGGCGCACGATGCTGTCGCCGGTCATCAGGCTGTCGGCGTCCAGGATCAGCATCTGCGGATAGGCACCGCCGAAGCGGCGCACCCAGTCGGCGATGTTGCCGGCCTTGCGCCCGGCGTTGCTGGCGCGGCGCCGGTAGAACAGCCGGCCGTGGCCGCCGACGCGCTCGACCAGTTCGGCGTATACCTTCTCTTCTTCCACGCCGATCGCCGGGCGCGTGGTGTCGCTTAGGATGAAGAAGTCGAAGCGCTCGATCTGGCCGGTGGCCTCCACCGACTCGTAGATCGCCTGCAGGCCGGCCATCAGCCGGTGCGGATCCTCGTTGTAGGTGGGCATCAGCAGCGCGGTGCGGTTGCGCACCACCGGCAGCGGCGCATCCGGATCGATGCCGAGCTTGCGGCCCTTGCCGAACACCAGGGTGAAGAAACCGGCCAGCGCACTGACGAAGGACAGCGCGATCCAGGCGAACAACGGGATGAACAGCACCATCAGGCAGGCTTCGAGAACGCTCACGCCGCCGATCAGCAGGACCTTGGCGATCAGCCAACTGGCGTAGGCGGTCATCGCCGCGGTGGTACCGAACACGTAGAAACGCCGCCAGCCGATCCCCATCGGGGTGCTGGGCAGGCGCTTGTTGCGCAGCTTGCCTTCCTGCAGCGACTGCAGCGGCATGTCCAGCGGCGCTTCAGGCGGCAGGACCGCCTGGCCGGCATCCAGGGGCGCATCGACGTGCACGGCCGGTGTGGGGGCGACCGCGCTCATGCGATCCGCCGATCGCGTCCGGCGCCGCAGCGCCATCGGGAAGTGCCGCGGGCGGCCGGCACGGCGGATGCCGTCGCGGCCACGCGCGCCTGGTTATGTACGCCAGTTGATACCACGTGCTCTCCTGTCGACGGACAAAGACGCCCGTCAATGTAAACCTTAAATAGTAAGCTTTCGCGAAGGCGGCCATGGCCGCTGCCACGGTGGCGCCGGCGCATCCGTTCAGCGATGCCGCCTTCATCCGCGCTCACCCGCGTTTCACCTGCCGCGCCGACCATGAAGCCAGCCCGGCAATGGAGGATCGACGCATGCGCCAGCCCACCCGGCGACGCACAGGCACCCAGCGGCAACAGGATCGGCACGCGCAGGCAGCGGCGCCGCCCGGAGCGCCGGCGCTGCTGATCGTGGACATGATCAGCCGTTTCGACTTCCCCGACGGCGCGCGCCTGGCCGCTGCGGCGCTGCCGGTGGCCGAGCGCATCGCCCAGGTCCGCGTGCGCTTCCATCGGCGCGGCTGGCCGGTGCTGTTCGCCAACGACAACTTCGCCGACTGGCGGACCGACTTCGAGGGCCTATGGACGCTGTGCGCCGACCCGAAGCAGCGCGGCGCACGCATCGCCGCCTGCCTGGCGCCGCAGCCGCAGGACTACTCCGTGCTCAAGCCCAAGCACTCCGCCTTCCTCGGCTCGGCCCTGGCCCTGCTGCTGGCGCGGCTGCAGACCACGCGCCTGCTGGTCACCGGCATCGCCACCGATGCCTGCGTGCTGGCCACCGCGATCGATGCACGCATGCGTGATTTCCAGGTGCAGGTGCCGCCCTCGTGTTGCGCGGCGCTGGATGCCGGGCGCCAGCAGCGGGCATTGCAGGTGCTGCGCGAGGCCTTCGCGGTGCGCATCAGCGACCGCCTTCCGGCGCGCGCCGCAGGATGATGGGGTTAGCCGGCCGGCGGCGGCGGCGGCCCTGGCGCGCCCTCGTTATCACCCTCGTCGCCGGGTGGCTGCGCCACGAACGGAAACGCCAGGGTGATGGTGGTACCGCGGCCCAGTTCCGACTCCACGTCGACGAAGCCGCCCGCCTGGCGCACCAGGCCGTAGACCTGGGCAAGGCCCAGGCCGGTGCCCTTGCCTTCGGGCTTGGTGGTGAAGTACGCCTCGAACAGGCGCGACTTGACCTCCTCGGACATGCCTTCGCCCTGGTCGCCGACCGCCAGGGTCACATAGCTCCCCGGCTGGCGCATCGCCGCCGCGCGCGACGGCGGCACCTCCAGCGCGCCGCAGCGGATCGTCACCACGTCGCCGGGGCGGCTGGCGTCGCGCGCGTTCAGGGCCAGGTTCATCACCGCCTGCTCGACCGCGTTGCGGTCGGCGTAGGTCGTCGCCTCCTCGGTGCAGCCGAACACGTGCAGGCGCATCTCGCCGCCCAGCGCCTGCGCCAGCAGCGGCTGCATGTGCGTCACCAGCGCGTTCAGGTCCAGCCAGGCGGGCTTGACCGGGTGCGCACGGGCGAAACCGAGCAGGCGCCGTGTCATTCCCGCGCCGTGCTGCAGGGCCTCGCTGGCGATGCCGAGCAGGCGGCGCTGGTCCGGCTGCAGGCGCTGCGGGTGTTCGGCCACCATGCTCACCGAGGTCATCGCGGTATGCAGCATGTTGTTGAAGTCGTGTACCACGCCGGCCAGCATCTGCCCGATCGCCTCGCCCTTCTGCGCCTGGGTCATCGCGCGCTCGGCCACGCGCTGCGCTGCCAGGGCGATGTCCAGTTGCCCGCGCAACTGCGACTGCTCGGCCTGCCAATGGCGACCCAGCGCGGCGGCATCGGCCGGTCCCAGCGGCACCTCCTCGGCATCGACCGGGGCCAGATCGCCCAGCGCGCGCAGGGCCTGCTCGATCTGGTACTGCTGGGTGACGTCGCGGCTGATCACCAGCACGCTCTCGACCCGCGCCGAGGCGTTGGCCAGCGGACTGACCATCACGTGCCACCAGCGCCGCCGCCCATCCAGCGACGGGCGCTCGGCCCAGAATTCGCGCTGCTCGTTGCCCAGCGCCGCAGCAAAGGCGCCCTCGGTCAGCGAGCGCATGTCCTCGGGCCACAGCTCCGCCCAGGGGTGGCCGACGATATCGGCGGGGTCGGAGACGCCCAGCAACACCAGACCATGCGGATTGATCGAGCGAACGATGCCGTCGCGCCCGACTTCCTTGATGCAGTCGTGCGAGAGCTCGACGATCTGCCGATAGTGAGCGTGAGTGGTCAAGCCGCGTCTCGCAGTGAATGAGGACGAGAATATCGGGATTGCCCGGGCGTCACCAGCGCTTCACCAAGTAATCGTGAAGCTGGCGTGGATTGTTTATAAAGCGATAACAGGATTATGCGCGTCACCTCCGCCTCCACCGCCATTCTTCTGGTGGAGGACGACCAGACGATCCGGGAATTGGCCGCCGCCATGCTGGCTGCCGATGGATACCGGGTCCTGTCGGCCGCAACCGCGCAGGAAGCGCTGGAGGTGTTGGAACGGAACCCCGAGGTGGAGTTGATCTTCAGCGACGTGCAGATGCCTCGCTGCGACGGCCTGGGCATGGTGCGCAAGTTGCGCCGCCGCGGCATCACCATCCCTGCCCTGCTCACCTCCGGCATGCATGCGCCCGACCCCGGGATGCTGCCGCCGCGGACCGGCTTCCTGCCCAAGCCGTATCGCCGCGCCGACTTGCTGGCGGCATTGGACCGCCTGCAGACCGAACACTGAACCAGGCGCGCCGGTGTGCGTCGCTGCGGCCATCGAGCGCGGCGCGGGCGAGGCACGCCGGTCAGGCGAAGACCAGCTTTCCGTACCGTGCCGAACGGATTGCCGCCAAACGCTCGGCGACGAAATAAGCACCGGCATGCGCATCGCGGAAGTAGACGCCGTCGAACGCGTGCCGGCCGAGCACGGCACCGTCGTTGTCGGTGATGCGGATCTGCGGCTCCAGGACGCCATCCGGGCGCGGACGCAGCAGCGCGTCGAGGACGAAGCCGTCCAGCTCGCGGCGCATCTGCGGTTTCAAGACTGTCATGCGCACACTGCACCATAGGCTGCATGAAGCTCGCACAACGGAGGTGGTCGCCACAGTCGCACGGGAAGCGCGACACGGGTGCGGCAACAAAAGCCGGAAGCTAAACGATTCATCGGCGCTGGCAGCGCGCCACCGGCCTGCGGCGCCTGAAGTTCGGGGAAATCCAATATGCGCCGCTTTCATCATGTCGCCGTAGACAAGCGCGCACTTCACGCCTCTTTTATCGCGCCATTCGTACTTTGCTCCTGCATTATCGCATTGCAACATCGCTGTCCCGTTTCGACGCTGCTGTGCCTCTTTTTTCGCTTTACGTCGCGCGCCCGCCAGGGCGCGCGGTGGCAGTCGCTTTCCGTGTGCCCCGTCCTCCCCCTTCCCAGACGGAACCGCCATGTCGCCCCCCACCCCCGCCGACCTGACCGATAGACAACGCGATACCCATCCGGTGCTGCACGCGCCGCGCCGCCGCTACCGCGATGCGCGCGGTCGCTTTGTCCGCAATGCCGAGGTGACCGTCAAGCTGAACCCGGCGCCGCGCCGTACCAGCCTGTTCGTGACCTCGGAAATGGCCGATTTCGTGAAGGCCGGCGGCCTGGGCGACGTCGCCGCGGCCCTGCCGCGGGCGCTGCGCGGCAGCTGCGACATCCGTGTGCTGATTCCCGGGTATCCGGCGGTCCTGCGTACCACCGGGCCGCTGGAGATCGTCGGCCGCATCGCCGCGCACGCGGGACTGCCGGATTGCGCGCTGGGCCGGGCCGAGCGCCCGGACGGCCTGTGCGTCTACGTGCTGCTGTGCCCGCAACTGTTCGAGCGCCAGGGTTCGCCCTACGTCTCCAGCGAAGGCCGCGACTGGGAAGACAACGCGCTGCGCTTCGCCACCCTGTCCCACGCCGCCGCGCAGATCGCCGGCGGCCAGGCCGGGCTGGACTGGACGCCGGAGCTGCTGCACCTGAACGACTGGCCATGCGCGCTGGCCGCCGCCTATGTGCGCTGGTCCGGCGGTCGCACGCCGTGCCTGCTGACCATCCACAACCTGGCCTACCAAGGCCTGTTCCCGTACGCCATGGCCGGCGCCCTGGGCATCCCCGCCGAGGGCCTGCAGGACCTGGAGTTCTACGGGCAGATGTCGTTCCTGCGCGCCGGCATCGTCCACGCCGATCACGTCAACACGGTCAGCGTCAGCTATGCCGCGCAGATCACCGGCCCGGCGCAGGGCTGCGGCCTGGACGCGCTGCTGGCGCGGCGCGCTGCCAGCGGCCGCCTGAGCGGCATCGTCAACGGCATCGACGCCAGCTGGGACCCGCGCACCGACGCCCACCTGCCAGCCCACTTCGGCGTCGGCCAGATCCAGGGCAAGCGCGAGAACGCGGCGCAGGTGCGCCAGGCGTTCGGCCTGCTCGACAGCGACGGCCCGCTGTTCGCGGTGGTCTCGCGACTGGTGCACCAGAAGGGCCTGGACCTGATCTGCGAGGTGGCGCCGCAGATCGTCGCCGCCGGCGGCCAGATCGTGATCATAGGTGGCGGCGAGCCGCAGATCGAACAGGCGGTGGCGGCGCTGGCACGGCGCTACCCCGGCCACGTCGGCGCGCACATCGGCTTCGAGGAGCGGCTGGCGCGGCGCATGTTCGCCGGCTCCGACTTCCTGCTGATGCCCTCGCGCTTCGAACCGTGCGGGCTCAGCCAGATGTACGCGCAGCGTTTCGGCAGCCTGCCGATCGCCCACGCCACCGGTGGCCTGATCGACACCGTGGACGACGGCGTCACCGGCTTCCTGTTCGAGGAAGCCTCGGCCGACGGTCTGCGTCGCTGCCTGCAGCGGGTGTTCCGCACCTTCCGCCTGCCGGGCCTGCTGCAGGCGATGCGCCGCGCGGCGATGCTGCGGCCCAGTGGCTGGGAACTGGCCGGCCGCAAGTACATGGCGTTGTACGAGCGCACCGCCGGGGCGCGGCCGGCAACCGGCGGCGTGCCGCTGCAGACGACCACCGCCGCGGCCAACGCGAGCGCATTGGCGAGCGCATGAGCGATCGGGAACACGCCGTGGACCCGGCCGCCGGCCGGGACCCGGTGGCGGAAACAGAAGACGACGGCGACGGCCTTGCGCTGCAGGCGCTGGCCCGCGGCGAGGCCGGCGATGCCTTTGCCTGGCTGGGGCCGCATCCACGGGCCGACGGCACGGTCCGGGTGCGTGTTCTGGCGCACGGCGCCGAGGCGCTGGGCCTGCTCGACGCCCAAGGCAAGCTGATCGCACGCATGCGTGCCCACCCGCAGGCCGAGGGCCTGTTCGAGGGCGAGCTGAAGCAGCCCATGCCCTACCGGCTGCGCATCGTGTGGCCGGACGCGGTGCAGGAATGCGACGACCCCTATGCCTTCGGGCCGCTGCTTGATCCGGCCTGGCTGCAGGACCTGGCCGCCGGCGACGGCGCCGCGCTGCGCATCGCCTTGGGCGCGCACCATGCCCGCGTGGACGACGTCGAGGGCGTGCGCTTCGCGGTGTGGGCGCCCAATGCCAGGCGGGTGGCGCTGGTCGGCGACTTCAACGGCTGGGACGCGCGCCGGCATCCGCTGCGCCCGCATCCCGAGGTTGGAGTCTGGGAACTGTTCGTGCCCGGGCTGCACGGCGGCGAACACTATCAATACGAACTGCAGGCCGCCGACGGCAGCGTGCTGCCGCGCAAGGCCGATCCGGTGGCGCGCAGCAGCGCGCCGGCGCCGTCCACGGCCTCGGTGGTGC
Organism: Xanthomonas sp. D-109; assembly: GCF_017746095.1. NCBI lineage: Bacteria > Pseudomonadati > Pseudomonadota > Gammaproteobacteria > Lysobacterales > Lysobacteraceae > Xanthomonas > Xanthomonas sp. D-109. The sequence goes on from NZ_JAGHWV010000027.1 coordinate 57,041, forward strand.
CGTACGCCGACAGCCATACCTGGGGCGATGCGGCCTGGCTGGCGCAACGCGAGGCCCAGGCCGGCAGCGCGCAGCCGTTGAGCATCTACGAACTGCACGCTGGCTCCTGGCGCCACGACCGCCACGGCCAGCCGCTGCACTGGGACGCGCTGGCCGCGGAACTGATTCCCTATGTGCGCGGGCTCGGCTTCACCCATATCGAACTGCTGCCGATCGCCGAGTATCCGTTCGGCGGCTCCTGGGGCTACCAGCCGCTGGGCCTGTACGCGCCCACCGCGCGCCATGGCGACGCCGCGGGCTTCGCGCGCTTCGTCGATGCCTGCCACCAGGCCGGCATCGGCGTGCTGCTGGACTGGGTCGGCGCGCATTTCCCCGACGATGCGCACGGCCTGCAGCGCTTCGACGGCAGCGCCCTGTACGAACATGCCGACCCGCGCGAAGGCGTGCATCGCGAGTGGAACACGCTGGTCTACAACTACGGCCGCGCGGAAGTGGTGGCCTACCTGATCGGCAGCGCGCTGGAGTGGATCGAGCGCTTCCACGTCGACGGCCTGCGCGTGGATGCGGTGGCGGCCATGCTGTACCGCGACTACGGCCGCAACGCCGGCGAGTGGATCCCCAATGCCCACGGCGGCCGCGAGAACCTGGAGGCGATCGCCTTCCTGCGCCGGCTCAACGACGAGATCGCGCAGCGTTTCCCCGGCGTGCGCACCATCGCCGAGGAATCCACCGCCTGGCCGGGCGCCACCGCGCCCACGCAGCAGGGCGGACTGGGCTTCAGCCACAAGTGGAACATGGGCTGGGCGCACGACACGCTGCGCTACCTGCAGCGCGATCCGCTGTACCGGCAACACCACCACAGCGAGATGACCTTCGGCCTGGTGTATGCGTTCTCCGAGCACTTCGTGTTGCCGCTGTCGCACGACGAGGTGGCGCGCGGCAAGGGCTCGCTGCTGGCGCGCATGCCCGGCGACCCCTGGCAGCGCTTCGCCAACCTGCGCGCCTACCTGGCCTTCATGTGGGCGCATCCCGGGCGCAAGTTGCTGTTCATGGGCTGCGAGTTCGGGCAATGGCAGGACTGGGACCACGACCGGCCGCTGGACTGGGCACAGGCGCAGCAGCCCGAGCACCGCGGCGTCGCGCGTCTGGTCGCCGACCTCAACCGGCAGTTGCGCGCGTTGCCCCCGCTGTACCGCAGCGACCGCAGCAGCGACGGCTTCGAATGGAGCATCGCCGACGACCACCGCAACAGCGTCTTCGCCTTCGTCCGCCACGACCGCGACGGCGACGCGCCACCATTGCTGGCGGTCAGCAACTTCACGCCGAACGTCCACCACGACTATCGCGTGGGGGTGCCGCGCAGCGGACGCTGGCGCGAGCTTCTCAACAGCGACAGCGGCTACTACGGCGGTTCCAACCAGGGCAACGGCGGCGTGCTGTCGACCCTGCCGCAGCCGATGCACGGGCATGCGCAGGCGTTGGCGCTGACGCTGCCGCCGCTGTCCACCCTTTGGCTGCAACCGGACCTTTGACCATGGCCACGACCGCTGTCTCGACCGATTCCTCCGCCGCCCCACGCGCGGTCCTGCGCCCCGGCGCCTGGCCAGGCGCCAACGGCGAGGTCGCCTTCGCGCTGTGGGCGCCGGATGCCGAGCGCGTGGAGCTGGTGTTCGGCGACGATCGGCGGCAGCCGCTGCAGGCGATCGGCGATGGCTACTTCGCCGCTACCCTGGCCTGCGCGCCGGGCACCCGCTACCGCTATGCCATCGACGGCGGCACCCCGGTGCCGGATCCGGCCTCGCGCTGGCAACCCGACGGCGTCCATGGCCCCAGTGCGGTGCTGGCCACCGACGGCCATGCCTGGCGCCACGACGACTGGCGCGGCCGGCCCTGGGCCGAGACCGTGTTCTACGAACTGCACGTGGGCACCTGCGGCGGCTACGCTGGGCTGCGTGCGCAGTTGCCGACGCTGGCCGCGCTCGGCGTGACCGCGATCGAACTGATGCCGCTGGCCGAATTCCCCGGCCGCCACAACTGGGGCTACGACGGCGTGCTGCCGTACGCGCCGGCCTCGACCTACGGCCATCCGGACGAACTCAAGGCGCTGATCGACGAGGCCCACGGCCTGGGCCTGAGCGTGTTCCTTGACGTGGTCTACAACCACTTCGGCCCGGACGGCAATTACCTGGGCCAATACGCCTCGACCTTCTTCCGCGAGGACGCGCCGACCCCGTGGGGCGCGGCGATCGATTTCCGCCTGCCGCCGGTGCAGCGCTACTTCATCGACAACGCGTTGATGTGGCTGCACGAATACCGCTTCGACGGCCTGCGCCTGGATGCGGTGCACGCGATCGTGCCCAACGCCTTCCTCGACACCCTGCGCGAGGCGATCATGGCCAGCGTCGCCGACGGGCGCCACGTGCACCTGGTGCTGGAGAACGAGGCCAACCAGGCCGGTGTGCTGGAACGCGGCTACAGCGCGCAGTGGGACGACGACTTCCACAACAGCCTGCACGTGCTGCTGACCGGCGAACACGAGGGCTACTACGCCGGCTTTGCCGACGCGCCGGCGCAACACCTGGCGCGGGTGCTCGGCGAAGGCTTCGCCTTCCAGGGCCAGGCCGACCACCGCGGCCACGCGCGCGGCGAGCCCAGCAGCCACCTGCCGCCGCACAAGTTCGTGATCTTCGCGCAGAACCACGACCAGATCGGCAACCGCGCCCGCGGCGACCGGCTGATCACCCAGGTGAGCGAACCGGCGCTGCGCGCGGCGCTGGCGCTGACCGCGCTGACCCCGATGATCCCGCTGTTCTTCATGGGCGAGCCGTGGGGCAGCCGGACCCCGTTCCAGTTCTTCACCGATTTCGCGCCGCCGCTGGACGAGGCGGTGCGCGAGGGCCGCCGCCGTGAGTTCGCGCACTTCGCCGCCTTCGCCGATCCGGAACAGCGCGCCACCATCCCCGACCCCAACGCACCGGGCACCTTCCAGGCGTCCATCGCCGACATCAGCGACGCCACCCATGGCGACGGTGCGCGCTGGCGCGACTGGTTCGCGGCGTTGATGGCGTTGCGGCGCCAGTACCTGATGCCCGCCCTCACCCAGTCCAGCGCGCTCGGGGCACGGGTGATCGGCCCGAAGGCGATCGCGGCGGGCTGGCGCCTGGGCGACGGCGAATGGCACGTGGCGGCCAACTTCGGCGACGCGCCGGTGGCGCTGGACCTGCCCGGCAGCACCGTGCACGCGGAGAACGCCGGCGACGACGCCGCGCAGTTGCCGCCCAACGCCTTCGTCGCGCGCTACCGGCCCGGCAACGCCGCATGAGCGCCCGCTGTCGCGACGCCATCGCGACAGCGTCCCCGGCACGCTGGCCGCCTCGTTCGCTGCCCACCGCCGCGCACGCGCCGTCGGCGCGCGCGGGCGGGACCGCGGCGGATATCTCTTCCTCCGCCCTGCTGCCCGGTTCGCCCTGCCCATGACCGACACTTCCCTGCACACCCTGGCCGACGCCGCCGGCCTGCTGGTCGATTGGATCGACGCCAGCGACACCCCGCGCACGGTTGCCGACGACACCCTGCGCCATGTGCTCGGTGCGCTCGACCTGGACGCGCGCGATGCGGCCGCCTGCCGCGACAGCCTGCGCCGGCTGCAGGCCGATGCCGCACTGCCGCCGCTGCTGACCGCCGACGCCGGCGTGCCGGTCGAGGTCGGCGCCGCGCCCGGCGCGCAGTACCGGCTCGACGGCGAGGACGGGCAGACACTGCACGGCCACTGCGACGCACAAGGCCGCCTCGTCGCGCCCGATGCCGCCGGCTACTGGACCCTGCAGCACGGCGACCGCCGCACCACCCTGGCGGTGGCACCACCGCGCTGCTACGGCGTCGCCGACGCGGTGGGCGCAGCGCAACCGCGGCGCTGGGGCCTGTCGTTGCAGGTGTATTCGGCGCCGGGCGGCTACGACGCCGGCATCGGCGACGCCGCCGGCACCGCCGCCTGGGCCACGCGCATCGCCGCAGCCGGCGGCGATGCCATCGCGCTGAGCCCGGTGCATGCGGCGCGGCCGGTCGGCGCGCATTACAGCCCGTATTCGCCCAGCGACCGCCGCTTCCTCGATCCACTGCAGGCGGCGCCGGCGCGCGTGCTCGGCGCCGACGCCGCACAGCGCGCGCTGGAGGCAGCCGGGCTGGCACAGGCCTTCGCCGAGGCGCAGGCGCGGCCGCTGATCGACTGGCCAGCCTCGGCGGCGTTGAAGTGGCAGTGGCTGCGCCAGTTGCACGCCGACTTCGGCCAGGCCGACGCGGCGCTGCACGCCGACCTGGCCGCGTTCGAACGCGACGGCGGCAACGCGCTGCACGCGCATGCCGCGTTCGCCGCACAGGACTTCGGCGATGCCGATCCGGGCCTGCACCGGTTCGCGCAGTGGCTGGCCGCGCGCAGCTGGGCCGACGTGCAGCGCCAGGCGCGCGCCGACGGCATGGGCATCGGCCTGATCGCCGACCTGGCGGTGGGCTTCGACGCGCATGGCGCCGAGGCCGCGGCATGGCCGCAGGCGGTGCTGCAGGGGCTGGAACTGGGCGCGCCGCCGGACGCGTTCAACGGCGACGGCCAGGCCTGGGGCATCTGCGGCTATGCGCCGACCGCGCTGCGCGCCAGTGGCTTTGCGCCGTTCATCGAACTGCTGCGCGCAGTGATGCGCGATCGCGGCGGCGTGCGCATCGATCACATCCTCGGCCTGCTGCGGCTGTGGGTGATCCCGCGCGGCGCGCCTTCGTCCACGGGCGTGTACCTGCGCTATCCGCTGCACGATCTGCTGCGCCTGCTCGCGCTGGAATCCTGGCGGCACCGCGCGATCGTGATCGGCGAGGACCTGGGCGTGGTGCCGGACGGCATCCGCGCCGAACTGTCGCGCCGCGGGGTGATGGGCATCGACGTGCTGCTGTTCACCCGCGACCGCGATGGCGCGTTCCTGCCGCCGGCGCAGTGGCGCCCCGATGCGCTCGCCACCACCACCACCCATGACCTGCCGACCCTGCGCGGCTGGCGCCGCGGCGAGGACATCGACTGGCGCCGGCGCCTGCAGTTGAGCGACGCCGCGCAGCAACATGCCGACCACCAGGCACGCACCGACGACGTCGCGCGCATGGACCAGGCGGTCGCCGCGGCGCTGCCGCCCGCGCAGGCCGCCGACCCGGAACTGGGCGCGCTGCGCTTCGTCGCCGCCACGCCCTCGCCGCTGGCGCTGCTGCCGGCCGAGGACGCGCTGGGCCTGGACCAGCAACCCAACCTGCCCGGCACCGTCGACGGCCACCCGAACTGGCGCCGGCGCCTGCCCGCACCCGATGCCGCCGCATCCGCCGCCACCCTCGCCACGCGCCTGGACGCCTTCGCCCAGACCCGCCAATCCACCGCCACCGCCGCGCAAGGAGCCGACGCATGCGCATGATTCCCCTGCGGGCCACCGCCCGCCTGCAGTTGCATGCCGGTTTCACCCTGCTCGACGCCGCCGCGCAGGTGCCGTACTACGCCGGGCTGGGCATCAGCCACCTGTACCTGTCGCCGATCGGCACCGCGGTGCCCGGTTCCACCCACGGCTACGACGTCACCGACCCGCGCCAGGTCAATCCCGAGCTCGGCGGCGAGCCGGCGCTGCTGCACCTGTCCGAGCGCGCGCGCAGCCACGGCATGGGCCTGATCCTGGACATCGTGCCCAACCACATGGCCACCCACCCGAGCAATCCGTGGTGGTGGGACGTGCTCACGCACGGTCGGCGCAGCCGTCATGCCGGCTGGTTCGACATCGACTGGCGCGCGCCCGGGCGCGACGGCAAGCTGTGGTTGCCGGTGCTGGACCGCCCCTATGCGCAGGCGCTCAGCGAAGGCGCGCTGCAACTGCAGGTGGCCGAGGACGGCAGCGTCGTCCTGCTGCACCACGACCAGCGCTTCCCGATCCGCCTGGACGGCGCCATCGCCCAGGAACCGGCCAGCGCGCGCCCGGCCTGGGCGGCCCGGCTCAACGACGCCGCGCGGCTGGGCGACGACGCCCTGCACCGGCTGATCGAACGCCAGTGCTATCGCCTGGCCTGGTGGCGGGTCGGCAACGACATGCTCAACTACCGCCGCTTCTTCGACATCACCTCGCTGGCGGCATTGCGCGTGGAGCAGAACGACGTGTTCGCCGCAGTCCACGAGCTGCCGTTGCGGCTGGTCGCCGAGGGCCATCTCGATGGCGTGCGGGTCGACCATGTCGATGGCCTGGCCGACCCCACCGGCTACGTGCAGCGGCTGCGCACGCAACTGGACCGCGCCGGCCGCCGCCGCGGCATCGCCCCGGGCGGCATCGCCCTGTACCTGGAAAAGATCCTGGCGCCGCACGAGCAGTTGCGCAGCGACTGGCCCTGCGACGGCACCACCGGCTACGACTTCATGGACCAGGTCGCCGCGGTGCTGCACGACCCGGCCGGCGCCGAACCGCTGACCGCGCTGTGGCGGCGCTGGAGCGGGCGCAGCGGCGACTTCGGCCAGGAGCAGCGCGCCGCGCGCGACGAGATCCTGCAGGGCTCGCTGCAGGCGGAGTTCGTGCGCACCGTGCAGGCGCTGGGCGCCGCCGCGCACCTGGATCCGCTGACCCGCGAGTTCAGCCCGCAGATGCTGGCGCGCGGGCTGATGGCCTTGCTGCGGCACTTCGAGGTGTACCGCACCTATGCCGGGCCCGATGGCCTGGACGACGACGACGCAGCACGCCTGGCCCAGGCCGCGCAGCGTGCGCGTGCCGGCGCCGAGCCGCGGGTCTGCGCGGCGATCGACGCGATCGAACGTTGGAGCCGCGACGGCCGCGGCACCGGCAAGGCGCAGGTGGCGCTGCGGCGGATCGTGCGCCGGCGCCTGGAGCAACTGTCGGCGCCGCTCAACGCCAAGTCCGTGGAGGACACCTCCTTCTACCGCCACGGCGTGCTGCTCTCGCGCAACGAAGTCGGCAGCGAGCCGGACGTGTTCGCGATGACGCCGGAGGCGTTCCACGCGGCCAACGCCGTGCGCGCGCAGCGCTATCCACGCGCGCTGCTGGCCACCGCCACCCACGACCACAAGCGCGGCGAAGACGTGCGCATGCGCCTGGCCGTGCTCAGCGCGCAGGCGCCGTGGTGGGAGGCGCAGGTGACGCGGTTCCAGGCGCTGTCGGCCGACCTGCTGCCGGCCGGCAGCGCCGCGCCGCTGCCCGGCGACCTGCTGATGCTGTGGCAGATGCTGGTGGCGGCGTGGCCGCTGGAACTGGCGGCGGACGACGCCGACGGCCTGCGCGACTACGCCGAGCGCATCGGCGCCTGGCAGCTCAAGGCCGCGCGCGAAGCCAAGCTGCGCACCCACTGGACCTGGCCGAACGAAGACTACGAGCGCAATGCGCGCGCCCTGCTCGACGCCGCACTGCTGCAGCCGGCCGGTGCCGCGCTGCGCGAAGCACTGGCGCAGGCGGCCGCGGCGCTGGCCCCGGCCGGCGCGCTCAACAGCCTGGTGCAGACCGCCCTGCGCCTGACCCTGCCCGGCGTGCCCGACCTGTACCAGGGCAGCGAAGGCTGGGATCTGTCGCTGGTGGATCCGGACAACCGCCGCCCGGTGGACTACGCGCTGCGCCAGGCCTGGCTGGGCGACGCCACCGCGCCGGACGCGCTGCTGCAGGACTGGCACAGCGGCCACGTCAAGGCCTGGCTGACCGCGCAGTTGCTGCAGCTGCGGCGCGCGCACCCGGCGCTGTTCGCCCACGGCAGCTACACGCCGCTGCAGGCGCAGGGCGCACAGGCGGCGCACGTGCTCGGCTTCGTGCGCGAGCACGAGGGCACCTCGCTGGTGGTGGTGGTGCCGCGGCTGAGCGCGGCCGCGCAGGCGCTGCGGCCGGACGCGCCGCTGCGGCCGCAACTGGACTGGCGTGACACGGTTCTGACACTGCCGCAGGCACAGTATCGTCCGGTGCTGGCCGGTGCTACCGTCGACGCCACGTCGGCCGTTCCGGTGTCGGCCCTGTTTGCCGCATTCCCGATCGCCGTGCTGGTCGCCTCCCCCTGATCCCGCAAGAAGCCATGGACGCAGAAACACGCCAACGCCGCATCCGCCAACTCGCACACGAAATCTGGGAAGCCGAAGGGCGACCCGACGGCCATGCCGCCCGCCACTGGGCCATGGCCGAGCGCCTGGTGGCCGCGGAAGCGGCCGCCGAGGCCGATGACGAAGCGCTGCCGCCGCCGGCACCGCGACGCAGCGCCGGCAACGGCAGCACTTCTTCCTAAGGATCCTTCATGCCCGTGCGCAAGCTCACCCGCCGTTCGCGTATTCGCGAGGGCCTGCCGTATCCGCTGGGCGCCACCTGGGACGGCCTGGGAGTGAACTTCGCTCTGTACTCGGCGCACGCCACCAAGGTGGAACTGTGTCTGTTCGACGATCGCGGCCGCGAGATCGAACGCATCGCCCTGCCCGAGTACACCGACGAGATCTGGCACGGCTACCTGCCCGACGCGCGCCCGGGCCAGCTCTACGGCTACCGCGTGTACGGTCCGTACGCGCCCGACGCCGGACACCGCTTCAATCCCAACAAGCTGCTGCTCGATCCCTACGCCAAGCAACTGGTCGGCGAACTGAAATGGGCGCCGGCCCTGTTCGGCTACACCATCGGCCACAAGGATGCCGACCTCAGCTTCGACCGCCGCGACAGCGCCGCCTACATGCCCAAGTGCGCGGTGATCGATCCGGCCTTCACCTGGGGCAAGGACCAGCGTCCGCAGACGCCGTGGGACAGCACGGTGATCTACGAGACCCACCTGCGCGGCACCACCATGCGCCACCCCTCGGTGCCCGAGGCCTGGCGCGGCACCTTCTCCGGGCTGAAGGTGGACGAGGTGGTCGAGCACATCAAGCGCCTGGGCATGACCGCGGTGGAACTGCTGCCGGTGCACGCCTTCGTCGACGACGAATATCTGCTCAAGCAGGGCCTACGCAACTACTGGGGCTACAACACCATCGGCTTCTTCGCCCCGCATCCGCGCTACATGGCCACGCGCACCGTGTCCGAGTTCAAGCAGATGGTGGCGCGGCTGCACAGCGCCGGGCTGGAAGTGATCCTGGACGTGGTCTACAACCACACCGCCGAAGGCAACGAACTGGGGCCGACGCTCTCGTTCAAGGGCATCGACAACGCCAGCTACTACCGCCTGGCCGAGGACCGCCGCTTCTACATCAACGACACCGGCACCGGGAACACCTTCGACCTGACCAACGCCGGCGCGCTGCGCATGGTCAACGACTCGCTGCGCTACTGGGTGTCGGAGATGCACGTGGACGGGTTCCGCTTCGACCTGGCCACCATCCTCGGCCGCGAGCACCACGGCTTCGATCCCAAGGGCGGCTTCCTCGACGCCTGCCGCCAGGACCCGTTGCTGAGCCAGGTCAAGCTGATCGCCGAGCCGTGGGATGTCGGCCCCGGCGGCTACCAGGTCGGCGCGTTCCCGCCGGGGTGGTCGGAGTGGAACGACAAGTTCCGCGACAACGTGCGCGCGTTCTGGCGCGGCGACGAAGGCCAGCTGGCCGAACTGGCCACGCGCCTGACCGGCTCGGCCGACCTGTTCAATCATCGCGGTCGCCGCCCGACCGCCTCGGTCAATTTCGTCACCGCCCACGACGGCTTCACCCTGCACGACCTGGTCAGCTATTCCCACAAGCACAACGAAGCCAACGGCGAGCACAACCGCGACGGCTCGGACAACAACATTTCCGCCAACTACGGCGTGGAAGGCGAGACCGACGACGAGCAGATCAACGCCCTGCGCCTGCGGCAGATGCGCAACATGCTGGCCACCCTGCTGCTGTCGCAGGGCACGCCGATGCTGCTGGCCGGCGACGAGTTCGGCCGCAGCAAGGGCGGCAACAACAACACCTACTGCCAGGACAACGAACTGACCTGGCTGAACTGGGAAACCGGCCCGCGCGCGCACCAGCTCAGCGCCTTCGTCTCGCGCCTGACCCACCTGCGCGCACACTACCCGCTGCTGCACCGCGCGCGCTTCTTCGACGGCGCCTACGACGAGGAACTGGGCATCAAGGACGTGACCTGGCTGGCGCCGGACGGCGAGGAGATGACCGAGGCCTCCTGGCACGATCCGCACGCCCGCGCGCTGATGATGCGCCTGGACGGCCGCGCCCCATCCAGCGGCCTGCGCCAGGCCGCGTCGAACGTGACCCTGCTGATGATCGTCAACGGCGCGGTCGAGGATGTGGAGTTCACCCTGCCGCTGGTCGAAGGCGAACATTGGCGCGTGCTGATCGACACCGCCGAGCGCAACGGCGAACACGGCCTGCCCGGCGGTTCGCACTGGCACGGCCTCGGCCGCTCGCTGACCCTGCTGGCGGCCGAGCGCGACAACAGATCCAGCGCGGTACATCACCGCAATGCGGATGCACCGACGGCGTGATGTGATGGAAGCGCCCGGCGATCTGCCGGCGGCTGCGCGTCGCGGCTGAAGCCGCTCCTACGACGGCCACGTCTGCTTGCTGTAGGAGCGGCTTCAGCCGCGACCCGACCTCGATGGCGCGCCGACACTGGTGCGCCGCACCGGCTGCACACCGCAAGCGGAGCTACGCGCCGATCTCGAAAAACGCCTCGAAGCGATTGGGCATGTCGCCCAGCATCGTCTCCAGATAGGCATGCGGCTTGATACCGTCGAGCCAGGCGAAATACCTCGCCTGCGACACGTGCCTGCGCGCGGCGGCCAGCACTGCCTGGCAGCGATCCGGTGGCAGCAGCGGCAGCGGCGATGGTGCAGGTTCGTAACATCCGGAGAAATCGCCTTTCAACACGTGCGCTCCATGCCAAACGACATCCATCAACGTATCGCAGTCGAGTTCGGGAAGCTCCAACACGTCCCCACGCAGGAGAGGCGAGGTGGCCAGCAGCCACGTGTAGAGTTGCGTGGTCCACAGCGGGCAATGGATCGCAAATACCGAGTCGAGCCAGCCAGGTAGTTCGTTCTCGGCCAGATACTTCGCACAGAAGAACATGCCTGCCGAAAAGTCGCCGTACGCCACGCTCCACGCAAACCGTCCTTCGCTGCTGCTGCGTGGATCCTCCGGCGCAGCGAGCGCCAAACGCTGTGCGTCCCAGCGCAACGGATCCATCAGGCAGCGGCCCAGGGTGTGCCTCGCATCGTCGGCGAATCCCGGATACGGCTCGTCGATACCGCGCGGGTGGATGGCGATGAACGCCGTGACCAGGCGTTGGTACAGGCCGTCGAACGATTGCTCATGGTGGCGCGGAACCAGGTGCGCCAACAAGTAGCGATACCATCGGGTCCATTCGTCCATCGGCCCGAAACAGGAATTGCCTGCCACGATTTCATCAAGGGGCGTGCGCAGGTCATCGAGCGACAAGTGCTCGAGGTCGGCGAGCAGGAGGTCGAACATGCGCCGCTCCTCGCCCATGAACCACGCTTCGCCCATCGGCTTCAGCGGTCGAGGAAAGCGCGCGCGCATGCGCTGGACGCATCCAGCATTCAGCCCGTCACCCGGACGCCAGACGAACGGATGGGCGATCTGCGGTTGTGGCGGCCGCCGCGACGCTGCCATCAAGCGACCCCAGTGACACGGTGACGGCGGTTCACTGGTGTCCACCCCGCTCCACATACGGCCGCGCCTGCAGGATCACCACCTCATCGCCGACCACCGCCCACTCGATGTCCTGGTCCGCGCCGCCCAGCGCCTGCTTGGTCATCGTACCGACCCTGGCCAACCGCGCGATGAGCGCATCGGTCAGCACCTGGCGGGTGCCGGTGATGGGGACCTCGCGCACGCCGCCGGCGGCGTTGGCCACGAGCTGGGTGTCCTCGGCCGAACGGCTCAGCACCTGCACCGCCTTGGACCAGCTCGAATACATCACCTGTTCGGCCTGGCGCTTGCCCTCGACCACACGGATACCGAGGCCGCGCTTGGCCGAGATGTAGGTGACATGGCGACGCGCGGCATCGAACGGATCGCGGGTGATCATCACCCCGGAGCTGTCGGACGGGGCGGCCAACTGCACCAGCACCGCCATGGCAACAGCATCCTGCGGCAGGCCGGCGGCGGCGCGCGCTTCGTATGCCTCGAAGTTGTACACCGACGCCCACACCGTCTGCACGGCCTTGGCCAATGCATCGGCGCGGGTGACGTTGGGCACGGTGGTGTACAAGCCGGCGCCGCTGAAGCCGGGCAGATCCTCGGAGTTGGACGAGCTGCGCACGAACACACCGGCGCCGTGCAGTTGTTCGCGCCACTGCGTCTCCAGCGCACGCACGAAGGCGGGATCGGGCGTGGCGTCGGCGATCTCGGCACGCAGGGTCGCCAGCGCGGCGCGGCGCACGTCGGCGTCGGTGGCGAAGCCGGGACGGCGCTGCAGGTCGCGCAGGCGCTGATCGACCTGCAGACGCTGCAGCGTCGCCTGGTAGAACGCGAACGGGATGCAGAAGCCGTCCGGCACGCGCGCGGCCGGCGGCAACACCGCCTTCAGCGTGCCGAGATTGGCCGCCTTGGTCCCGCAGGCGCGGCTGTCGCGGGCGCGCAGCGCCGCCAGCGGCTGGAGCGCGACCACGCTCAGGTCCGGACGCGGCAGCGCGCGTGACGCCGCGCGCGGGGCCGTGGACGACATGGCTGCCGGCGGGCCTGCAAGCGGCGTCACCCGGTAGTCGTTGTGGGTGACGTCCAGTTGCACCCAGCGGCCGTCGTACTGGCGCAGCGCCGCCTGCGCATCGCGCACGTACACGTTGGGAATGCCCCAGCCCTTGGCCAGCAGGTTGACGTGCGACAGCAGCGTGGACGGGCGCTGCGTGACCAGGCCCGCGACCGGCGCCAACGCGATCGGCACCTCGTCCAGCACCGGGATGTCGCGCGGGGTCAGCGCACGGAACTGCGCCTCCGACCGCACGATGCGCAGCCGTCCCTCGGCATGACCGGTGTTCAACGGCAGGAAGCGCTGCTCGCGCAGCAGCGCTTCCTGGGTCACGAAGGCCAGCCCGGCGGACTTGGCCACCTGTTCGTGCAGCGTGGAGTTGGTCTTGAACCGCAGCGTGTCGTAGAACGAGGCGCGCAAGGCGGCGTCGGTCTGCTGCAGCAGCGCCGCGGTGAGAAGATCGCCCTCCCAGAATTCGTAGGTGTAGCCCGGCAGATCCTGCTGCCAGCTCAGGGTGCCGAACAAAAAGCGTCGCTGCGGATCGCGGTATTGCGCCTTCAACGCCGCCTTGCCCATGCGTGGCGCCAGGCGCTGGCGCACGAACTGCTCGTGCAGCGCGAAGCGCGGCGTGTTGAGGTAATAGACGCGCCCGCCGTGCTGCCGATCGATCACGAACAGCAGATGCGGCAGTTCCAGCGCGGTGCCGGCGTTGTAGACCCGCGCGAGCTGCAGGAACTGCGCGCGGCCGTCCAGGCGCGGCAGGGAATCGGGTCCGGTCGCCGGCTGCACCGCGGCGTCGCGGCCTGGGCGCTGCTCGTAGACCGAAGGCTTGCGCGCGGTCTGCGCCAGCGCGGGCGCCGCGGCCCACAGCGACACGATGAAGAGAACCCACACCGAGAGGCGGGGCCAGGCAAGCGGCGGACGGGCTCGATCCATGATGCCGGTTCGGGAGGACGACGAGCGCGGATCATACGCCAGCGTCTGCACCTTGGCTGCGCGGCGAAGCGCGGCTAGGCGTTTGGTGGCGGCATGAGCGTTGCAGACTGCAGGATGACAGAGCGCGATGGCGCTCGTTCGCCGAATAGCTACCACGGACCGTCCTTCGGTATCGTTGGCCGACAGGACGTTGTTGCAGTCGAATGCGGCCTGCCGCACGCGCTGCTTCGCGACCTGGCCCATCTCGTCCCCAAAGGAGTCCGCATGCCGCTGTACCCCCTGTTCGCCGACCTGGCCGGGCGCCGTGTGCTGGTGGTGGGCGGCGGCGAGGTGGCGATGCGCAAGATCGAGGCGTTGCTGCACGCCGGTGCCGACGTGCTGGTGTACGCGCATGCGCTCAACCCCACCGTGGCGCAGTGGCTGGCGCAGGGCCGCCTGCAGCGCGCCGATGGCGGCTTCGACCCGCAGTGGCTGGACGCCGCCTGGCTGGTGGTGGCGGCCACCGACGACGACGCATTCAATCGGCAACTGGCCGAACAGGCCGGGGCGCGGCGCAAGTGGGTCAACGTGGTCGACGACGCCGCGCTGTCGACGTTCCAGGTGCCGGCGATCATCGACCGCGACCCGCTGCTGATCGCGATCTCCTCCAGCGGTGCGGCGCCGATGCTGGCGCGGCGCCTGCGCGAGCGCTGGGAAACCGAACTGGACCATTCCTATGCCGAGTTGGCGCAGTTGTTCGCGCGCCACCGCGCCGCGATCCGCGCGCGCCTGCCGGACCTGCCGCAGCGCCGCCGCTGGTTCGAGCAGATGCTGGAAGGGCCGGTGCAGACGCTGCTGCAGAGCGGCCAGCGCGAGGCCGCCGAGCAAGCCTTCGCTGACAGCCTCAACCACAGCGACGACATACCGCGGCAAGGCAGCGTGTGGCTGGTCGGCACCGGCAGCGGCGACCCCGGCGCACTCACGCTGAAGGCGCTGCGCGCGCTCAACCAGGCCGACCTGCTGCTGGTCGGTGCAGAGGTCAGCGCGGCGGTGCTGAGCCTGGCGCGCCGCGATGCCAGCCGCCAGCCGCTGCCGGACGATCCGGCCGCACATCTGGCGCTGCTGATCGAACGAGCGCACGCCGGGCAGCGCGTGGTCAGCCTGTTGCCCGGCGATGCGTTCCGGCAGCCGCCGCATACGGCGCTGGCGGCGCAATTGGCCGCCGCCGGGATCGCCTGCGAAGTGGTGCCCGGAGTGGCATTGGATTGAGGCACGGCAGCGTAGCTGGCGCACTTGGCGAAGACCATCGCACGGCGCAGACTCTGCACGCCGCGGCGACAGCTCGGCGTTCCCATGTCAGGCAGCACTAGAGACCCGTGAACCGACTACTTCCCGCGCTGGGCTTCTTGCTTCTCTTGACCGGGTGCGATCAGGCCCGGGAGCGCTGTCGTAAGGTTAAGCCTGGAATGACCCTTTCTCAGGTGACCGCGGCGATGGGTAAGCCTAGAGATTCTTTCCTGCTTGGAGATCCCCCTGCCGGCATTATGCTGATCTATGGCCCGAAGACCCGCGACAGATGGCCGCAAGAAGCCAACGGTCCGATAGCCATCGAGATGCAGGATGCACCATCACGTGACCCAGCTGACAGGATCGTGGTAGAGACATATTGTCGCGCCAACTGACACGCGCCCCAACAATCGTTCAAGCAGAAATTGAACCGCTACGCCAGCCATATGGCAGCACGAGCTTGCAAGTTGTCCGGCTACGCGCTGCAATTCGGCCTGACTTGATGTTAGGCCGCATGCGAATCTTTATAGCAAGCATTGAAGCACTTCTCGATCGGGAATTGGCACGCATTACTCAGAAGATCTCGTCGTTCGCATTAAAGAACTGCTTGTTCCCGTACGCTCACAGCCGT
The DNA here is from genome assembly GCF_017746095.1 of Xanthomonas sp. D-109. Lineage (NCBI taxonomy): Bacteria > Pseudomonadati > Pseudomonadota > Gammaproteobacteria > Lysobacterales > Lysobacteraceae > Xanthomonas > Xanthomonas sp. D-109. The sequence continues at coordinate 72,551 of NZ_JAGHWV010000027.1, forward strand.
TTGACTGTGACTACCGCGCCCCGGTGCAGCCTAAAATTCGTCGACCCCGATGCTGCGTCGCGGCGCGGCCTACTTAAGGTATTAGGCGAAATTTGAGAGAGCACAGCAATTCGTTCGCTGGAGACGCCGCTTGAAATTGATGACAATCCTGGAGTCGCTGAGATGATTCGCGTGCGGCTCGCGCATGACGATGCGCATGTCTCTCTCCTCCTCGGCATGTGGGCTGATGCAGAGGACTGTGACGTAGCTGAGCGCGAAGCTCGGGGAAATCCATTGGCAGATGTCGCACAACACCTCGCCAATGGCATGGCACAGATTAGGCGGGGAGCGGCGGCACCGGTTCGTCGGCTGCGCGGTCGCGCTTTGCCGTCACCAGGTGCTTGCGCATGCCCACCCACAACGCCAGCGACAGCAGCGAGATGCCGCCCAGCAGCAGAAACGCTGCGCGATAGCCGAACCCTTGTGCGATCCAGCCGCCCAGCGCCGGGCTCAGTGCCGCGCCGACGCCCTGCATCGTCATCACCGCGCCCTGCCCCACGTTGACCCGGCCGGTGCCCTGCAGTAGGTGCGCCACCAGCGCCGGCACCGCCACGCTCTGCAGCCCGGCGCCGACGCCATCGAGGATCTGCACCGGGAACACGCCCCAGGTGTGGATGAAGCTGGCGGCGATCAGCCCGCGTAATGGCAGCGCCAGGAAGGTCAGCAGCAGCACCCACCAGTGCCCGCGCACGCGGATCAGCCGCATCGCCAGCAGCGAGGTCAACACCATGGTGGCCTGGGCGACGATGATGGTGGTGGCGGTCAGCGCGTTCGGGTCGCCCTGGTGCGCAGCCACCACGGCCATGCCGTACAGCGGCAGCATCGCCGCATTGCCCAGGTGGAACAGCGCCAGCGCCGCGGCCAGCACCAGCAAGGGCTTGCAGGTCAGCAGCACCGACCAGCCGCTGACGTGGGCGCCGTTGTCGTCCTCGGACTCGGCCATGCCGCGCGCGGCGCGGTGATCGATCACATCGCGCGGGATCATCAACACCGAGACGATCGCCAGCACGCCGAAGCAGCCGGTCAGCGCGAACACCGCGCCGAAACCGAATTTCCAGCCGAGCAGGCCGGCCAGCGCCGCGGCCACCACGTTGCCGGCGTGGCTGCCGACCTGGTTGCGCGCGATCTGGTGATCGAAGCCGGCCTGGCGTACCAGGCCCAGGGTGATGCCGGACAGCGCCGGACCCAGCGCGGCGGCGGCGAGCGCGGTCATCACCTGCGCGGCGATGACGCCCGGCAGGGTCGGCGACCACCACAGCAGCGCCGAGGCCAGCAGGATCATGCTGCAGCCGACCACCACGATGCTGCGCTTGCGCTTGGTCGCATCGACCAGCGCACCGCCCGGCGTGGTGGCGAGCATGCCGACGATGCCGCCGGCGGTCATCACCGAGCCGATCGCGCCCAGCGACCAGCCCTTGGATTGCAGGAACACGCTCAGGAACGGGCCGAGCCCGTCCTGCACGTCGGCCATGGTGAAGTTGAGCGCTTCCAGCGCGCGCGTGCCGCGCGGGCGCGGGCGCTTCCCGGCGCCGCTCATGGGCCCACCGCCGACGAGCGCGGCGACAGGGACAGGAAAACGTGGTGCTGCGCAGGCGCGACGGGCGGCATGACGGTGTCCTGGAGGAGCGGTGGGAACACAGGCGCGGCGGTGGCCAGGGGCGCACCGCCGCGACGACGCGGCACTTAGTGGGACTTCGGCTTGGGCTTGGGCTTCGGTGTCGCCTTGGGCCCATGCTTCGGCGCAGCATCATCCGCATGCGCGTGCAACGGCTTGTGATGAGGCTTGGGCGGCTTCGGTTTCGGCGGCAACGGCTGCAGCGTAGCCTCGCTCGCACCCAGCGCCTGCGCATGCAGCACCTGCCCATGCGCGGACGCCAGCAGCTCGCCCTGCGCCGCCAGCGGCTTGCCGGCGGCCAGCCAGCGCGCCGATTCCGGCACCGCGTGCGGCGGGAAGCGCACGATCAGCCCGTCCTCCAGCAGCGCGCCATGCACCTGCCCGTGCGGGCCGTGCAGCAGCCGCGCGATGCTGCCGGCGTGGTGCACCGCGTCCTGCGCGGACGTGGGCTTGGCCGGCGGCTTGGGCTTGGGCTTGGGCTTATGCGGCGCGGCATGCGGGCCCTCGTCGACGATGCGCTCGGCGCCGTCCGGGTCGATCGCCAGCGCCACCAGCACATCGGCGCCGCGCGGCTTGAGTCCGCGCACGCCGAGGCCGGCGCCCGGACGCAGCGCCTGCAGCAGTTGCGCCGACAGGTGCGGCGGGGTGTGCACTTCGGTGCCGTCGTCGAACAGCAGGCCGTCGACGTCGGCCTTGGGGTTGAGCAGGAAGCGCGCGAGCGTGCCACGGGTTTCCGGCAGGGAATCGGGATCGACCCAATGCATTGCATTCTCCAGACGAACAAGGGGGATGCCGGCGGGGGCCGGCAGCGCCCGCCGCGAACGGCGGGCGCAGGGGTCAGGCGGTTTGCAGCAACGCCCGGATCAACGCGGAGCCGGCGGCGGCGGCGGGGTGGCCGGCGCACCCGGTGCGCCCGGCTGGGCCGGCGGCGGCGGGGCGGCCGGCGGCGCAGGCGGGCCCGGCGGCGCGAACACCGCCTGCAGCGAATTGCGATCGCGGCCGACCTGGGTGGCCTCCACCGAGCGGCCGACCTGGGTCAGCACGCCGAAGCCGTTGACGCTCAGGCGCGCGCCGGGCCGCAGCAGTTCGCTGTACTGCTGGGCGGCCGGCGGCGGCATGCGCACCACGGTGCCGTCGCTGAGCAGCACGCCGGCGGTGTCGCCGCGCGGGCCGTAGACCAGACGCTCGATGCGGCCATCGGCCTGCAGCGGGGTCAGGGACGGCGGCGCCGGAGGGGCCGGCGGCGGCGTCATCGGGTTCGGCGGACGGTCGACCACCTGCTTGCCGCTGCGACGCGCGGTGATGCTGCTGGCCTGCAGCAGCGGCAGGCTGCCCAGGCGGTAGCCCTGCACCGACACCGCATCGCCACGGCGCACCGCGGCCTGCAGGTCGGCCGACAGGTGCGGCGGGAAGCTGACCTGGGTGCCGTCCATCAGCCACAGGCCATCGACGTCGCCATTCGGGTTGAGGATGAACCGCTCGACGGTGCCGTCCACGCGCACCGGCGTGGCCGCGACGGACGCCGCGGGCGGCGGCGGCGGCGCCGGGACGCTGCCGGGCGCCGGCGGAGCGGGAGGTGCGGGGGGCGCCGGCACCTGCGCGGTGGCAGCGGCAGCGGCGGTGGCCAGCACCAGGGACAGAGCGAGTGCGCTACGACGGATCATGGAAGTTCCTCCTGAGCGGCAGGGGCGCCGCTCGCAGGAGAGATAATGCAGAGGCCGTGCCAACTTTTAAGTCATTGATTTTTATATTTATATTGTGCTGACATGGCGTCGGCTGTGTCTCCGTTCCATCCATACATGTCCGCTTTGCGGACATGTATGGATGGAACGGGATTGGGGATTGGGGATTCGTCAAAGCGAGTGCAGCCGCATGATGTCTGGTGCTTTTGCGAATCCCCAATCCCGACTCCCTAATCCCGGCGGCGCGCAAAGCGCGCCGCTACAGCCCATATTCGTCGAGCTTGCGGTACAGGAGCTGGCGATGGATGCCGAGCCGGCGCGCGGCCTCGGCCCGATTGCCGTGGGCCTGGGTCAGCGCGGCCTGGATCATCTGCCGTTCCAGTTGCGCGATCGCCTGCGGCAGGGTCAGCGCCTCGGTCTCCAGCGTCGTGGGCGTCTCGGCGGGCTGGGCCAGCAGCTCGTCCAGATCGTGCGCCTCCACCACCGGCGCGCGCACCAGCACCTGGCAGCGCTGCATGGCGTTGCGCAGTTCGCGCACGTTGCCCGGCCAGGGATAGGCGCGCAGGCGCGCCTGTGCCGCGGCCGACAGGGTCTGCGGGGCGCTGGCGCCGGCGGCGAGGAAGTGCTGGGCGAGCAGCAGGATGTCGTCGCCGCGCTCGCGCAGCGGCGGCAGTTCAATCGGCACCACGTTGAGCCGGTAGCGCAGGTCGCTGCGGAAGCGCCCGGCGTCCACCGCCTGCAGCAGGTCGCGGTGGGTGGCGGCGATCACCCGCACGTCCACCTTCTGCGCGCCGCGCCCGCCCAGCGGCGACACCTCGCCTTCCTGCAGGAAGCGCAGCAGCTTGGCCTGCATCGGCAAGGGCATGTCGCCGATCTCGTCGAGGAACAGGGTGCCGCCGTCGGCATCGCGGATCAGGCCGTTGCGGTCGCTCACCGCGCCGGAGAACGCGCCCTTGCGGTAGCCGAACAGTTCGCTTTCCATCAACTCGGCGGGAATCGCCGCGCAATTGATCGCCACGAACGGCTGCGCAGCACGGGCGCTGGCACGGTGCAGCGCGCGCGCCGCCAGTTCCTTGCCGGTGCCGGTCTCGCCGGTGATGAGCACCGGCAGGTCGGAGGCGGCGGCCAGGCCGATGCGCTTGTGCACGGTGCGCATCGCCGCGCTGTGGCCGAGCAGCGCGTCGTCCTCCTCGGCGGGCATGGCCGGCGCGGCCTGCGGCGCGTCGTCGCCGCGACTGCGCAGGGCGCGCTCGACCACCTCGGCGATGTCGGCACGGCCGACCGGCTTGACCAGGTGATCGAAGGCGCCGAGCTTCATCGCCTCGATGGTGTTGCCGCTGGAGGCATGCGCAGTGAGCATCACCAGCGGCACGCGCATGGCCTGCGCGTCGTCCTGGCGCGCGCGCATCAGCGCGATGCCGTCCATGCCGGGCATGCGGAAATCGACGAAGGCCAGGTCGAGGCCGCCCTCGCCCAGGCGCGCCAGGCCCTCGCGCGGGTCGGCCACGGCCACCACCTCGTGGCCGAACGAGCGCAGCGTCGCCTGCAGGGTGCTGAGGAACGCCAGGTCGTCGTCGATGATCAGGATGCGCGCCATGGCAGCTCCAGGCTGAACTCGGTGATGCCGTCGCGATGCGTGTAGTGCGCCTCGCCGCCATGGGCGCGGGCGATCTCGCGCACCAGCGCCAGGCCCAGGCCGTTGCCGTCGCTGCGGCCGCTGGCGAACGGTTCGAACAGATGCGCAGCCACCGGCGCCGGCACCGGCTCGCCCTGGTTGCGCACGCGCAACTGCAGCAGGTCGTCCGCGGCCTGCGCCGCCAGGATCACCTCGGTGCCGGGCGCGGCGTGCTGCAGGGCGTTGCGCAGCAGGTTGTGCAGGGCGCGTGCGGCCTGCTGCGGATCCAGCATCCACTGCGCTGGCGCCGCCTGCAGGCGCAGTGCGATCGGCGGCGTCTGCCCATCCCAGTCGGTCGGGTCCAGCAGCGCCTGCAGCCACGGTTGCAGCGCCACCGTCTGCCGGTGCAGGCGGATCGGCTGGACCATGCCGAGCAGGCTTTCCACCACGCCGTCCAGGCGCTGGATCTGCGCCAGCATCAACTGCGCCTGGGCGTCGTCGGCACCGTGCGCGTGCGCGGCGATCTGGTTCTCCAGCGCCAGGCGCAGGGTCGCGATCGGGTTGCGGATTTCGTGCGCCACGGTCGCAGTCATGCGCCCCAGCGCGGCCAGGCGTTCGTGCCGCGACAGTTCCTCGCCGAGCCGGCGAGTCTCGGCCAGCGCCTGCGCGTTGCGCTGCGCGTAGTCGGTGACCGCGGCGCCGAGCCGGTCCAGCTCCGGCGCGCCGGTCTTGGGGAACTGCGGCACCTCGGCCGGCGTCGCCAGGGCCTGCTGGATGCCCTGCAGGCGCTGGCTCCAGCGCCGCACCACCCAGCCCAGCGCCAGCGCCGACACCACCACCAGCGCCAGGATCAGCGCCATCCCCAGCGCCAGCGGCAGGCTGGCGGCGGCGTCGCTGGAAGCCACGCGGGTCATGGCCCAGGCTGCGGCGTTGCGGTCCAGCGGGCAGGCCGCGATCAGCAGGCTCTCGCGCTGCCCGTCGCGGCGGTAGTCGACCGTGTGCTGCGCCGCCACCCCGCGCTGCACGGTGGCGACGATGACGTTGCGCTCGGCCGAGGGCACGTCGGTCTTGTGTTCGGTTCCGTCGTAGGTCGGGTAGGCGTACGCGAGGAAGCCGCGCTGGCGGTCCCAGAAGCCGCCCTCCACGCCGGCGGCATCGGCCAGCACCAACTGCGACACCACCGCCGCCAGGCCGGTGCCGTCGCTGCCGTGGGCGGCGGCGCTGGCGCCGTTGTAGCGCTGCACCATGCGCGTGCACACCTCGCGCAACCCGGTCTGCGCACGCTCCGCGCGCACGCCCTCGCTGTGCCGGTACAGCCCGACCAGCACCACCGCCATGCCGACGCAGGCGGCGACGATGACGATCCAGATCAACAGCAGTTGCCGCAGCAGCGAACGGGGCATGGCCTACCTTGGGCGCAACGGAAGAGGCGGGGCGAACCGCGGCGATCGTAGCCGGGTCATCGCGGTCTCGCGACCGGGCGTGGCGAACGACCGTCGCGGGCGGTGTTGTCGGCCGCGCTCAGCGCAGGTTGGTCTTGACCAGTTCCAGCACCTCGTCGCCGCGTCCGCTCATGACCGCGCGCAGCAGGTACAGGCCCATGCCCTTGGCCTGTTCCAGCTTGATCGCTGGCGGGATCGCCAGCTCCTGGCTGGCCACGCGCACGTCCACCAGCGCCGGGCCGGGATGCGCGAAGGCTTCGCGCAGCGCGGGTTCCAGCTGCGCCGATTCGTCCACGCGCAGGCCCAGGATGCCCATGGCGTTGCTCATCGCGGCGAAGTCCGGATTGCTCAGGTCGGTGCCGGTGTCCAGGTAGCCGGCCGACTTCATTTCCATCGCCACGAAGCCCAGCGAGCCGTTGTTGTAGACCACCACCTTCACTGGCAGGCCGAGCTGGGCCAGGGTGATGAAATCGCCCATCAGCATGGTGAAGCCGCCATCGCCGGACAGCGAGATCACCTGCCGGCGCGGGAACTGCGCCTGTGCGCCCAATGCCTGCGGCATCGCATTGGCCATCGAGCCATGGTTGAACGACCCGAGCAGGCGGCGCTGGCCGTTCATGGTCAGGTAGCGCGCCGCCCACACCGTCGGCGTGCCGACGTCGCAGGTGAAGATGGCATCGGCGTCGGCCAGCGCATCGACCATGCGGGTGACGAACTGCGGATGCAGCGGCTCGTCGGGCGCCGAGGCCACCGCCAGATCGTCGAGCCCTTCGCGCGCCTTGCGGTAGTGGGCCAGCGACTTCTCCAGGAACCCGCGGTCTTCGCGCCGCTGCAGGCGTGGCAGCAGCGCCGCGATGGTCTCGCGCACGTCGGCGGCGATGCCCAGCTGCAACGGCGTGCGCCGCCCCAGCGCGGCCGGGTCGTTGTCGACCTGCACGATGGTGGCATCCTTGGGATAGAACTGCCGGTACGGGAAATCGGTGCCCAGCATCAGCAAGGTGTCGCAGTTGAGCATGGCCTGGTAGCCGGAACTGAAGCCGATCAGACCGGTCATGCCGACGTCGAACGGGTTGTCCCACTCCACGTGTTCCTTGCCGCGCAGCGCGTGCACGATCGGCGCGCCGAGCGCGTCGGCCAGCGCCACCACCTCGTCGTGCGCGCCGGCACAGCCGCTGCCGCACAGCAAGGTGGTGGCCTTGCTCGCCTGCAGCAGATCGGCCAGCTTGGCCACGTCGGCGTCGGCCGGCAGGATGCGCGGGGTGGCCAGCGCAGGCCACGTCGTCGGCGTGCCCTTGGGCATCTCCTGCAGCGCCACGTCGCCGGGAATCACCACCACCGCCACGCCACGGCGCAGGATCGCCGTGCGCATCGCCCGCTGCAGCACTTCCGGCATCTGCGCCGGGTTAGTCACCAGTTCGACGTAGTGGCTGCACTCGCGGAACAGTTCCTGCGGGTGGGTTTCCTGGAAATAGCTCAGGCCGATTTCCGAGGACGGGATGTGCGCGGCGATGGCCAGCACCGGCTGATGGCTGCGGTGGCAATCGAACAGGCCGTTGATCAGGTGCAGGTTGCCGGGCCCGCAACTGCCGGCGCACACCGCCAGCTTGCCGCTGACCGCGGCTTCGGCGCCGGCGGCGAAGGCGGCCACTTCCTCATGGCGCACGTGCATCCACTCGATGCTGTCCATCTGCCGCAGCGCGTCGGTCAGGCCGTTGAGGCTGTCGCCGGTGACGCCCCAGATCCGCTCCACGCCCGCACTGTGCAGGGTTTCGGCGAGCAGGCGGGCCATGGTCTGCTTGGACATACGCGCTTATCTCCGGGTGGGGAGCGGCATGGTCGCATCGCGCGCGTTACCGACGCGTGGCGCCGGTGGCACACGCGGGCATGCGCTGGAGGTGTCCGTTCAGCGCTTGGTGCGGCCAGCCGTCGCGGCGCTTCCGCCAGCGGCAACACGCCGCACCCACGCGCTGTGCACGCCTGCGCCACCCATGCTGGCCGACGCTGGCCGCTCCTTCCACATTGGAGCCCTGCGATGTCCGGTCTACTCTGGAAACTCGCGCTGGCCGGCACGGCCTATGCCGCCTTCCGCGCCTATCGCCGCAACACCCACACCACCGTGGCCGACGCGGCCTCGCCCGCGCCACCAGCCGAACTGGATGACGGCCGGGCCACGCCGCCGCATGGCGACCCCCTGCAGGGCGCCGAGCGTGCCTCGACGACTGCGACCACAGACGATCCGGACGGCGCCGTGCCGGCCTGATCCCTGCAACGCACAGCGGCGTGTCGCGCGCTCACCGCCGACACGCTGCTTCCGCCGTTCGCAGGGGCATGGGCGTCAGCTCAACCTTTGGAGCGATCGTGGGTCTCGCGGCCATCACCGTGGCGCGAATTGCGCGCACGCAGTTCCTCGCTGGCCTTGCGTGCCAGTTCCTCGTACTGGCGGCGGATCTCTTCCAGCCGCTTCTCGTCCAGTTCTTCCAGATCCAGCAGCTCGTTGTTGGCCTTGGCACTGACCCGGATCAGCTCGTCGAGCTTGATCTGCATCGCCGCGGTGTCGGCGTTCTGGGTGTGCTGGATCAGGAACACCATCAGGAAGGTGATGATGGTGGTGCCGGTGTTGATGACCAGTTGCCAGGTGTCGTTGAAGCCGAACACCGGCCCGCTGATGCCCCAGATCAGCACGATCGCCACGGCGATGCAGAACGTCCATGGCGTGCCGGCCGCATAGGACGCCTTCTTGGCGACGACATTGAACAGCTTGGCAGGTTTCATCGCAGGCCCTCGCGCAACGGGAGATGCCTGCAACGCCGTGCCCGGCATGTGCAGGCGACCAGGATGATCTGAAGCGCGCCGTGAGCGAGACGTGCACACCGCGCCGGTGCCGAGCCAACGAAAAAGGCGGGGTTGCCCCCGCCTTTTTGCCATCCCTCGCACGGCGCTCAGCCGGCCTGTTGCGTCGCCGCCTGCAGCGCGCGCACCGGGCGCGGCCGGCTCGGGAAGGCATGGCGCAGGATGCGCCACACCACCTGGCCGAACTGCTTGGGCAGCGAACCGGTGTTGTAGTGCTGGCCGTAGCGCGCGCAGATCTCGCGCACCTGCACCGCCAGCGCCGCGTAGCGGTTGGCCGGGATATCCGGGAAGAAATGGTGCTCGATCTGGTGGCTGAGGTTGCCCGACAGCACGTTCAGCAGCTTGCCGCCGGCCAGGTTGGAGGAACCACGCAGCTGGCGCAGGTACCAGTGCCCGCGCGACTCGTTCTTGATCGACTCCTTGGGGAAGGTCTCGGCGTCGGCGGTGAAGTGGCCGCAGAAGATGATCACGAAGGTCCAGATGCTGCGCAGCACGTTGGCGGCCAGGTTGCCCAGCAGCACCGTCAGGAAGAACGGGCCGGCCAGGGCCGGGAACAGGATGTAGTCCTTGAAGATCTGCCGGCCCATCTTGCGTCCGACCGGCAGGAAAGTCCGCTTCAATTCGCCGCGCTTCATCTTGCCGGCCAGCCAGCGGCCCAGGCGCAGGTCCTGGATCGCCACGCCCCATTCGAACAGCAGCGCGAACACCACCGCGATGAACGGCTGCGCCAGGTAGAACGGGCGCCAGCGCTGCTCGGGGAAGATGCGCAGCAGGCCATAGCCGATGTCGTCGTCCATGCCGCGCACATTGGTGTAGGTGTGGTGCTTGAAGTTGTGCGTCTTGCGCCAGTTGTCGCCGGTGGCGACGATGTCCCACTCGTAGGTGTTGCCGTTCAGGTGCGCATCGCCCATCCAGTCGTACTGGCCGTGCATCACGTTGTGGCCCAGCTCCATGTTCTCCAGGATCTTGGACAGGGTCAGCAGCAGCACGCCGGCGATCCACGCCGGCACCAGCACGCTGTGCACGAAGGCGCCCAGGAACAGCAGCGCGCGGCCGGCCACGCCGGTGTAGCGCACTGCAGCGACGATGCGGCGGATGTAGCGCGCGTCGCGCGCGCCCAGCTCGGTGAGCGTGCGGGCGCGCAGTGCATCGAGTTCGTCGCCGAAGGCCTGCAGTTCGGCCGGGGTCAGTGCACGGTTGCGGGGAGCCGCCATGGGGAAGTCCTCAGAGGTCCAGGGTCAGGTCGCTGCTGGCGCTGTTGACGCACAGCTTCAGCGAACCGGGTTCGGCGGCGTGGGCGCCGCTGAGCAGATCACGGGTGACGCCGGCCTGCTTGCCGCAGGCGCAGCTGTTGCAGATGCCCATGCGGCAGCCATGCTTGGGCCGCAGGCCTTCGGCTTCCAGCGCGGTGAGCAGCGACTGGCCGCGCGGCAGTTGCAGCACGCGGCCGCTGCGCGCCAGGGTCACCGCCACGGTGCCCTGCTCGACATCGGCCGGCGCCGGCGGCGGGCTGAACGCTTCGGCCTGAAAGCGCGCTACGCGGTGCTGCAGGCGCGCACGCGCGGACTGCACGAAGCCACCAGGGCCGCAGGCCAGCACCTGTGCCTGCTCCAGATTGCCCAGGGATTCCAGCGGCAGCGTGTCCACGCGCGGCGCCGGCGTTTCGCCCTCGCCGGTGATGGCCAACTGCAGGCGGAAACGCGGATGCGCGGCGGCCAGCGCCTGCAGTTCCTCGCGGAAGCAGACCTGGTCGTGGCGCCGCGCCCAGTACAGCAGGTCGACGTCGGCCGGCATGCCGGCATCGGCCAGTTGCCGCAGCAGCGCACGCATCGGGGTGATGCCGCTGCCGGCGGCCAGCAGCAGCCAGCGGCCGTGCGGCGCGGTCGGCAGCACCATCTCGCCATAGGCCTGGCCGAGCTCGAACACCTCGCCGATGCGCGCGGCGCCGGCCAGGTACTGGCTGACCCGGCCGCCGTCGACGGTCTTGACCGTGATCGCCAGGCGTCCGCCCGGCAACGGCGTGGGGCTGTAGCTGCGCAGCAAGCGGCGGCCGTCGATTTCCACGCCCAGCTCCACGTGCTGGCCGGCACGCAGGCCGCGCCAGTGGCGGTTGGGCTGCAGTACCAGGGTCACCGCGTCGCTGCTGGCGGCCTCGCGCTGCACCAGCCGGGCGCGCGGGCGCTGCCAGGTCCACAGCGGATGCAGGCGGGTGGACCAGAAATCGAACACGTCCGGCTTGACCCAGGCGCGCAGGGCGCGGGCGGCAGGGCGGAGTTTGGCGGGACGGCGGGCAGCGTTCATGGGGTCACTATACAGGTGAAGATACAAATGTCTATACACTTGTGCATTCAGTGAAGGCGCTATCATCCGGCATTGCCTGGCCCAGTCCGCCCATGACGTCACTCTCTCCCCCCTCGTCCGAGGACACGCTGCCCACCCGCAAGGGCGCGATCTCGCGCGAAGACCTGCTGACGGCGGCGCTGAAGCTGATCGGACCGCACCGCAGCGTGTCGACCCTGAGCCTGCGCGAGGTGACCCGCGAGGCCGGCATCGCCCCCAACAGCTTCTACCGCCAGTTCCGCGACATGGACGAACTGGCGGTGGCGCTGATCGACCTGGCCGGCAGCTCGCTGCGCACCATCATCGGCCAGGCGCGGCAGCGCGCCGCCGGCAACCGCCGCAGCATCATCCTCAGTTCCGTGGAGACTTTCATGGAACAGTTGCGCGCCGACGACAAGCTGCTGCACGTCCTGTTACGCGAGGGCACGGTCGGCTCGGACGCGTTCAAGCACGCGGTGGACCGCGAGCTGAACTATTTCGAGGACGAACTGCGCGTGGACCTGATCCGCCTGGCCGCGCTGGAAGGCGCGCCGCTGCACGAGCCGGCGCTGGTGTCCAAGGCGATCACCCGGCTGGTGTTCGCGATGGGCGCCACCGCGATGGACCTGCCGCCGGAGAAGGATCCTGAACTGATCCGGCAGATCACCGCGATGCTGCGCATGATCATCGTCGGCGCGCGCACGCTCGCCGCCGGCTGAGGTCGCAATGCGGCAGCGGCCGCAGCCGCAGCGCGCTGTCCGGCGCGTGCATGGGGCGGCGTCGTGACATGCCGCGCACATGGCCTTGGCCCCGGCTTTACCGACGCCTGCCCACCCTCGTTGGACACTCCCCCAACGAGGTACGCACATGGCCGTTCCCAATTACCCCTCGCCGCCTTTCAAGGCCCAGCAGCAATCCTTCCCCGGCAAGACCCAGGCCATGGATCCGAAACCGGATCACGGCGAAGACAGCTACGTCGGCCACGGCCTGCTGCAGGGCAAGCGCACCCTGATCACCGGCGGTGACAGCGGCATCGGCGCGGCGGTGGCGATCGCCTATGCGCGCGAAGGTGCCGACGTCGCCATCGCCTATCTGCCCGACGAGCAGGACGATGCCGAGCGCATCGCCAAGTTGGTCGAGGACGCCGGTGTGCGCGTGCTGCTGCATCCCTGCGACATCAGCGACCGCGCGCAGGCTGAAAACCTGATCAAGACCGTGGCCGAGGCCTTCGGCGGTCTCGACGTGCTGGTCAACAATGCCGCCTACCAGCGCTACTTCCACAGTTTCGACGAGATCACCCTCGACGAGTGGGAGAAGACCTTCGCCACCAACGTGCACGCGCCGTTCCACCTGGTGCGGCTGGCACTGCCGCACATGCCCGAGGGCGGGTCGATCATCAACACCGCCTCGGTCAATTCGAAGAAGCCCACGCCCAACATCCTGCCGTACTCGGCCACCAAGGGCGCGCTGGCCAACCTGACCATCGGCCTGGCGGGTCTGCTCGCCGAGAAGAAGATCCGCGTCAACGCGGTGCTGCCGGGACCGATCTGGACCCCGTTCATCCCCGCCGGCATGGACGAAGAGTCGGTGCGCACGTTCGGCGAACAGACCCCGTTCGGCCGCCCTGGTCAGCCGGCGGAACTGGCTTCGGCGTATGTACTGTTGGCCGCGGATACCTCGAGCTATACCTCGGGCACGTTGCTGACGATCTCCGGCGGAGCGGTGACGCTGTAAGGCCGGGAATCGGGAATCGGGAATCGGGAATGGGAAAAGCGCTGCGGGCTGGCGGTGCTGTAGGGGCGGCTCTGGCAGCGAGAGGCTTTCCCCCGACGTTGTCGCTGTGATCCTCACGCAAGCACACGCATCGCGCCTGATGCTGTCTCGGTAGCAGGCCACAGCTCCATTGCACTCTCCCACGTAGGGGCGGCTTCAGCCGCGACAGGCATTCCCATGAAGGCCTGTCGCGGCTGAAGCCGCTCCTACGAGCGCGAGCGAAAAAGCCACGCAGCACCCGCGCATCATGCTTATCGCCACCGTGTACAGCTCCTCACGCCGCATCTCGCACGGCATTCACTCTGCGCTGCAACTGATCTAACGGCGGCGGGTCTAGCTTGGTCGCACAGGGGAAAAACACACGGACGCGCGATGCGATGCATGCACGTCGCGCACACCATCTGGAGCGATATCCATGACCCGAAGCAACACCGAACGCTTGTTGAAGTGGCTGCAGGACGCTTACGCGATGGAGCAGGAGGCCAACACCATGCTCACTGCCACCGCCAGCCGCCTGGAGCACTACCCGCAGCTGAAGGCGCGCATCGAGCAGCACGTGAACGAAACCCGCGATCAGTCCGACAAGGTCAAGCGCTGCATCGAGATCCTCGACGGCTCCATCCCCACGATCAAGGGCACGGTCGCCAGCGTGATGGCGTCTGTGCATGCCGCCGGCAATTCGATGATGAGCGATGAAGTGGTCAAGAGCCTGGGCCTGAGTTATGCCTTCGAGCACGTGGAGATCGCCAGCTACCGCGCGCTGGTCATCGCCGCCAAGGAAGCCGGGCAGACCGAGATCGCCGACCTCTGCGCCGCCATCCTCGACCAGGAAATCGCGATGGCCGAATGGCTGATCGAACATCAGGAAGCCACTGTGCTGGCATTCCTGAAGCGCGAACGTACCGAAGGCGAAACCGCCAAGCACTGAGCGCCGTCGCACACGACACGACGCGCGCGCATTCCCCCACAGCAGCACCACCCCATCCATCACCGACCGGAGACTCCCAATGGCCGTCAAGACCATCGACGAATTGTTCATCCACGAGCTGTCGGACATCTACAGCGCCGAGAAGCAGCTGACCAAGGCCTTGCCGCGCCTGGCGCGTGCCGCCACCAACCCGGCGCTGCGTGCGGCATTCGAAGCGCACCTGGAGGAAACCCAGGGCCAGATCGAACGCATCGACCAGATCGTCGAGAAAGGCAACCTGCGCCTGAAGCGGATCAAGTGCGCCGCGATGGAAGGCCTGGTGGAAGAAGGCAAGGAAGTGATCGACTCGATCGAGGCCGGCCCGGTGCGCGATGCCGCGCTGATCGGCGGTGCGCAGAAGGTCGAGCATTACGAGATCGCGTCCTACGGCACGCTCGCCGCCATGGCCAAGCAACTTGGCATGGACGATGCGCTGACCCTGCTGCTGGAAACGCTCAAGGAAGAGAAGTCCACCGACGAGAAGCTGACCCTGCTCGCCGAACAGGGCGGCAACGAAGAAGCAGCGCGCAAGCGCAAGGCGGCCTGACCGCCCCCGGCCGCGGCCTGCAGCGCGACGGCCATCGCCGCCGCGCTGCACCAGCTCAGAACTCTTCCCACTCCGCGCTGTCCGCCGGCACGCCCTGGATCGCGCGCGGCTTGGCCGCCGGTTGCCGCACGGGCGCCGCGGGCTTGGGCTTGGCGGCGGCGGCAGGCACCGCACGCACCGCCGGCCTGGCCGGCTGCGGCCTTGCCGCGATCGCCGGCGCCGCGCTGACCGCGGCACCGCCGGCGAGGCGGAACACCGCCACCGCGCGCGCCAGCTCCGCCGCCTGGTCTTCCATGCTCTTGGCTGCCGCGCTGGCTTCTTCCACGAGTGCCGCGTTCTGCTGGGTGCCCTCGTCCAGCTGCATCACCGTCTTGCTGACCTGGTCGATGCCCGCGCTCTGCTCGGCGCTGGCCGCGGAAATCTCAGCCATGATATCGGTGACCCGCTTCACCGAGGCGACCACCTCGGTCATGGTGGTGCCGGCGCGGTTGACCAGGGTCGAGCCCTGTTCCACTTCCTGCACCGAATCGGAGATCAGGGTCTTGATCTCCTTGGCCGCGGCTGCCGAACGCTGCGCCAGCGAGCGCACTTCCGAGGCCACGACCGCGAAGCCGCGGCCCTGTTCGCCGGCGCGTGCCGCTTCCACCGCGGCGTTGAGCGCCAGGATGTTGGTCTGGAACGCGATGCCGTCGATCACGCCGATGATGTCGGCGATGCGCGCCGACGCAGCGCTGATCGAGGCCATGGTCGCCACCACTTCCTCCACCGCGCGACCGCCGTTCTCGGCCACCTCGCCGGTGCTCAGCACCAGCTGATTGGCCTGGCGGGCACTGTCGGCGTTCTGCTTGACCGTGGAGGTCAGTTCCTCCATCGAGGCGGCGGTCTCTTCCAGGCTGGCCGCCTGCTGTTCGGTGCGCACCGACAGGTCGCTGTTGCCGCTGGCGATCTCGCTGGCGGCGGTGTTGATCGAGCCGACCGCGCGCTGGATGCCCTGCACGATGCCGGTCAGTTGCTCGGCGGTGCGGTTGGCGGCGTCGGCGAGGGTGCCGAACGCGCCTTCGTAGCGCACGTCCACGCGTTGCGACAGGTCGCCATCGGCGATCGCGCCCATGATCCGGCCGACGTCGGCCAGGCCGCTGTCGGCCTGACGCATCAGCCGGTTCAGCGCCTCCACCATTTCCTTGAACGCGAACTCGTAGCGCGCCTCGTCGCCGCGGGCGCTGAAGTCGCCGCGCGCGGCCGCATCGGCCAGGCGCGCGATGTCGCCGTTGACCGCCGACAGGTTGGCCTTGACCACGTCCAGCGCCTCGTGCAGCGCGGCGCGCTGCCCCGGCAGACGGCGCATGTCGCGGCGCAGGTCGCCGCGGCCGTACTCGTCCATGATCGCCATCGCCTCGACGATGGCGTCCAGGTGCTCGAACAGCGCCGTGTTCATGCCGTGCGCCAGCGTGCCGTAGTCGCCCGGGAAGTCTTCCGGCATGCGATGGCTGATGTCCTCGCCCTGCTGCAGCCGCACCAGGGTCTGCATCTCCCCGTTGAAGCGCTGCAACTGGGTCTGCATCTGTTGCATGCTGGTCATCAACTGCCCGGTCTCGTCGCGCGACTCCACCTTGATCGGATTGTCGAAGCGACCGGAGGCGATCGCCTCGGCGGTCCGCGTGGCACCGCGCAACGGCGCGACGATGGCGCCGGCGATCAGCCAGCACAGGCCCACCACCAGCGCCACCAGCGCCGCGCCGATCACGGTGAGGATCCTGGTGAAGCCCATCGCCTCGGCCTGGATGTCTTCGGCGTACACGCCCATCACCAGCACCCAGTTCCATTGCGGGTACAGCGCGGCGTAGCTGATCTTCGGCAGTTGCTCTTTCTTGCCGGGCTTGGGCGCGGTGTAGTAGCTGAAGCCGTCGCCGCTGCGCACCGCGGTCTGGATATCGCGATAGACGTACTCGCCGGCGTCGCTCTTGTAGCCGCTCATGTCGGTGCCGACCGCGCGCTTGGGATGCATGACGATGCGCATCTGCGGGTCGACGATGAAGAAGTAGTCCACGCCGCCGTTGGTCTTCATGTCGGCGAGCGCACCCTTGGCCGCCGCCTGTGCCTGCGCCTGCGTCATCTCGCCGCGCTTGGCCAGGTCGGCGTAGTGCTGCATCACGCTCAGGCCCATGTCGACCTGCGTCTTCACGGTCTGCTTGCGCGCGTCGATCAGGTTGAGATATTGCAGGCGTGCCGCCGCAACCGCCAGCAGGATCACACCGAGCGCGATCAACGTACACAGCACGACGAACTTGCGTGCCATGGGCAGGTTGGCGATATGGCGACGAAGGAACTGGATGGGATTCATGGTGTCAGGAAAAACCCTAAAAACGGACTCTGGTATCGGCCCACCTGCATCCGAACTTGAACCGCAGCGGGTGGCGCAAGATGAACGCACACCACAGTTCTGCGCTGGAGACGCTTTCAGTCAGGCCATCGCCGCATCGAGCGGCGTTGGCTCTGCGCGCGGCACGGCGACGTGCGGCTCCCACACCAGGCGATGGAAATCGAAACCGTGCTGCAAGCGCGGCTTGACCACGTTGAAGTACGGCGAGACGTCGAAATCGCGCGGCAGGGTCAGGCTGTGATGGCGCGGATGCAGGACTTCCGCGTCCTCCGCCGCATCGGCATCCGCCGGCGGCGCCTGGTCGATCTCCGGCAGGATCGGATAGCGGATCGCGCCGAACGCCTGCGCCAGCAGCGTCGAGCAGATCGCCCGGGTCGGCTCGCCGCTGCCCAGCTCCAGGAAGCGGCGCTTCACCGACGATGGCAGCGGCGGCGTGCGGATCAGGTAGCGCGCCAGGTCGAAGATGTTCTTCAGGTCGTAGCTGTTGCCGACCCGCGAGACCATGTACTCCACCACGGTCTCGATCTCCTGCGCGCTCAACCCGACCGGGCGGCAGATGCGCGTATGCAGGCCGGCGAACTCGCTCAACCCCACCAGGCGCACGCCGACATTGATGTCGACATCGCAGAACAGCAGCGCTTCCTCGCCGGGAACCGCGGCCACGTGGTCGCCGATGTACAGCGCGGCATGCGACCAGGTGGACTGGCTCAGGTACTTGATGGCGGTGGAGAAGCGGCTGTTGCCCTCGACCAGCAGCACGTCGCCCTTGCGCAGCGTGGCGCGCAACAGCTGCGGCGGGCTGGTCGGCAGCTGCGAGCCGTGGCGGCGCGGCTTGGACAGGAACTTGGCCAGGTGGCGACCCAGCAGGCGTGGCAAGGACAGCATGCGCGTTCCCCGAGCGACGGCCGTTCCGGCGAAACGGCTTCTCTATCCGCAATGGCGGCCATGCGCGGGATTTCTTGAATGGCGCGGCAGCGCCAGCGCAACGCTCACGGTTGCCGCAGGATCGACAGTTCCACGAACTGCGCGCTGCTGGAACGCAGGTAGACCGCATAGCGGCCACGGCCCGGCGCCTGCACCAGGAGGCGGTCTCCCGGGGCCGGCTGGAGCTTGTCGACCGTGGCCGCACCCAGCGGCGCGATACGCAGCCGCACCTTGGCGTCATCCTGCGCTGGCGTGAGATTGGCGACGGTCAGCGCACCGTCGAAGAGCGTGCGGCTCTCGCCCGGCAGCAGCGTCATGATCGCCGGCGACGCGGCCGCCTCCGACTTGCAGGCCGCAGCCTGCGCCTCGGCCAATTGCCGCTGCAGCGGCTTGACCTCCACGTACTGCACGAAGCCGTAGGTCGCGCCGATCACCACCAGCACCGCCGACACCTCGGCGGCGGTGCGCTTGAACGAGAGTCCTTGCCACCATGTCTGCGCCGGCGGGGGCGGCGTCTGTCGGGTCGTTCGAGCCATGCATCACGGTATCGGCGCGATCGTCTGGATGTCTGCCAGCAGGGCTGACATCGCCGCGCAGGGCCACGTTCGTCTACCTGGCGATACAGACGTGGCCGCGCCTCGGGACGACGGCAGCGCTGCACACCTGCCACGACCTGGCGCCGCGCCCGTGCAACCACTGCTGTCTCTGCCCTCGGCGCCTTCGCAGCACCGGCGTTGCGTCGGGCAGTACGCATCGCTCGCGCGGCATGTTGCGCCGCAACTTGACGCATCGAGCGCCCAGGCGGAGTCTTGGCACGAAGTTTCGAAATAATTTTCGCAATCCGAAATTCACTTGTCAAGCGACAGTATCGGGCGGGTCGAGCAAGCTGGCGATTCCCCCGGGTCTTCCAGGAACTGCAGATGATCAAGACGATTTCCCAGCGCGCGGCCAGCGCCGCGCCCGACGACGGCGACGCCGCCGGGGACAAGAAGCTGCGCAGTACCGTGCAGTCGCTGGCCAAGGGCTTTCGCGTGCTCGAGGCGTTCTCGTCCGAGCACGAGGAACTGTCGCTGAGCCAGATCGCCGCCCTGGCCCGGCTCGATCCCGGCACCACCTTCCGCATGCTCAACACCCTGGTCGAGCTGGGCTACGTGCATCGCGTGCCGGAGAGCCGCCGCTTCCGCCTGACCCTGAAGGTGCTCGACCTCGGCTTCCACGCCATCGCCCGCCGCGACCTGCGCAGCGTGGTGCGGCCGTTGCTGCGCACGCTGGTCAGCGACGTCAACGAGGCGGCCAGCTTCGCGGTCCTGCAAGGCCCCGACGTGCTCTACATCGAACGCGTCCGCGCCGGCATCACCCGCCTCGGCGTGGACATCCGCATCGGTACCACGGTGCCCAGCACCCGCACCGCGATCGGCCTGGCGATGCTGGCGCACCTGGCGCCGGCGGAAGTGACGCGGGTGACCGGGGTCGACGTGGATGGTCCGCAGACCCCTGAGATCGCCACGATGCGGCGCACCTTCGACTGCATCCGCCGCGACCGCTACGTGATCCTGGAGTCGATGCTGACCGAAGGCCTGCGCGTACTGGCGGTGCCGGTGCTGGATGCGGACGACTATCCGCTCGGCGCGATCAGTGTCGCCGCGCCGTCGGTGCGCACCAGCCATGCCGAACTGCTCGACACCGCCCTGCAGCCCACGTTGCTGGCCGCCAAGGACATCGCCTTCGCGATCCAGGCCAGCGGGAGCGTTGCCGTGACCGCGCCCAGCACCTGATCCGCCCGGGCGCCGCCCGGCTCTCCCTGTCCGTCTCGCCTCGTGGACGCTTCGGCGCCCGCGCCAGGCTCCCCTTGTCCTGCGAAAGGCAGCCACGATGCTCATGTCCACCCCTGCCCCTGCCCCTGCCCCTGCCACCACCGCCAACGCCACCGCCCGCGCGCCGTCCATCGCCGAGGCGCAGGCGGAGATCGGCGCACGCCTCGAACGGCTGCCGATCACCCGCAAAGTGTGGTGGGCGCGCAACATCGTCGGCGCCGCGACGTTCTTCGACGGCTACACGGTGATCGCCATCGCCTACGCGATGCCGGTGCTGACCAAGGAGTGGCAGCTGTCACCGGCGCAGATCGGCGCGATCCTCTCGGCCGGCTACCTGGGCCAGCTGCTCGGCTCGGTGTTCTTCGGCTGGCTGGCCGAGCGCATCGGCCGCCTGCACGTGCTGCTGTTCACCATCCTGCTGTTCGTGTCGATGGACGTGGCCTGCCTGTTCGCCGGCAGCGCCGCGGCGATGATCGCGTTCCGCTTCGTCCAGGGCATCGGCACCGGCGGCGAGGTGCCGGTGGCCAGCGCCTACATCAACGAACTGATCGGTTCGAAGAAGCGCGGCCGCTTCTTCCTGCTGTACGAGGTGATGTTCCTGCTCGGCCTGGTCGCCGCCGGCGGCATCGGCTATTTCCTGGTGCCGGCCTATGGCTGGAAGGCGATGTTCATGGTCGGGCTGATCCCGGCGGCGATCATGATTCCGCTGCGCTTCTTCATGTTCGAATCGCCGCGCTGGCTGGCGTCCAAGGGACGCTACGCCAAGGCCGACGCGATCGTGGCCGAACTCGAGTGCAGCGCCGAGCGCCAGCATGGCCCGTTGCCGGCGCCAGCCTTCGACCGCAGCGCGCTGCCCAAGGCGCAGCGCTCGGACTGGCGCGAGCTGTTCGGCAGCGTCTATCGCAAGCGCACGCTGGTGATCTGGAGCCTGTGGTTCTGCTCCTACCTGGTGGCCAACGGCATCATCACCTGGCTGCCGACGCTGTACCGCACGCATTTCGGGCTGTCGCTGCAGCAGAGCATCGCCTATGGCTTCTTCACCTCGCTGGCCGGCGTCGCCGCCGCGGTGGCCTGCGCGCTGTCGATCGACAAGGTCGGACGCAAGCGCTGGTATGGGCTGGCGTTCGTGGCCGGCGGCGTGCCGCTGCTGGCGCTGGCGGCGCTCGGCGGCACCTCGGCGCCGCAGGTGCTGGTGTTCGCGGCGCTGGGCTACGCCGCGGTGCAGACCATCACCTTCTCGCTGTACCTGTACTCGGCCGAGCTCTACCCCACCCGCATCCGCGCCATCGGCACCGGACTGGGCAGCGCCTGGCTGCGCCTGGGTTCGGCCTGCGGGCCGCTGCTGGTCGGCGCGGTGATCGCCGGACTCGGCATCCGCTACGTGTTCGCGGCCTTCGCCGCCGTGCTGCTGGCCGGCGCCGTCGTGACCTGGCGCTTCGCCCTGGAAACCAAGGGCAAATCGCTGGAGCAGCTGTCTCCCTGAGCGCAGCGCCGGCACTGCCGCCGGCGCATCGCACAACACCTCCGCACCACCCCCGTCGGACCCCGCGTTCGATTCCATCCCCCGTTGATCCGAAGAAGAGGAAATCCGTATGAGCACCATCGACCTGAAAGGCCTGGTCCCCGCCCCGGTCACCCCGTTCACCCGCGACGGCGCCGTCGACTATCCCGCGATCAAGCGCATCGGCGCCTGGCTCGGCGGTATCGAAGGCGTCAAGGGCCTGACCGTGCTCGGCCACGCCGGCGAAGGCACCTTCCTGGAGCGCGACGAACAGGCCAAGGTGATCACCGCGTTCCGCGACGCCGTCGACGGCCGCATCCCGATCATCGCCGGCATCACCCTGGAAGGCACGCGCGTCGCCGCCGACGAAGCCAAGCGCGCGGTCGCCGCCGGCGCCTCCGCCGGCCTGATCTATCCGTCGCACGGCTGGTTGCGCTTCGGCTACCAGAAGGGCGCGCCGCAGGACCGCTACAAGGCCATCCACGAGGCCAGCGGGCTGCCGATGATCCTGTTCCAGTACCCGGACGCGACCAAGGCCACCTACGACCTGGAGACGCTGCTGGAGATCGCCGCACTGCCGGGCGTGGTCGCGATGAAGAACGGCGTGCGCAACATGAAGCGCTGGGACACCGAGATCCCGGTGTTCCGCAAGGAGCGCCCGAACGTGCCGGTGCTGACCTGCCACGACGAGTATCTGCTGCACACCATGTTCGACGTGGATGGCGCGCTGGTGGGCTATGGCTGCATCGCCCCGGAGCCGCTGCTGGAAATGATCGCCGCCGGCAAGGCCAAGGACTACGCCAAGGCGCGCGCGCTGCACGACCGCCTGCTGCCGGTGACCAAGAGCGTCTATCACCGCGGCTCGCACATGGAAGGCTCGGTGGCGCTGAAGTGGGCGCTGGTCGCGCGCGGCCTGCTCGACCACGCCACGGTGCGTTCGCCGTTGCTGCCGCTGGCCGAGGGCGCCGACAAGGAGATCGCCGCGGCGATGGCCGCCGCCGGCCTCGGCAAGGTGGGCTGACCCGCACGGGTTGCCTCCAGCTCGATGGGCCGCGCAGTTGCGCGGCCCATCCGCTGCGGCGATGGCGTGCGCCTCGGCGCCGCGCAACGCGTTCCGGTCTGTCCTCGCGTTTCTTTGCCGGTCCCCCCACAGGTCTGCACACAGGCGTGCCCGTCGCCGACGGACGCGACGCCGCGCTGCGGCTCCACGACCGGAAGGTGTCTTCCCTTCGCGCACTGCCGCGTCGCCGCGCACCCACCGCGCACGTCCGGCGAGTGCTTCGTCTCGTCCGTGGAGCGTCCCATGTCCCGTTCTCTTTCCTGCGTCTCGTTGCTGGCGGCCGCCGCCGCCCTGCCGGCCACCGCCATTGCCGCCGACACCGCGCAATGGGCGGACGACCACGGCATCGCGCCGCGCCTGGTCTGGTCCAACGACTATGCGCGCAACGTCGACGGCGGCCTGTCGCGCGGCGACCGCAATGCCGGTGGCGTGGTCGCCGGTGCCGACCTGGATCTGCAGCGGCTGTTCGGCATTCCCGGCGCCACGCTGCACGCCACCGGTGCCTGGTACTACGGCGACAGCCTGTCGCAGCGGCAGATCGGCAACGGCGTCAAGGTGCAGGGCTACTGGTATCCGCAGCAGCAGGCGCAACTGGCGCAACTGAGCTGGGAACAGACCTTCGCCGACGGGCGCTGGCAACTGGTCGCCGGGCGCATGAACACCACTTGGCAATTCGCGCGCAGCCGCTACGGCTGCCGCTTCGTCAGCGCCTCGGACTGCCCGTTCCAGCTGAGCCAGGCCGATGGCGGCTTCGTCGGCTTTCCCTACGTGAACTGGAGCGCGAAGCTGCGCTACAAGCCCGAGGCCACCTATGTCTCGGTGGGCGCGTTCGAACTGAACCCGCAGCGCAAGAACAACCACGGCCTGGACTGGAGCACCGCCGACAGCAGCGGCGTGCTGGGCACGCTCGAGGTCGGCTACGAACCCGATCCCGCACTGGGCAAGGGTGCGCCGCGCTACCTCGCCGGCCTCTGGTACAACTCGGCCGACTACAGCGACCTGCGCTACAACCAGGCCGGCGGCTTGCGCGGGCTGGTCGGCGGCCCCGCGCGCCTGTACGACGGCGGGCGCTGGGGCGCCTACGCGCTCGGCGAACGCGCGCTGTACCGGCCGCAGGGCATGGCGAGCAAGCGCATGCTGGTCGCCTTCGGCAACATCGCCGCACCGTTCGACAAGCACCAGGTCTACGACCTGCAGGTCACCGCCGGCCTGTACTACAGCGGCCCGTTCGCGGCGCGGACCGGCGACGGCATGGGCGCAATCGCGCACTACTACCGCTTCAGTGCGGACCAGCAGGGCTACATGAACGACGTGCTGCGCAAGCGCGGCGCCGCCGCGGACATCGCACGCAACGAACTCATGTTCGAACTCAACTACAGCTACCGCATCGCGCAGACGCCGCTGTTCCTGGTGCCGAACGTGCAGTACATCGTCCATCCCGACATCCTGGGCAACCCCGCGGCGCGCCGTGCGCCCGACGATGCGCTAGTGATCGGCTTGCGGGTGATGCTCAACATGGGTGGGCTGGGCACGCCGAAGTGAAGCCACGCGTGGCACCGGCCGGGACCGGTACCGAGGCAGCCGAGGCAGGCGCGCACGCACGCTTGCGCTGCTGGCGGGTAACCTTGCCTCCCCTTGCGTCATCCGGATCGCGCCTCAATGGCCAACCCCTACTACCGCGGCCCCGTCAGCGACCATTTCGATGGCGTGCGCTTCTTCAACCCCGGCCAGCCCACCATCGACAACGCGCTGGGCAAGGTCCTGCGCTGGAAGGCCGCCATGGGCGCGGTGCGCTGGCCCGCGCAGGTCGCGGTGACGCCGGCCGTGCCTGCGCCGCGGCACGACGGCCTGCGCATCACCATGGTCGGCCACGCCACGTTGCTCATCCAGGCCGGCGGCCTCAACCTGCTCACCGACCCGGTGTGGTCGCAGCGGGCCAGTCCTTCGCAGATCGCCGGCCCCAAGCGGGTGACGGAGCCGGGCATCCGCTTCGCGGATCTGCCGCCCATCGATGCGGTATTGCTGAGCCACAACCACTACGACCACTTCGACCTGGCGACCCTGCGCAAGCTGCACGATGCGCACCAGCCGCTGTTCGTGATGCCGCTGGGCAACGACGTCCTGCTGCGCAAACGCGTGCCCGATGCGCGCATCGCCACCGGCGACTGGCACGACCGGCTGCCGATCGGCGACGGCGCGACGGCGACGCTGACCCGCGCCAACCATTGGTCCAGCCGCGGTATCGCCGACCGCAGGATGGCGCTGTGGTCCGGCTTCTTCATCGAGACCCCGCGGGGATCGGTGTGGTTCGCGGGAGACACCGGCTATGGCGATGGCGCCATCTTCCGCGAGATCCGCGACCGTCACGGCGCGCCCGATGTGGCGCTGATCCCGATCGGCGCCTACGCGCCGCGCTGGTTCATGGCGCCACAGCACATCGACCCCACCGAAGCGGTGCGGATCTTCCGCGACACCGGCGCGCGGCGCGCACTCGGCATCCACTGGGGTACCTTCCAACTCACCGACGAAGGCCGTGATGAGCCGCGCGAAGCGCTGTCCGCCGCACTGCACCTGGCCGGCATCGCCGCAGCGGACTTCGTCGCGGCCGAGCCCGGGCACGCGTTCGACTTCGCCGATTAGGCGTCATCACGCGCGCTGAAGTGAAGCGTGCGGGCGACGAGGGACGGTACCTCTTGAAGCCGGTTGCCTGAGATTCCCCTAGGACGCGTTCCGTCGTGACGCCGCGGAACCGTCGCGGCTCACGCAATTCGCCCCTGCGACGCCGCAAGCGCGCAGGCACAGCCGGCTACACTCGCGCTCCCGCCCAACAGGACACCGTCATGCGCGACCTCAGCCCGCTACCTTCCATCGCCCTCGGTCGCTACCGCCACTTCAAGGGCGGCGAATACCAGGTGCTGGGCGTGGTCCGCAGCAGCGAGACGCTGGAACCGCTGGTGCTGTACCGGCCGCTCTACGGCGAAGGCGAGTTGTGGGTACGGCCGTATCCGATGTTCGTCGAGCAGGTGGAGGTCGACGGCGTGTCGCGCCCGCGCTTCGCGCCAATGGACGCCGCCTCCTGAGCGGCGCGGGCTCACTGGCGCCCACCACGCCGCGGACGATGCGCTAACGTTTGGCCGCGCTATCCACGTCGCTCTTGGTGGCGGCGTGATCCTGCGCCGGACGGTTGCGGTTCTTCTTGGCGCGCGTCACCAGATACAGCATCGCGGCGATGAGCAGGACGAACAGTCCGGCGACCCAGGGCATCAGCGTGGTGTCCATTCGACACTCCAATTCGGTTGCGCAGTGGTCACAAGACCATAGACGCAGTGAAGACCTTGGGTAGTGCGTACGCGACGTCTACACCACGCGCATCGCGTGCGCACGACAACCGGATGCGCCGGTCGATCCTGACCGGTCCGATCGGCGCCCCTTGCTGCAGCCTTCGCGGCACCCCCGGCAGCACCCCATCGCACGCACACGCCAGGGCGTATGCGCTGTCGTGACTGCACGCCTCTCGGCGGCATTTGCGGTGAAGAGGCAACGCCACCCGCGCCGCACGCCTTGAAGGTGCAACGGGGTGCCAGCGGCGAGCTTCCAGAGCGCCCGCCCATCCATCACAAACCGAACCAATGCATTGACATACGCCGTGTACGCAAATAACGTACACCTCGTATGTGAATGAGATCCCCAATGCACCAGCGCCGCAGCCGCCGCGAGATGATCGAGACCACCCGCGCCAGCCTGCTGGCCGCGGCCCGGCAGGCGTTCGCCACACACGGCTTCGCGCATACTTCGATGGACGTGTTGACCGCCGAAGCCGGCCTCACCCGTGGTGCGCTGTATCACCACTTCGGCAGCAAGGACGGCCTGCTCATTGCGGTCATCGAGCAGATCGAGGCCGAAGTCGGCCTGCGCCTGCAGGCGGTGTCCGATGCCGCGCCGACGCCGTGGGACGGCTTCCGCCGCCGCTGCCGCACCTACCTGGAACTGGCGCTGGAACCGGAGATCCGCCGGATCATCCTGCAGGACGCGCGCGCGGTGTTCGGCGACGTGCCGCCTGCGGCGCAGTCGGTAGGCATCGCCGCGCTGCAGGACGCGCTGGACGCGTTGATCGCCGCCGGCACGGTGGCGCCACTGCATGCCGGGGTGATGGCACGCATGCTCTACGGCGCGATCACCGAGGCGGCGTTCTGGATCGCCGAGCCGGACGCCGACCTGCATGCGCGCCTGGCCGACGCGCTCCACGCACTGGACCGGCTGCTCGACAGCCTGCGCACCCGCTGAGCGCGCAACGCCCTACCTCGCCCCGTACCGGACCACGCACATGCACTGGCGCAACACCGCGCAGCGCTTCGGCGCCCTCGCCAAGCTGTTTCACTGGACCACCGCGGCCGCCTTCATCGGCGCGTATGCGGTGGTGTATTACGTCATCTGGTTCATGGACGACAGCTCCGACGCCTCGCTGCCGGTGCTCAACATCCACTGGGTGCTGGGCCTGCTGGTGGGATTGCTGGTGCTGCCGCGGCTGCTGTGGCGCTGGCTGGACGTGCAACCGGACGATCCGCCGGGCTCCGCGCTGGAGCACCGCCTCGCGCACCTGGCGCATTGGGGCCTGTATGCGCTGCTGATCGTGATGCCGTTGACCGGCTACATCGGCACCGGTGCGCCGACCGATGTCGGGCTGTTCCGCATTCCCGGCTTCAACGAAACGGCGCTGTTCGCCTGGATCAGCCGCACCTGGCACCTCAGCTGGGAGACGTTCGAAGCGCCGATCGACGTGGTCCACCACTTCATCGGCAAGTGGATCGCGTGGGCGGTGGTGTTGCTGCACGTGGCCGCCGCGCTGTTCCATCATTGGGTACGGCGCGACGGTGTCCTGACCCGCATGTTGCCGGGGCATGCGGCGCGCGTGCGCGGCGACGCGCCGTCCACTTGAAGCGACGCGCCTAGCGCGGCGCGGCCTCCGCCGGAGCCAGCGGCCAGCGCACCTCGAACCGCGTCCCGCTGCCGGCGGGCAGGCACAGCGCGTCGCCGCCATGCGCCACCGCGATGGCCTTGACCACCGCCAGGCCCAGGCCACTGCCGCCGCTCTTGCGCGAGCGCGAGGGATCGCCGCGGCGGAACGCATCGAACACGCGCGCGGCGATTTCCGGCGCGATGCCGGGGCCGCTGTCTTCCACGAACAGCACGCACTGGCCCGCGTCCGCCTGCACGCCCACCCGCAGCGGGCCCGGCTCGGCGTAGTGCTGCGCGTTCTCCAGCAAGGACATCAGCGCCTGGCGGATGCGCACCGCGTCGCACAGCACCGGCGTGCGCAGCGTCAGCGTGCGTTCCAGCACCAGCCCGCGCGCGGCCAGGCTGGCGTCGAACGCATGCAGTACCGCGGCCACTTCCTGGACCAGGTCGGTCGGCGCCGGCTGCAACTCCAGGTGCCCGCTGTCGGTCAGGCTGAGCACGCGCAGATCCTCGATCAGCCGGTTCAGGCCTTCCACCTGCCGCAGCAGGCTCTCGAACGCCGCCACGTCCGGCGCGAACACGCCCTCGGCCAGGCCCTGCAGGCGCCCGCGCAGGATCGTCACCGGCGTACGCAGTTCGTGGGCGACGGCGGCATTCCAGAACGCGCGTTCGCGGGTCATCGCCTGCAGGCGATCGGCCATGGCGTTGAAGTCGCGCACCAGCTGCGCGGTCTCGCCCAGCGCATGCGCGTCCATGCTCGCGCGCGCGCTCAAATTGCCCTGGGCCACTTCGCGCAGGCTGTGCGCCACCGAATTCAACGGCGTGAGGATGCGCCGCGACAGCCGCACCGCGACCGCCACCGCGATCGCCACGGCCAACGCCGCGGTGGCCCCGATCCACAGCATTTCCACGCGCGACGGCACCCAGGTGTCGGAGATGCTGTCCGGCTTGTACACCGCCGCCAGCGCATAGAACACGTAGGAGCCGACCACCGACAGCAGGATGATCCACAGCGCCAGCGCACCCAGCGACAGGATCACCTGGCGGCGCAGGCCGGGGGCGCGACTCACGCGCCGGTTCCGAAGCGGTAGCCGACGCCGCGCACGCTGGCCGGCGTGCCCTGCACGCCCAGCGCCTCCAGCTTCTTGCGCAGCTTGCTGATGTGGCTGTCGATGGTGCGCTCCTGGGTATCGCCTTCCGGCAGGCAGGCGTCGAGCAGTTCGGCGCGGCTGAACACCCGCTTGGGCGCGCGCATCAGCCGCACCAGCAGCTTGAACTCGGTGAGCGTGAGGTCCAGCGCGTGCCGCTGCTCGCCCACGCGCACGCTGGCTGCGTGCTGGTCGAGATCGACATGGAAGGCGCCCACGCGCAGGCTGCGCGCCTCTTCGGCGCCATTGCCGCGGATGCGCCGCAGCACCGCCTGCACCCGCGCCACCACCTCGGCCGGATTGAACGGCTTGACCACGTAGTCGTCGGCGCCCAGGCGCAGGCCCATCAGCTTGTCGATGTCCTGGTCCAACGCGGTGAGCATGATCACCGGCGTCTCGCCGCGGTGGCGCAGTTCGGCCAGCACCTTCCAGCCGTCCGCCGCCGGCAGTTGCACGTCCAGCAGGATCAGGTCCGGGTCCAGCGCCAGGTGCAGGTCCAGCGCGGCGCGGCCATCGGCGGCATGGACGCTGCGCAATCCGCTGCGCGCCAAGTAGGCGCCGAGGATCTCGGCGATCTCGTTCTCGTCTTCGGCGATCAGGACCAGCGGCGCGGACGCGGGCACGGCGGCGCCCGGAGAGGAAACGGACATGGTGGCAGCGATGGCGCGTCGGCCCGAACGGGCGGATCTCCATCATATCTCCACATCGCATCGAACGCCGCGCAACCCGCGGCCGCGACCATGCGCGGCTCTGGCGTCCGCCGCATCCGCGGCGGCAGCGACAAGGCACGAGGCATGGGCATGCGACAACAGGTACGGACTCTGGGCATCGGCGGTGCGCTGGCGTTGGCGCTGGCGGGCTGCGGTGGCGGCGCACAGCCGCAGGTGGTGGCCGCGCCGGTGCAGGTCACCGCGGTGACCCTGCAGCCGGCGCCGATGACGGTGAGCGTCGATCTGCCCGGACGCGTGGCCGCGGTGCGCAGCGCCCAGATCCGCCCACAGGTCGGCGGCATCGTGCAGCGCCGCTTCTTCGAGCAGGGCGCCGACGTGCGCCGCGGCGATGCGCTGTTCCAGATCAATCCGGCGCCGTTCAAGGCCGAGATGGACACGGCGGCGGCCGCGCTGCACCGCGCCCAGGCCGCGCAGGTGCTGGCCGACGTGCAGCATGCGCGGCTTCAGCGGCTGCTGGAATCCAGCATGGTCAGCCGGCAGATGTACGACGACGCCACCTCGCAGCGCGCGCAGGCCGCCGCGGCGGTGGCCGAAGCGCAGGCGACGCTGGCGCGGCGGCGCCTGGACCTGGCCTTCGCCACGGTCGATGCGCCGATCGACGGCCGCATCGACCAGGCGCTGCTCACCGAGGGCGCGCTGGTCTCGCCCAGCGACAGCGCGCCGATGGCGGTGATCCAGCAGATCGACCAGGTCTACGTCGACGTGCGCCAGTCCGCCGCCGACCAGGACCCGCTGGACCCGGCCGCGCGCGCGCAGGCCGCCGCCGGCGACGGCCTGCCGGCGCAGATCCTGGACCGCAGCGGCACGCCCTCGGGGCTGAGCGGGCGCGTGCTGTTCTCCGGCATCAACGTCGATGCCGCCACCGGCGACGTGTTGCTGCGCATCCTCGTCGACAACCCGCAGCGACGCCTGCTGCCGGGCATGTACGTGCGCGCAAGAGTGCCGCGCGCCCGCTACGCGCAGGCGCTGCGCGTGCCGCAGCAGGCGGTCACGCATGTCGGCAGGCGCGCGCAGGTGTGGGTGCTGGAGGCCGACGCGCGCGTGCGCAGCGCGACGGTGCAACTGGGCGAACTGGTGCAGGGCCATTACCGCGTCGTCGCCGGCCTGCAGGCCGGGCAGCGCGTGGTGGTCGAAGGCATCGACCGGCTCAGCGCCGGCGCGCGAGTGAACGCACGCGCATGGCAGCCGCCGGCGGTCGCGACCGCGGGCACGGACTGAGCCGGGGACGCCGCCATGCCGCAATTCTTCATCGAACGCCCGGTCTTCGCCTGGGTGATCGCGCTGTTCATCGTGCTGTTCGGTACCTTGGCCATCGGCCAGTTGCCGGTGGCGCGCTATCCGTCGGTGGCGCCGCCCTCGGTGTCGCTGATGGCCGTCTACCCCGGCGCCACGCCGCAGACGCTCAACGACTCGGTGGTGAGCCTGATCGAGCGCGAACTGTCCGGGGTCAAGAACCTGCTGTATTTCGAGTCCTCGGTGGACAGCTCGGGCAGCGCGCAGATCACCGCCACCTTCAAGCCCGGCACCGACCCGGAGCTGGCGCAGGTGGACGTGCAGAACCGGCTCAAGGCCGTGGAGCCGCGGCTGCCGCAGGCGGTGCGGCAGAACGGCCTGCAGGTGGAATCGGCCGCCTCCGGCTTCCTGATGCTGGTCGGCCTGACCTCCCCCGACGGCCGCTACGACGAAGTGGCGCTGAACGACTACCTGGCCCGCAACATCGTGCAGGAACTGCGGCGCATCGACGGCGTCGGCCGCGTGTAGCTGTTCGGCGCCGAGCAGGCGATGCGCGTGTGGGTGGATCCGGACAAGCTGATCGCCTACGGCCTGACCATGACCGAGCTGGCGCAGGCGATCGAGCAGCAGAACGCACAGATCGCGCCCGGCCGCCTCGGCGACGAGCCGGCCGTACGCGGGCAACGCCTGACCGTGCCGCTGACCGTGGCCGGGCAACTGACCACGCCCGCGCAGTTCGCCGCCATCGTGCTGCGCGCCGACAGCGGCGGTGCGCGGGTGACCCTGGGCGACGTGGCGCGAGTGGAACTGGGCGCGCAGTCCTACGGCTTCTCCAACCGCGAGAACGGCGCCGCCGCCACCAGCGCGGCGATCCAGCTCTCGCCCGGCGCCAACGCACTGCGCACCGCGCAGGCGGTGAAGGCGCGGCTGGCGGAACTGGCCGCGAGCATGCCGGCCGGCATGGCCTACTCGATCCCGTTCGACACCGCGCCGTTCGTCAAGCTATCCATCCAGCAGGTGCTCAAGACACTGCTCGAGGCGATGGTGCTGGTGTTCCTGGTGATGTACCTGTTCCTGCAGAACGTGCGCTACACCCTGATCCCGGCCATCGTCGCGCCGATCGCACTGCTCGGCACCTTCGCGGTGATGCTGCTGGCCGGCTTCTCGATCAACGTGCTGACCATGTTCGGCATGGTGCTGGCGATCGGCATCATCGTCGACGACGCCATCGTGGTGGTGGAAAACGTCGAGCGGATCATGGCCAGCGAAGGCCTGCCGCCGCGCCAGGCCACCACCAAGGCGATGCGCGAGATCAGCGGCGCGGTGGTCGGCATCACCCTGGTGCTGACCGCGGTGTTCATCCCCATGGCCTTCGCCAGCGGTTCGGTGGGCGTGATCTACCAGCAGTTCACCCTGGCGATGGCGGTGTCGATCCTGTTCTCGGCGTTCCTGGCGCTGACCCTGACCCCGGCGTTGTGCGCCACCCTGTTGCGCCCGGTCGCGCCCGGCCACCACGCCAGGCGCGGCTTCTTCGGCGCGTTCAACCGTGGCTTCGAGCGCCTTGCGGGTGGCTACGCCGCACGCGTGACCTGGCTGCTGCGCCGCGGCGGGCGGGTGATGGCGGTGTTCGCGGCGCTGTGCGTGGCGCTGTTTCTGGCGATGCGCGTGCTGCCCTCGGCGTTCCTACCGGAAGAGGACCAGGGCTACTTCATGACCTCGATCCAGTTGCCCACCGGCGCCACCAGCGAGCGCACCCTGGACGTGGTCAAGGCGTTCGAGCGGCACGTCGCCACGCGCCCGGCGCTGGCCTCCAACCTGGTGATCCTGGGTTTCAGCTTCTCCGGCTCGGGCAGCAACGCGGCCATGGCCTTCACCATGCTCAAGGATTGGGACCAGCGCAACGGCGCCAGCGCGCGCGAAGAAGCCGAGCGCGCGCAGCAGGCCATGGCGACCCTGCCCGAAGGCACCGTGATGAGCCTGCTGCCGCCGGCCATCGACGAGCTCGGCACCTCCTCCGGCTTCACCGTGTACCTGCAGGACCGCGGCAACCGCGGCGAGGCGGCGCTGATGGCCGCACAGGCGCAATTGCTGGACCTGGCCGCGCGCAGCGACGTGGTCAGCGATGTCTATGCCGACGGCCTGCCGCCGGGCAAGAGCATCCACCTGGAGATCGACCGCCAACAGGCCGAGGCCATGGGTCTGTCGTTCGCCGCGGTCAGCAACACGCTGTCGGCGGCGATGGGCTCGCTGTACGTCAACGATTTCCCCAACGCCGGGCGCATGCAGCAGGTGATCCTGCAGGCCGACGCCGCGTCGCGCATGCAACTGGACGACGTGCTGGACCTGCGCGTACGCAGCGACAGCGGTGGCATGGTGCCGCTACGCGAAGTGGTGCGCGCCAGCTGGGCCGACGCCCCGCAACAGTTGATGCGCTTCCAGGGATTCCCCGCCGTGCGCATCGCCGGCGGCGCCGCACCCGGCGTGTCCAGCGGCGCGGCCATGGCCGAGATCGAGCGGCTGGCCGCGCAACTGCCGCCCGGCTTCGCCGTGGCCTGGACCGGGCAATCGCTGCAGGAGCGGCAATCGGCCGCGCAAGCGCCGCTGCTGATGCTGCTGTCGGCGCTGGTGGTGTTCCTGGTGCTGGCGGCGCTGTACGAAAGCTGGTCGATCCCGCTGTCGGTGATGCTGGTGGTGCCGCTGGGCCTGCTTGGCGCGGTGGCGGCGGTGATGCTGCGCGGCCTGCCCAACGACGTGTTCTTCAAGGTCGGGCTGATCACCATCATCGGCCTGTCGGCGAAGAACGCCATCCTCATCGTCGAGTTCGCGCGGCAACTGCATCGCGACGGCCATGGTCTGGTGGAGGCCGCGACCAACGCAGCGCGCCTGCGCCTGCGCCCGATCCTGATGACCTCGCTGGCCTTCGCCCTGGGCGTGGTGCCGCTGATGCTGGCCAGCGGCGCCAGCGCCGAAACCCAGCACGCCATCGGCACCGGCGTGTTCGGCGGCAT
Source organism: Xanthomonas sp. D-109 (assembly GCF_017746095.1). Lineage (NCBI taxonomy): Bacteria > Pseudomonadati > Pseudomonadota > Gammaproteobacteria > Lysobacterales > Lysobacteraceae > Xanthomonas > Xanthomonas sp. D-109. The sequence continues at coordinate 106,155 of NZ_JAGHWV010000027.1, forward strand.
GGTCAGCGGCACCGTGCTGGCGATCTTCTTCGTGCCGGCGTTCTTCGTCTGCGTGGTGGGGCTGCAGGAGCGCGTGGCGCGCTGGCGTGCGCGGCGCGGCGGTGGCGCGTCGGCCGAAAACTAGACCGGCATGCCCATGCTTCGAGCCAACGCGCCGCTGGCGCTGCCGCCTCTCTCCGTAGGAGCGGCTTCAGCCGCGACGCGACCAAGCACGACACGGAGATCGTCCCCAGCGTTGCGCAGCATCGCGCGCACCCGCACCACCCTACCGATCGCCGTCCTTACCCCACCCGGCACAACGGCACTTCCCCCGGCCGCAAGGTCAGCACCTGCACGCCGCTGGCGGTGACCGCCACGGTGTGCTCGAACTGCGCCGACAGCTTGCCGTCGCGCGTGTGCACCGGCCATTGCTCCGGCTGCGAGTGGATCGCTGCGCGCCCCTGGTTGAGCATCGGCTCGATGGTGAACACCATGCCCTCGCGCAACTCCAGGCCGGTGCCGGCATGCCCGTAGTGCAGGATCTGCGGTTCCTCGTGCATGGCGCGGCCGATGCCGTGGCCGCAGTATTCCTTGACCACGGTATAGCCGTGCGCACGCGCATGCCGCGCAATGGCGTGGCCGATGTCGCCCAGCCGCGAGCCGGGACGCACCGCGGCGATGCCTTTCCACATCGCCTGGTACGCGGCCTGCACCAGGCGCCGCGCCGGATAGGCCACCTCGCCCACCAGGTAGGTGGTGCTGGAGTCGGCGATATAGCCGTGCTTCTCCAGGGTGATGTCCAGATTGACGATCTGCCCGTTGCGCAGCACCGCGTCGGCCGACGGCACACCGTGGCAGACCACGTCGTCGATGGAGGCATTGAGCACGAACGGGAACCCGTACTGGCCCCTGCTCGCCGGCCGCGCACCCAGCTCGTCCACGATCATCCGCTCTACGAGGTCGTTGAGTTCCAGCGTGCTTCGGCCCAGCAGCGACATCCCGTCCAGCCGCGCGAACACCTGCGCCAACAGGCGCCCGGACTCGGCCAGCCGCGCCAGCTCGTCCGGCTGCTTGATCACGTCCGCCCCGGTGTCACCGCCTGCGGCCGCACCCCCGCCGCACGCAACTCGCGCGCCACGATGTCCTGGAACGACAGCTCCGGGTTCATCTCGCACAGCATGCCGACCTTGATCCAGAAATTGGCCTGCGCATTGATCGACCGGCTGGTCACCGTGCAGGCGCGGCGCAGCTGGTCGTGCAGGTCGTCATCGATGTTGACGATGCCCATGGTGGCTCCCGACGTGGCGAATGTATATATATCGTATACGTTTCATATACAGCCAGCAAGTCACCCAGTTTGCTGGTTGGCCCAGAGGAGATGGACCCGCAGGAGCGGCTTCAGCCGCGAGGCATTGCCGGTAAACCGTCGCGGCTGAAGCCGCTCCTACAGCCGAGGATCGTTGCCGTTGATCGGCGCTAAGCCGCACGTCTTCTCCTGGCTTCGCCCGATCTCAGAAGGTGAGACGCCGCTGCCGCATGCTTGCGCGCTCCCCGCTGCCTCCCTGGCGCCCCTGCTGCAGGACAGTCAGATGCGCACATGCGCTGACGTCAGCAGTACCTCGCCCGGCCTGTCTGGAACAAGCCGTGGACAGCGCCATCCGCACACGCGGCGCCTGCCATTGCGGGCAAGCGATAGGCGCCACCCCGCGAATTTCTCCATCGATGGAGCGCACCATGTTCAAGGCACGTATCGGCGACTTGTTCGCCAGCCAAGCCCAGGTCTACGCGAACGCGGTCAATTGCGCCGGCATCATGGGCAAGGGCATCGCGCAGGAATTCAAGCGGCGCTACCCGGCCATGTTCGAAGACTATGCAGCGCGCTGCCGGGAGGGCCGCATGCGCATCGGCGAACCCTATCTCTACCAGGATGCCAGCGGCCTGCGCATTCTCAACTTCCCCACAAAGCGGCATTGGCGCTCGCCGTCGCGGCTGCAGGACATCGCAGCGGGACTCGACCACCTCGTAGCGCATCTGCGCGAATGGGACGTGCACAGCCTCGCCCTGCCGCCGCTGGGCTGCGGCAATGGCGGCCTGGCCTGGAGCGAGGTGGGTCCGCTGATCTACCGCAGACTCGCGCACCTGCCGGTCGATATCGAGGTCTATGCGCCGTACGGCACGCCGCTGGCGCAGCTCGAACCGGCGTTTCTGGCACGGCCTGCGCGCACGTCGGCCGAGAGCACGGGCAAGCGCATCGCGCCCCAGCCCGGCTGGATCGCGATCATGGAAGTGCTGCGGCGGCTGCAGGCCCGATCGGAGGCGCGGCCGATCGGGCGTACGCTGTTCCAGACGCTCTGCTGGGCCATGACCGAACTGGGCGTGCCGACCGGGCTGGCGTTCGGCAATGCCGGCCGCGGGCCGCGCCAGGGCGATGTCCGGTCCATCCTGACCGACCTGGCCAACCGCAACTGGCTGCAGGAGCAGCCGCAGGGGCGGACGATGGCACTGCGCGCCTCATCCCAGTACCTCCGGGAGCACGCCCGGTTCGCAGCGGCGTACGCGCCCTACGATGCCGAGATCGCCAAGGCGGCGGAGCTGTTCGCGCGGATCAGGAACACCGACCACGCCGAGGACATCATGACGGTGTTCCAGGCCGCTCGCCGCCTCCAGGCGGCGCATCCCGGGCAGTCGTGCGACGCCGCGCAGCTGCTTGCCCATCTGTGCGACGCACACGCCATCGAGGCATCGGAAGAAGCGCAACGCGCGGCGGCAGCGGCGATCGACATGCTGCTGGCGCTGGACTGGATCAGCTTGGGCTGAGCGCCGCGCTGCCAGGGCGTGTTACGACGCACTTGGTCTAGTGGACGTGCGGCTGTAGATCAGCTCTTCCTTTTCCACAATCCAGGCGCGCGGACGGGCCACGCGCATACTGCACCGCGCCGGCAGCGGCCGGCACCCACGCCGAGGCGGCATCGCGTACAGACGACGCCACCCACATACCGGTGGGCGGCGTCGTGCGACCGGTCAGAAGCGCACGCGCCAGACGCTGTTGCCGACGTCGTCGGCGATCAGCAGCGCGCCGTACTTGTCCTGCGCCAGGCCGACCGGGGCGCCGAACAGCTGCGACTCGTCCTGCGAGTGGAAGCCGCTGACCACGGTCTGCGGCGGGCCGACCGGCCGGCCCTGCTGGAACGGCACGTACACCACCTGGTAGCCGCTGAGCGGCGAGCGGTTCCAGCTGCCGTGCTCGGCCACGAACGCACCCTCGCGGTACTTCGCGGGCAGCGTATCGCCGCGGGAGAACCACAGGCCGAGCGCGGCCACATGCGAGCCCAGCGCGTAGTCCGGCTTGATCGCCTTGGCCACCAGGTCCGGGCGCTGGTCCTTGACCCGCACATCCACGTTCTGTCCGTAGTAGCTGTACGGCCAGCCGTAGAAGCCGCCGTCCTGCACCGAGGTCAGGTAGTCGGGCACCAGGTCGGCACCGATCTCGTCGCGCTCGTTGGCGATCGCCCACAGCTTGCCGGTGTGCGGTTCCCACTGCAGTCCGGTCGGATTGCGGATGCCCGAGGCGAAGATGCGGCTGCTGGCCGAGGCCACGTCCACTTCCAGGACGGCCGCGCGGCGGTATTCCACATCCAGCCCGTTCTCGCCGATGTTGCTGTTGGAGCCCACGCCGACGTACAGCTTGCGCCCGTCGGGGCTGGCCAGCAGTGCCTTGGTCCAATGGTGCTCGATCGTGCCGGGGAGATCGGCGAACAGCGTGCCGGGCGCGGTGATCTCGGTCTGGCCGGGGACGTAGGGGAACTTCATGATGTTGTCGGTGTTGGCGACGTACAGCGCATCGCCAATCAGTTGCACCCCAAACGGCGAGTGCAGCCCCTTCAGGAACGCATGCTGCTCCCACCGGCCGTCCGCGGTCCTGCGCAGCAGGGTGATGCGGTTGCCGCCCTTGGCGCTCTTGCCGGACCGGCTCTGGACCAGCCCCGCGATCAGTTGCTTGGGCGTGGTGACGGGTTCCATCCCCGGCGAATTGGCCTCCACCACGAGCACGTCGTCGTTGGGCAGCACGTACAGCTGGCGCGGATGTTTCAGGCCGCCGGCGATCTTCTCGATCTTCAGGCCAGCCGCCACCGTGGGCGCCTGCCCCTCCTTCCAGCCCACACCCTCGGGAACCTGCATCGGCGGCAGCAGGAAGTTGCGCGGCTGCGGCAGCGGCGGCGCGTTGCCCGCCTGCTGGCTGGGCTCGAGCGCGGCCTTGCCGCTGCAGGCGGCCAGGGCCACCGCGCCGCTCAGCGCGAAAACGGACAGACACAGGCGCTTAGCCATGGGCGTAACCCTCGCGCGGCGTGGTGCGGATGGCGATGAGCACATGCCCGATCGCCAACAGCGCGACCGTGACGATCGAGAGCCAGAGCCCTGCCGGGACCACCGCATACGCGTCGCGGCTGTGCACGAAGGAATTGAAGATGGCGGCGACGATGGCGAGCAGGTTCAGCCAGAAGTCGAGCCGTTCCACCGGCAGCGTGGAGCGCCGCGCGGTGATCCAGACCTGCACCAGGTTGATCAGGCGCGGCACGATGGCGATGACCAGCCCGATCGCGATCAGCCAGGCCGCCGCCTTGGTCCACAGGATCACGCCGCTGCGGGCATAGACGATGTCGAAGATCAGCGCGGCGACGAAGCAGCCGAACGGAATGGGATTGAGCAGGCCGTAGAAGGCGTTGGCCACCACGGAACGGCGCGGTGCAGTCTGCAGATGCATGAGACGGCTCTCGACGAAGGAAGGAGGGGGCGAAGCGCTCGCTCAGCACGAACCCGCGGGACGTGCCGCTGTGAGGGTGCGACCCACTATCTGCCCGCCCCTGTCTAGAGGGCGTCGCGATGGCACTGCGCGCGCCGAGTGCCATCGCGCATCGTCGCTGCGGCCGCCGCCGCGTTCGCAGCGTTAGGTGCGCGTGCGCACGAGCGGCGCGCCGCTGCTCTCGCGCACCGACAGGCTCACCGGCACGATCGTCCTGCGCGGCAGTACGGCCGCGTCCAGCCGCTCCAGCACCAGCTGTGCCGCCTGGCGGCCGCGGGCGCGTGGTTGCGCGGCGAGCGTGGTCAGCGCGGGCGTGCTCACCGCGGCCTCGGGAATATCGTCGAAGCCGGTGATCGCGAAGTCCTGGCCCGGGCGGATGCCGCGCGCCAGCAGGCCCAGCATCAGGCCGAGCGCGACCGTGTCGTTGTAGCAGACCGCCGCGGTGGGCGGTGCGTCATGGGCGAACAGTTCGCCGTGGCGCGCGGCCGCTTCCAGGCGATTGGGCGCGGACTCGATCAGCCAGGCCGGGTCGACCGGCAGCCTGGCCTGCCGCATCGCCTGCGCGTGGCCGGCGCGACGCTGCCGGCAGGAACTGGAATCGGCATGGCCGCCGTAGAAGGCGATGCGGCGGTGGCCGAGCGCGATCAGGTGCTCGGTGGCCAGTTGCGCGCCGCGCTGGTTGTCCAGGCCGAGGAAACCCCAGTCGTCGGCGCCGGCAAGTTCGCGATTGAACAGCAGCACGTTCGCGCGCGCGTCCAGCACCGTGTGCAGTTCGGCGGCGTCGCTGCCCTCGGCCGGCGACAGGATCACGCCGGCCGGAGTGTGTTCCATCAGCGAGGCCAGTACCGCCTGCTGCCGCGCGGGCGATTCGCCGGTGCTGCCGAGCAGGGTCACGTAGCCCTGCTCGCCCAGCGCCTCGTCCACCCCGGCGGCGAACTCGGCGAAGAACGGATTGGCCAGGTCGTTGATGACCAGGGCCACGCAGGTCGATGTGCGCCGGCGCAGATTGGCGGCGCCGCGGTTGTAGACGTAGCGTTGCCGCTTCAGCTCCGCTTCCACCCGCGCACGGGTGTCGGCATGCACCAGCGGGCTACCGCGCAGCACCAGCGACACGGTCGCGCGCGAGACGCCGACCGCATCGGCGATGTCGGTGACGGTCACCACCCGCTGGCGGTCGCGTGCGGCGGCGGCCGGTGCGGTCTTCGTGGCCTTGTTCGCCTTGTCCGCACGCTCTGCCGCAGCCGGCGCCGCCCTGCGCGACGCGGCCTTGGCTGCCTTGGTCGGCGTGGAGCCTGCGGATCCGGCACGGGATGGACGCTTCTGGCGCATCGGATCGATTCCTTTCGGACGAGACGCGCAGCCTAAACCATCGGCTGCACGCCGCTGCCGCGCGACGGCATGGGCTCAGCGCCAGCCCAGGCTGGCGGTGGGGGTCGCCGGCGCCGCGCACGGCGACACCGGCAGGTCCTGCGGCTGTGTGCCCCAGCCCTGCGGCTGCGGCGCATCGCGCAGGTCGAAGCGCAGACGCCCGCCCTGGCGCAGCTGCGCCCAGTCCAGCCACACCGGCGCGTGCGCGCGGCCATCCAGCGACACGCCACCGACGTAGCGCAGCTTGCCGTCGCCGGCCTGCGGCGCATCGATGCGCAGCGTGCGGCCCGGCCCCACATCCAGTTCGATGCGCGAGAAGCGCGGCGCGTGCAGCAGGAACTGCCCGGTGCCGGGCACCGCCGGGTACAGGCCCATCACGCTGAAGAGGTACCACGCCGACATCGTGCCCAGGTCGTCGTTGCCGGTCACGCCGTTGGGCGCATTGGTGAACAGCGTCTGCGCCGCATGCAGCACGGTGCTGGTCTTCCACGGCTGGCCGATCAGCGTGTACATCCACGGCGCATGCAGGTCCGGCTCGTTGTTGGGGTTGTAGCGGAACTGGCTGTAGTAGCTGTACGGCCCCATCACCCATTCCTTGCGCGCGGCGCCGGCCGGGTCGGCCAGCAACGCGTCGTAGGCGAAGAAGGTATCCAGGCGGCGCGCGGTCTGCTCCGGCCCGTGCATCGCCTCCACCAGGCCCGGCACGTCCTGCTGCACCAGCCACTGGTACTGCCAGGCCGTGCCCTCGTGGAAGCCATGCTGCGAGCGCGGATCGTAATGCCCGTCCGGCGGCGTGTACCACGCCCCGTCCTCGGTGCGCGGCCGCGGGAAGCCGGTGAAGCCGGTCTGCGTATCGCGCACCGACGGATCCCAGATCGAACGCCAGTTGCGCCCGCGGCGGTTCAGCACCGCCGCGTCCTCGGCATGTCCCAGCGCACCGGCCATCGTCGACAGCGCGCAATCGGCCAGTGCGTACTCCAGCGTGGCCGAGCCGCCGTGGTGCGGGTCGACATCCATGCCCTTGGACGGGAACGCGCGGTCGTACTGCACGAAGCCCTGCGCCAGGTAGTTGGCATTGCCGGAACGCCCGGCGTGGCGCGAATTCAACGGCGGCATCTCGAACGCATTGCGGTGCAGTGCGGTGTAGGCCTCGGCCTCGCGCCCCTGCAGCGCGCCGAAGCGCCACAGGTCGACCAGGAACGGCGTGACCGGATCGCCGGTCATCACGTTGGTCTCGAAGTTGGCATAGCCCCAGCGCGGCAGCCAGCCACCTTGTGCATTGATCGCCAGGATCGAGCGGCCGATGTCGGCGGCGCGCTGCGGCCGCAGCAACGCCAGCAACTGGTTCTGCGCACGATAGGTGTCCCATAGCGAGAAGAACTCGTGATAGGTCCAGCCGTCGGCGTGGTGGACGCCGTCGTCGTAGCCGCGGTAACGGCCATCGGCGTCGCTGCCGGTCAGCGGCTGCAGTAGCGCGTGATAGAGCGCGGTGTAGAACACCACGCGGTCGTCGCCGCTGGCGCCCTGAACGCGCACGCTGGCCAGTTCCTTGTCCCAGGCCTGCTGCGCGCGGGCGCGCATCGCATCGAAGCCGAGCAGGCGGCCATTGGCCATGCCCTCGCTGCGCAGGTTGTTGCGCGCGCCCTCGGCGTCCACGTGCGAGATCGCCGAGATGGCGGTCACCGCGCGGCCCTTGCTCAGGTCGAAGGTCAGCCACGCGCCGCTGGGCTTGCCCTCGCCCTCCATGCCATGGCGCGAGCCCGGCACGCCGCCGGCCTCGCCCCAGGTGCCGAACGCCTTGAATGGGCGATCGAACTCCAGGCGGAACCAGGTGGTGTACTGGTGGCCGCCGCAGAAGCTCTGGGTCACCAGCTTGCCTTCGACCACGCGGTCGCCGACCACGGTCAGGGTGCTGCCGGTGACCGTGTGGCGGGCGTTGGCCTGGCCGATATTGACCAGCACGTGGCCCTCGCCCGAGGTGCTGAAGGTGTAGCGCTCGGCCGCGGCGCGGGTCAGCGCGGTGGCTTCGGCATCGATGCCGCCGTAATCGGTCAGCCGCACCTTGTAGTAGCCGGCCTGGCCGCGCTCGCCGTCGTGCTGGTAGCGCGCGCCATAGCGGGTGTGGTCGAACACCTTCGGGTCGCCCGTATCGAACGCGCCGCCGGGACCGATGCGCCCGGTCACCGGCAGCACCGAGACCTGGCCGCCCTGCTCCCAGCAGCCGGCGCCGGACAGGAAGGAATGGCCGAAGCCGCGGATCTGCGGATCGTCGTAGCGCCAGCCGGCGTAGTGCGCGCCGATCGGGCTGACCTGGATCATCCCGAACGGGGCCGACGCACCCGGGAAGGTGTTGCCGTCGTCCTTGCTGCCGATGAAGGTGTTGACCTCGGCACTGAGCCGCGGCGCGGCGGCCAGTGCCGGCGTCACCAGCAGCAAGGACAGGGCGAGCGCGCGCAGCAGGGAAGGCAACGGGGAACACGTCATGCGATGGGTCCTGTGGTGAACGACCACGACCGGCGCGACGGCGCGGTCGTGGACGGCGGAAACGGTGGCCCGGCCATCGCCGGGCCGTCGCGCCCATGCCGTCCGCCGCGCGGCAGGCATGGGCACGACACGCGGTAGCTTAGAACTTGTAGGTCAGCCCCAGGTACGCCAGCCGCCCGGCGTAGCCGCCGGTGTAGAAGCGCGCCCGGGTGTCGTCGCCCAGGTGCTGGCGCGACTCCTGCTTGGTCAGGTTGAGCACCGACGCGGTGAGGCTGAGCGCCGGAGTGATGTTGTACGCCGCGTTGAGATCGATCTGGTAGTACGGCTCCTCGTACACGTTCAAGCCGTTGACCAGGCCCTGCACCAGCTCGCCGCGACGGTTGTACGAGGCGCGCAGCAGCAGCCGGTCGGTCTCGTAGAACACGGTGAGGTTGGTCTGGTTCTTGGCGCTGCCCGGCATCGAGGTCTTGCCGACCTCGGTGCCGTCCTCCAGCCGCACCGCGGCCTTGCTGGCATCGTTGTAGGTGTAGTTGAACTGCACGCCGAGGCCGGACGGCAGCGTGTGCTGCGCGTACAGTTCCACGCCCTGCGAGACCGCATCCTGCCCGCCGGCCTTGGTGCTGTAGTTCTGCACCGTGACCGTCTGGCCGTTGATCAGCATGTTGACGTCGCTGATCACGTCGACCGAGAAGTTCTCCACGTTCTTGCGGAACAGCCCCACGCCCGCCACCGAGCCCGGCTGGAAGTACCACTCCAGGCCCAGGTCGAACTGGTTGGCCTTGTACGGCTCCAGCTTCTTGTTGCTGCCCGAACCGTACCAGCCCTGCTCGCTGGCGCCGCCGGTCAGGCGCCGGTCGGCCACGTATTCCGGGCTGTAGTACTCCAGGCTGCCGGGCGCGGCGATGGCGTTGTAGCTGGGCCGCGCGATCACCTTCGACGCCGCCGCGCGCAGCAGCAGGTTCTCGGTCAGGTCGTAGGCCAGGTTGAAGCTCGGCAGCACGTCGGTGTACTTGCGGTCCAGCGCACTGACCACGAACGACTCCGTGCGCTGTTCGGTGTCGGACAGCCGCCAATAGCCCTCGGTGCCGCAGTAGGTATCGGCCGGCGCGCCGGCGGGCATGGCCGCACCCTGCTGGCAGGCCAGCGGATTGCCGTCGGCGCCGTCGAAGAAATAATCGTTGTAGGCAGTCACCTTGTCGGTGGAATCGGCATGCTGACCGGTGCGCGCCACCCGCACACCGACGTTGCCGCGCAGGCGCTCGGTGTGGAAGTTGAGCTGCAGGTAGGTCGAATAGATCTTCTCGTCGACGTTGTAGACGAAGTTGTCTTCGTTGCGGGTCTGCATCGCGCCGTAGGTCTGGTTCAAATAGCCGATGTAGCCGGGGAAGTTGATCGCCGGGAACGCGCTGGACTTCACCCCGCCGGCCAGGTTGTCCAGCGGGAACAGCAGGTCCGGCGAGAACTGCGTGGCCAGCGCGTTGCAGCGCCCGTTCCAGTAGCGGTTGTTGTAGTCGCTCGGGTCGGTGCCCGGGCACACCCAGTAGTTGTTGCCGGTGTTGCGGTGGATACCGCCGTCGCGGCGCTTGAGGCCGAACTGCAGCGAGTCGAAGAACGCGCCGTCCATGTGCCAGGTGGTATCGATCTGCGCGTACTGCTGCTGGTTGGTGTTGCGGGTCCAGGACGAACCGGTCGAGCCCAGGTCGACCTGCAGGATGCCGTCGCGCAGGTTCTGCATCAGCTCCGGGGAGAAGGTCATGGTCGGCGTGCCGGTCAGGTCCCAGGCGCTGGCGAAGTTGCCATTGGTCCAACTGCCGTCGGCGTTCTGGCGGCGCGGCTTGATCGGCAGCGAGAACTGCAGTTCCGGCCCGCCCTTGGCCCAGGTGCGGCCGGCCTTGAACGACACGTCCACCTTCTCGCCACGCCATTCGCCGCCCAGGTCCACTGTCTGCGACAGCGACTTCTCGATGTTGTAGCTGCCGGTGATCTGCGGCGTCGGCACCGTGCAGTCGTCCGAGCCCCAGCCGCCCGGCGGCAGGCCGGCGGCGGCGGCCTGCGCCTCGCTGCAGTAGTAGGCCTTGCCCGGATGCAGACTATAGTTGGCGCCGGTGACGATGGTGCCGCTGGGATCGAACTGCAGCCCGTCGAGCAGGCGGCCGCCGCGCCAGTTGCCGTCGCCGTAGTAGCGGGCGATGTTCCACTCGGGGATCTTGACCGTATTGGTCTGCGAGTTCTGCGACAGGTCGAAGCGGAAGTAGTTCGCGGTCAGGGTCAAGTCGTCGGTCGGCTTGAACTGGAAGGTCAGCTGGCCGCCCTTGCGTTCGCGCTCCTCCTGCTTGACGTCCAGACTGACGGCCGTGGGCATCATGAAGCGGGTGTAGTACTTGCCGTTCTGGTCCCAGAAGCCGGTGCCGCCCCACCAGTTGGCGTTGAAGTCCGACGGATTGCCGTTGACGTCGACCGCCGGGCCGCCTTCGTCGCGGCCGTACCACTGCCAGCTCTCGGTGCTGGCGTTGAGCGTGCGCGCGGTGCGCTTCTGCTGCGTATAGCCGACGAACACGCCAAAACGGTTGTCCTGGTCGTGCCACGAGTACGAGCCGGAGAACTGGCCATCGGTCTTCTTGCTGCTGTCCGACCACACGCCCTCGGCAGAGAGGAAGCCGGAATTTGGCTCCAGCTCCAGCGGGCGCCGCGTCTGCAGGATCACCGTGCCGCCGATGCCGCCTTCGTCGATGCGCGCTTCCGGTGTCTTGTACAGCTCGGCGCTGCCGAGCAGGTTCGACGGCAGCAGCGTGTAGTTGAACGAGCGCGTCGGGTCGCCGTTGGACTCGGCGGTGGCGATGTAGTTGCCGTTCAATTCGGTCAGCACCAGCTCCGAGGACAGGCCGCGCACGCTGACGTTCTTGCCTTCGCCGCCGTCGCGGGTGATGACCACGCCGGGCACGCGCTGCAGCGCATCGGCCACGTTCTTGTCGGGGAACTTGCCCACGTCCTCGGCGGTGATCACATCGACCACGGCATTGGCGTTGCGCTTCTGCTCCAGGCTCTTCTCGATCGCGTAGCGGTAGCCGGTGACCGTCACCGCGTCCAGGTCGGTGGCCTTGACCTCCGCCTGACCCGTGGGGACCGGCGTGCCGTCGGCCTGCTGGGCGAAGGCGGTGGTGGACGCGGCACTGGCGAACAAGGCGATGGCGATGCCGGCAGACAGCGTGCTGCGATTGCGTGCGAATGGCATGCAGTTCATTTCAATCATCCTCTCCCAAAGATTGATCGGCTGCGGCGGGTTTCTATCGATCCAAAGATCGGGCAAGAACTCCGCGCGATGTGACACGAAAATATCCGGCGCCATTGCGGCGAGCCGGCCTTGCGATGCTTCCCCCTCTGTCCTGCAGAAACTGAATTGGATCGTTCTAATGCAGTGGAAAAACTAAGTACCACAGCCTTCCTTGCAACGCATGCTGCCGCGCAACAGGTCTAGTGCATGGAGTGTCGCCCACCGCATGCACGCTGCAGCACGCACACGCCACGTTGCCGCCCTCTCACGGCACGGCCTTCCGTGTCACCGGCTGCAGCAGTTCGATCTCGGCCAGCGCAACGCCTTCGCCCGCGTCCAGGCGCAGCCGGTACGCGCTGTACGCGCCCGGCGTGGCGATGCGGAACGGCCGCAACTGTCGCGCCCAGGCGAATGTCTGCGCACGCCGCTGGTCCAGCGTGGTCCACGCGCCATCGCCGTTGCGCCCTTCCAGCGTCCACGCCAGGCCAGATAAGGCGGCATCGCCGCTGGTCAGCGTGTAGTACGTGGCAGGCATCGGCGTGTCGAAGCGCAGGTCGACACTGCGCCCGGCCGGCAGCGACAGCGCCGTGGTCGCATCGTCGTCGATCAAGACCGTGGCCTTGGGTTGTCCTTCCAACGACACCGCCACGGCCTGCGACGCCACATCCTCCAGCCCGCGCGGCGCACTGCCCGGCGGCGTCAGCGACGGCGGCAGCGCATCGTCACCAGCGCCCCAACGCGAGGGCGTCGCGCCCATCACGAACTCCAGCGTGGCGCCGTCGGCGATGTCCTGGTGGCGCAGCCAGGCGGTGTTCCACGGCTTGCCGTTGAGCGTGAGCGACTGCACGTAGACATTGCGTGCACTGTTGTTGCGCGCGATGACCACCAGCTTGCGGCCGTTGCCGAGATCGACCTCGGCGCGCGGGAACGCCGGCGAGCCGATCACGTATTCCGGCGCGCCCATCCGCAGCGGATACAGCCCGAGCATGGCGAACAGGTACCACGCCGACATCTCGCCGTTGTCCTCGTCGCCCGGATAGCCCTGGCCGATCTCGCTGCCCAGGTACAGACGGCGCAACACTTCGCGGGTGAGGCGCTGGGTTTTCCACGGCTGCCCCGCCGCCACGTACATCCACGGCAGATGGTGCGAGGGTTGGTTGCTGTGCGCGTACATGCCCATGCGCACGTCGCGCGCCTCGGTCATCTCGTGGATGACGCCGCGGTAGCTGCCGGCAAAACGCTTGTCTGCGGTCTCCGGCGTGGCGAACAGTTCGTCCAGGCGCGCCGCCATGGCGTCCTCGCCGCCGAGCAGCCCGGCCAGGCCCGCCGCGTCGTGCGGCGTGGTGAAGGCGAAGGTCCACGCATTGGCCTCGGTGTAGTCGCCGCCCCACACGCGCGGATCGAACTTCGACGCAGGCGTGCTCCACTGGCCGGCCGGCGTGCGCCCACGGAAGAAGCGGGTTGCCGGATCGAACAGATACACGTAGTCGGTGGCGCGCGCCCGGAAGTATTCGGCCTCCTCGCGGTAGCGCTGCGCCTGCTGCTCATCCTGTTCCTGATCCGCCAGCGCCTGCGCCATCTGCGCCACGCCGAAATCGTTGAGCGCGCCCTCCAGCGTCCACGACAACCCCTCGTGCACATCGTTGGCGGCGTAGCCACGGTACATCGAGTGGGCCAGGCCCTTGCGGCCGACATTCGACACCGGCGGCACCACCGTGGCATTGCGCAGCGCCGCCGCATAGGCCTCGTGTGGATCGAACCCGCGCACGCCCTTCAGCCAGGCATCGGCGAACGCCACATCGGAACTGGTGCCGACCATCAGGTCCGCATAGCCCGGCGAGGACCAGCGCGCCACCCAGCCACCATCGCGGTACTGCTGCAGGAAGCCATCGATCATCGCCCCGGCCTGCTCCGGCGCGAATAGCGCATACGCCGGCCAACTGGTGCGGAACGTGTCCCAGAAACCGTTGTTGACGTAGACCTTGCCCGGCAGGATCGGCGCGGACGTGCGTTCGGCATCGCCGCCCATGTTGTCCTTGGACCAATTGTTCTGGTCGGCATGCCGCCAATCCGGATGCGCCGCGTCGCCGACGTTCTCGTGGGCGATGTTCGGATACAGGAACAGCCGGTACAGATTGGAATACACCGTGACTCGCTGGTCGTGGCTGGCGCCTTGCACCTGCACCCGGCCCAGCACCGCGTCCCATGCGTCCTGCGCACGCGCCTGCACCAGCTCGAACCCGGCGTCGCCGATCTCCTGCTGCAGATTGCGCTGCGCCTGCTCCACCGAGATCAGCGAGGTGGCGATGCGCATCACCACCGTGCGGTCCGCGCCCGGCGCGAACTTCACGTAGCCGGTCGGGCGCCCGGTGGCGATCTTGCCGCTGGCGGTCCACGGGCGATCGAAGCGCGCATACACGAACAGCCGCGTGGCGCCATTGGACAGCCCGCTGCGCGTATCCGAGTAGCCGCGCAACGTCTGCGTCGCCGCATCCAGGGTCAGCCCGCCGCGTGCATCGACGTTGTCGAACAGCAGATTGGCATCGCCGCCCTCGGGAAAGCGGAAGCGGAAGATCGCCGCGCGCTCGCTCGGCGTCAGTTCGGCGCGGATGCCGTTGTCGAAGTCCACCCGGTACAGATGCGGGCGCGCCTCCTCGTGGTCGTGGCTGAAGGACAACGCGCGCTTGGCGCGATCCGCCTCCGGCACCCCGCGCGCGGACGACGGCATCACCTGGAAGGTCTGGCGATCGCCCATCCACGGACTGGGCTCGTGGCTGATCGACAGCGCCTGCAACCGCGGCCGGTTGTCCTCGCCGTTCTGCTCGTTCCAGCGGTACAGCCAGCTCAGCGTCCCCGCATCGGTCGCCGGCACCCAGAAATTGAAGCCATGCGGCATCGCCGTGGCCGGGATGTTGTTGCCGCGTGAGAACGTACCGTTGGACTGCGTGCCGCGCGTGGTCACCACCTCGTCGCTGGGCCGCCGCGCCGCCTGCAGCGCCGCTTCACGGCGCACCACGACATCATCGATCCAGCCCGATGCGACCTTGCCGGCGCCAGGCTGCACCTGCAACTCGATGGCAAGGATGCGCTTGCCGCGCAAGGCCGCCACATCACCCAGCCGCACCTGCTTGAGCGCCCACTGCTGCGGATACAGCGTCTTCGACGCCGCCTGCCCCGCCGCACCGACCAGCGCACCGTGCTGATCCTCCACGCCCAACTCGGACAAGCGGCGCCCGTCGTCGAACAGCAGATCCACCGCCACACCGGTCGACGCCACCGCATCGCCGTCGACGATCTCCGGCAGCACCATCCACGACAGCACCGTGTCCGGCTCCACCGGCAGATCGACCGCGAACAACTGCACGTGCCCGCCGGCATTGGCGCGATAGTGCAGTGCATGCAGACCGGTATAGCCCACGCCAGCCTTGGCCGCGTAGGGCTGCTCTGGCCCAGTGCCGACCGCGACTTGGACGCCTGTGTTGTGGGGTTGCGTGGCCGATGCAGGCGCGGGTTCGCCCCGCTCGAACGAAGACGCGAAGCCGGTATCGGCCGCGCATGCCACACCGGTACTCGCGCACAACAGCGCCGACGCAGCGACGGACGCCCACCACCGGCGCGAAGACTCAGGCGGATGCGCGAAGCGCAGACGGATTGGCATGGCAGGCTCCCCAACTCTCTCGATCGGTTGTGCCGCGACGCGTGGCGTCACGCACTTCCGGTGGCAACGGCGTGCAGCGAAGGCACGCAACGTGGACCGGATCGCCCCGAGGGATCGCCGCTCAAGTCGGCATCCAGCACTGCTTCACGACCGCAGATGCATGCGGACTGGAGAGCAGGCGTCGGCAAACTCGTCGCACGCGATCCCTACCCGCCGTTTTCCCCAAGGATGCGCTGCATCAACGGCTTTGGATCGATCCAACCGAGCTAGAAGTAACACGCCTTTTGATGAGTTGCATGCTGCTGCGCAACAGTTCGTCTGCAGATGGACACGCGATCTAGCGTCACTGCGCTACGTTGAATACGAAGAGAGATGACGCTGAACCGTCCCGCGATGAGGAGCGGCTAGAGGCAATGGAGCGGCCTGCTTGCCGATGTATCAACGGCTAAACTGTCAAAGCGTTAGATCGCTCCACACACTATCAGGGGGTTTTTAAGTGAAGACAGTCGCACTGGTACTTTTTACCGGACTGCTGGCAACGTCGAGCGCATTCGCCGGGACACGCTGCACAACCGACGCGTTCGGCGTGAAGACATGCACCGGCGACGACGGAAGCACGACGCGCACCACGACAGACGCCTACGGTACGACCACGACCCGTGACAACCAGGGCAACCAGACGCGCTGCACTACCGACGCTTACGGCACCCAGGCGTGCCAGGGCAGCGACGGAAGCTTGACGCGCACCACGACAGACGCCTACGGCACGACCACGACCCTCGACACCCAGGGCAACCAGACGCGCTGCACAAACGATTCTTTCGGCGTCAAGACGTGCAACGATGGCAAGGGCAACATGACGCGCTGCACGACCGATGCCTATCGCGTCGAGACTTGCCGGTAAGCGGCCTGACGCTGCATTCAAGCCGACGCCGCGTTGCGGCGCGGCTTGACCTTCCGCGCAACGGCCAGTCGCGCTGAGCATCTTCTTTTATCGAGGCTCCGCGGCGGGGTACGTTGATGATCAGACGCTTGCGGACGCTGGGATCAGGAAACCATGGGGCAACGTACATCTCCTGCTCCATCTGTCTTGGACGTTGTCCTATGGAAATTGATGCGGTAAGTGCAATCTGACCCCAATTTTTCCTGGCCCGATTTTCCTGGCAGTCACCCGGCAAGAAGCGAATGAAAGGCGATTGCGCGCGCGACCTGCTTGACTGTTTATCAATGGCTACAATCGTCGGCGTCAGATCGCTCCACACACAGGGGGTTTCAAATGAGAATCGCCACACTCGCAATGTTGGCTGGACTGCTGGCAACATCGAGCGCACTTGCCGACACAACACGCTGCTCGACGGACTCGTACGGCAACACAACGTGCCGCGGCGACGACGGAAGCGTGACGCGCACCAGCAAAGACTCCTACGGCAATACCACAACCCGTGACGACCAGGGCAACGTGATTCGCTGCTCTTCGGATTCGTACGGCAACAAAACCTGTCGTGGCGACGACGGAAGCGTGACGCGCAGCAGCACGGACTCCTACGGCAATACCACGACCCGCGACGACCGGGGCAACACGATTCGCTGCTCTTCGGACTCGTACGGCAACAAAACCTGCCGCGGCGACGACGGAAGCGTGACACGCAGCAGCACAGACTCCTACGGCAATACCACGACCCGTAGCGACTAGGGCAACGTGATTCGCGGCTCGGCGATCGACGCATCGCCGAGTCGCTGAGCCATTCGATGCGGGTGGCAACGCCGCGATCCAGGCCTCACTCAACCGTCATCACGATCTTGCCTTGGACGTGCCCACGCTCCGCACGTTCGTGCGCCTGCCGCGCCTGCGACAGCACGAAGGTGCTGTCGATCGCCACGCGTACCGTACCGGCGTCCAGCAGTGCCGCGAGTTCGCCGAGTTGCGCGCCGCTGGAGCGCACCTGGGTGGTGGACACCGTCACGCCCAGCGCCGCCGCCGCATCGTGCCCATCGAAGCCGAGCGGAAAGATCGGGAACAGTGCGCCGCCGCGCTTGAGCGTGCGCAGGAACTTGCCGGCCCCGGCGCCGCCGACGGCGTCCACCACCAGGTCCACGTCGTGCAGCACATCCTCCGGCGCCGTCTTGGTGTAGTCGACGAAGGTCTCGGCGCCCAACCCGCGCACGAACGCCTCGTGCTTGCCGGAGGCGACCGCGATCACGCGCGCGCCTTGCCACCTGGCCAGTTGCAGTGCGAAGTGGCCGACGCCGCCAGCCGCCCCGTTGATCACCACGGTCTTGCCCTGCAACGGCACCGGCACATGCGGCATGGGCTGCAGCGGATTGGCCACGTCGTGGCCCTGCGCAATCAGGAATTGCCACGCCGTCAGCAACGACATCGGCGCGCCCGCCGCGTGTACGTGGTCGATCCCGACCGGCTTGCGCGCGACCTCGCTGGCGGGCACGGCGACGTACTGCGCATACGCCTGACTGCCGCCAGCCAGTCCGCTCGGAAAGCGCACCATCGCGTACACGGCATCACCTGGCGACAGCCCTTCCACGTCCTCCGCGACCGCTTCGACCACACCCGACACGTCCGTGCCCAGGATCAGCGGGAACGCCACCGGCGGGCGCCATTCCGGCGGCAGGCGGCTGTAGCCCTCGCGCAGATAGAGATCTGGCGGGTTCAGCCCGATGGCGTGAACCCGGATGAGCACTTCGCCGGGCCGCACAACGGGCACGGGCGCGTCCTCGTACTGCAGCACGTCGGGACCGCCGAACGCCCGCTGGCGGACCGCTTTCATGGTGAGCGGCGTTTCTTTGGAACTGTGCATGACGTATCCTGATCGGAACAGTGCTCCGAATATACGGAGCACTGCTCCACTTGTAAAGGACAACATGCGCGCCGACGCCCAGAAAAATTACCAACGCCTGCTGGACGTGGCCCGCGAGGCCCTGGCCGAAGCGGGTGCGGACACCTCGCTTCGCGACATCGCCCGCCGCGCCGAGGTCGGCCTGGGCACCTTGTACCGCCACTTCCCCACCCGCGAGGCCCTGCTCGAAGCCTTGCTGCGCAACGACTTCGAGGACCTGGCGACCAAGGCCGACGCCCTGCGCACAGCCGCGGCCTCGGACCAGGCATTACTGGCCTGGCTGGAGGAGATCATCGCCTTCACCCATCGCCAGCGCGGCATCCTTGCCCCGATGATGTCCGCCATCGAAGACGACGCCTCCGCGCTGCACGCCTCGTGCGTGCGGCTGCGCTCCGCGGGCGCGGCCTTGCTGGCGCGTGCGCAGGCCGATGGCAAGGCCCGCGCCGACATGGACGGCGACGAACTGTTCGACCTGATCGCGGCACTGGCCTGGCTGCGGGAACAGCCGTCGCATGCCAAGCGCGCCGAGCGCCTGTTCGAACTCGTGACTGGCGCGATCCTTGCGCAACCCGCACCGCCTCCCACGAAGCCGCCGGCCCGGAAGCGGTAGGCCCGCCGGGTGCCTACTGCACGCCCTCGACCTCTTCGGAGAACGACGGTTCGCCGCGCGCCGCGCCGCGTCCGCTTGCACGCGCGTACTGCGTCGGCGGCTGTCCGACATGGCGGGCGAACGCGACGCTGAAGGTGCTCGCGGAGCTGTAGCCGACGCGCTCGGCGATCGCGGCGATGCCGAACTCGTTGCGGCGCAGCAGGTCCTTGGCCAAGGCCATGCGCCAGGCGAGCAGGTATTCCATCGGCGCCATGCCCACCGTGCGGCCGAAGCGCTCGAAGAACGCCGAGCGCGACAAGGCGGCCTCCTTCGCCAAGGCCGCCACCGTCCATGCGCGCGTGGGCTGCGCGTGCATCGCGCGGATCGCCGCGGCCAGGCGCGCATCGGCCAGCCCGCGCGCCAGGCCCGGCGACGCCGCCGTGCCCGCTGCCGAGCGCAGCGCTTCGATGAGCAGCACTTCCAGCAAATGCGAGAGCACCACCTCGCGTGCCGGCCGCGCCTCGCGCGACTCCTCGCTCACCAGGTGCACCAGCGTGGCGAGCCGGTGCTCGCCGTGCACATAGACCATCTGCGGCAGCAGCGACACCAGCAGCGCCGCATCCGGCGAGCCGAAACTGCAGTGGCCGGCCAGGATGCGCAGGTCCGTCGGGCCGTCCTGCGCGCCGATCCGGAACACGCCGTTCCCCAATGCGGCCGGCATGGTCTCGGCCACGTCCGCGTGCGGCGCAAGGCTGGACATCGTGATGCGGTAAGCCGCGGGCACCAGGACGAAATCGCCTGCCTGCAGCAGGATCGGCGCGCCGCCATCGAGCGCCATGTGGCAGCCGCCCTCCAGCACCGCGCAGTAGAACGGCTGCCCGGCGTCGGAGCGCCGGATGCGCCAGGCACCGGCACCGACCACGTGCTTGGAGAACCGGGCCGCCGGCTGCAGCAGCATCACCACCTCGGCAAGGGGATCCACCATCGCTGGACGCTCGCAAACGAATCAGGGACTCCGGATCGTAGCGAGTACGGGCGCGGCAATCTACCGTGGGTTCTCGTCCACGCGCAAAGGAATTCCCTTGAAGACCGTCCTGATCACCGGCTGCTCCTCCGGCTTCGGCCTGGAAACCGCCCGCTACTTCCTCGCCCGCGACTGGCGGGTGCTCGCCACCATGCGCACCCCGCGCGAGGACCTGTTTCCGCCATCGGCACAGCTGCGCGTGCTGCCGCTGGACGTCACCGACGCGCAGAGCATCCGCGCCGCCGTCGCGGCGGCCGGCCCGATCGACGTGCTGGTCAACAACGCCGGCTTCGGCGCACCTGCCCCGTTCGAGTTGATGGACATGGACACCGTGCGCGCCCTGTTCGATACCAACACCTTCGGCACGATGGCGCTCACCCAAGCGGTGTTGCCGCAGATGCGGGCGCGCGGTGGCGGCGTCGTGGTCAACGTCACCTCCAGCGCCACCTACAAGCCGTTGCCGCTGGTCGGCATCTACCGTGCGGCCAAGGCGGCGGTGAATGCCTTCACCGAATCGCTGGCGAGCGAAGTCGAACCGTTCGGCGTGCGCGTGCGCCTCGTGCTGCCCGGATCCTCGGGCGAGACGCGTTTTCGCGACACCGCCCGCACCCGCCTGCGCGGCATGGACGACGCGGTCTATGGCGACTTCATGCGCCACACCATCGCGCGGATGGCCGAGTCCACCGGCCCAGGGACACACATGCACGATGTCGCCGAAGCCGTGTGGCGCGCGGCGACCGATCCGTCGACGCCGCTGTATCTGCCGGCCGGGGCGGATGCGGTGCAGTGGGCGGCGGAGGCGGGATGAGCCGACGGCCGCCTCAGGTGCGTTCGCATGGCGCGCCTGGCAGTTGTGCCACTGGAGTAAGCCCCCAGCGGCATCGCCGGCGTGCTGCAAGTGATCACCGATGGACCCGGGGCCGGCATCTCCTTGAAGATTCTTGCTGGCGCGGTGTGAGATTCCGTGCGCTGGCGCGAATCATGGTGTCGAGGGGCGCGAAGGTCGCGCCGGTGAACCAATGGATACCATCGCAACCGCCATGACCGCGAACGACGCCCGAGATGCCTTCAGCGCGCTGCTGCAGCGCCATTCAGGCATCGTGTTCAAGGTCGCTGGCAGCTATGCGCGCGGTGCCGAGGACCGCGCCGATCTGGCCCAGGAAATCGCGGCACAGCTCTGGCACGCCTGGCCGACGTACGACCCCGCGCGTAGCGTCAGCACCTGGATGTACCGGATCGCGCTGAACGTGGCGATCAGCCACCTGCGCAACCGCGAACTGCGGCAGCGCCACGACGCAATGCCGCTGGACGAAACCCTCCACGACGTGGCCGACGGCAACGCCGCGGACCCGGAGAACGAACAGCGGCTTCGCCTGCTGCAGGACGTCATCGCCCGCCAGCCGCCGCTGGACCGCGCCCTGTTGCTGCTCTACCTCGAAGACCGCCCGCAACGCGAGATCGCACAGATCCTCGGCATCACCGAAAGCAATGTCTCCACCAAGATCGGACGCCTGAAACAGCGCATCCGCGACGAATTTCGCTAAACCACGCCATGGAGACCACGATGGAACTCGACGACTTCAAATCGGCCTGGCAAACGCTGGACCGCCGGCTGCAACTGGACAACACGTTGAAGCTGCACGAATTGCGCGAGCGCAAACTGGACCGGACGCGCGGCAGCCTGCGCCCGCTGTACTGGGGCCAGGTGATGCAGATCCTGTTCGGCATTGCGTTCGTCCTGCTCGCGTCGCTGCTGTGGATGAGCCAGCCGGCGCATGCTTCGTCCATCGTCGCCGGCGTGTTGGTGCAGGCGTATGGCGTGCTGACGATCGTCGCGGCCGGTGTGGTACTGGGGCGACTCGGCAACATCGACTATGCGCAACCGGTCGTCGGCATCCAGAAGCAATTGCTGCGCGCACGCACGCTGTACATCCGCAGCGGCATGGTCGCCGGTCTACCGTGGTGGTTCCTGTGGATCGCGGTCTTGCAGACCTTGGCTGGCCTGGGCGATGTCGATCTGCTGGCCAAGGCCCCCGCGCTGGTGTGGAGCGGCTACGGCATCGGCGTCGCCGGCCTGTTAGGCACCTGGTGGTTCCACCGCTGGGCACGCCGCCCGCAACGCGCCGAGTTCGGCCGCAAGATGGACGACTCCTTGAGCGGCGGCTGCCTGCGCAAGGCGCTGGCGCAACTGGACGAATTGCAGCGCTTCGAGCGCGACTGAGCGCGCCTTCCCACGGCCGTCACCATCCACAAATGTCGCTTGGTTCAACCGGCGGCCTCCCCCTGCCGCCTGTGAGCAGCGCTACGCGCAACCAGGGTTATGAGTGTCGTGACACCCCGGTTTAATCAGCGCTGCTCGAATCGCTTCTACAACTGACCCGCTTCGAACGATCTTTCCCAGCCCACGGCACTCACCAAGCGAACGCGCTCCACCTCGAACGTGAACTTCACGCGGGAAACGCGCTTGCCTTGGCTGTCGATGAACTCGACCTCGACGTCCACCTCACGCTCTGAGCAGACATTCGGCGCCATGTCCATGTAGTCCCAACCGAGGAAACGGTACGAGTCGGCGTGCATGGTTCGCGCAAGCGCACGAGCGCCGTCGATGCCTGTGCCCAACGGACGACCCACGTCACCAGCACCGAGGTTAAAAGTGGCCATTGGGGCCACCAGGTCCGCGAGTCCACTACCGGAATTTTCTGCCTGCCTGAGGACGTCAACGGCGCGAAGGCTCAGGAACCGGCGCAACTCACCCGAGCTGGTGAATTCGTGCAGATCGCAGCGGCTGGCCCCTGCGAAGGCGGGGCCAGCGATCAAGAGCCAGCTGAGGCATAAGATCAATCGAAGGATGTTCATCTGCGCAGTATGGCCTACGGGTAGAAGCCTGGGGTCAGAGCAGATCTCACACCATATGGACTTGGGTCCTTGCTCATTCGGAACTGATGCGAATAAGTTCACTCTACGCCCTCTCCCCATTTTTCGTTGGCTATGCAGTCATCCCTTCGAGCGCCGCGGCAGCGAAAGCGACAGCGGCTGGCCGATGTCCGCGCCAACCCAGTCCACGTCGTAGTGCAGTTCCATCTCCCCGCGCGCAGGCAGCTTCCATCGCACCACGCGAACGCCATTGGCCCAGATGGAGAGGCTGCGCCTGTGCGATCGGCGCCCCATCTCACCATTCCGTTTGCGCGTTGGCGGCGGTGGAGTCATCGCGGATGCCAATGGTCAGCTCCAACCCCAGCGCCGCACACCAGGCCAAGAGTTGTTCGGCGCTCAACGCATGAGCATTCAACTACAGATAGGAAACCCGCGACTGGCTCAGGCAGAGACGGCCGGCCAGTGCAGCCTGCGTCAGCCCCTGGGCTTGCGTGCGGACTGCAGTGTCGCGCCTAGTTGCGTCGCGGTGACCAGAACGTGACGTGTCGGCATTGGGGTGTACCCGTCATCCAGCTAAACGAAAAATACCTGCAAAGCGAATAAAATTCGAATAGCTGATATTCGGGTAATTCGATTGATGTGCACGATCCTCCCGCGAAGACGCCGGGTGCCGAATGGTCTGCGCATGCCTCACGAAGGAGATGCGGTGCAGTGGACGGCGGGGGCGGGCTGAGTTGGCGAACGCGCCAAGCGCGCTAGCATGACGCGCCTGCCAATAGCGGAATTTGCTGGGAATCGATAGGCGATGTCCTCGGCCTACTGCATCGGCACCCGGGCGCCTCCACCTCCTTGGCACAATCACCGCACTTTCTGCGGTGATTGTGCCGGCCAATCGCCGCACGGCGTCCGCATTGCCCACCGGGACAGCCGATGCCCCACGTATGGGAGGCAACCTACATTAAAGAGGCTGACGTGTGGCGACGACGCGACGGGTACCGCGCCGTCTCCACCGTCAAACGCTTCCACACAAGCCCACCGTTTTCCCGGCAAAAGCCACCTCAAAACCAAGCGGCTACGGTGTCACCTCGCACCTGCGTCGCTTCTTCGCCGCATGCGGCGACACCGCCGGAACGGCCGTGATCAGCAGTGCGCCATTGGCCATGGTGATCCGTACCTTGCCACCCACTGCAAAGCCGATGCCTTCCAGCCACAGCCCGTACAAGCGCAGGCTCGGCACCTGCCGGCCGACCCGCATGCCATTGCGCTCCACGTCGTAGTATCGGTAGCCGATGGTGCATTGCTTGGGGCGGCGGGGGATGAGCCGCCTGGCGGCTGGGGCGTCGTCGGCCTCGGTGGGCGCAGGCGATGCCGAAGCAACATCGGGCCAAGGCTGGGGCGACTCATTGGACGCGACCAAAATAGGCGCAGCCGCTTCGGCCTTGGAATGGCGAAGCGGTGCCTTGCCACTACTGAGTGAGGATGGAGTGTTCGAACGAACGGAAGTCTGACGGGGCATGACGTTCTCCTTGTGGTGGAGTCCGCCATCCCCGAGACCAATCAAAGGTGGCGGACGGTGCGGGTTGGTCTACCGGCCACAAGGCAACCGGCGGGCCCGAAGGCCCCCGCGCACCGCCCGCCATAAAGCTGCAAGCCCTGCCCCGTCTCAAACCCGGGCAACAAAAAAGCGCCGGACATCGAAGATGGGCGCTGGTGCGCCTTGTAGATTTCGGGAGACCAATCCCGGCCGCGGAATTTGCCGTGGCTACTGGATAGTTACTCGGTCAAAAGAAGCTGTCAACCCTTAAAGCATGATGCCCGTAGACATCTGTAGCAGCATCCTGCCGGTGAGAATGTAAGCGAACCTGATCACCGATATCCGGGGTATGAGTACTTTGAGGAGGCGATGCTTCACAACTGGACTTAACTCACGTCTGAGGTATGAAAGCCCGGCGGCTTCACCTTCATAACGCAACGGGAAGCCCTCTCAGATAGGACGCCGACAACCGTCCGTCGCTAATTTTGTAAATTTAATGTTTTTTTTACAAAATTGCCATAGAAGCAGCTAGAGTTCGCTCACGCACGGGGGGCATAGCTTGAGCAAGAGACAAGGACCGTCTTCACGAGAAGACCTCGTTAGGGAAAACGAACGCCTGAAGGAGAGGCTGCGAGCTATGCAGACCTCTAGGTTGAGCAGCAATATCGCCGCAACCGTCAGGTACTTGATCAAGTACGGCTTCCTCTGTGGCGGGGCCGTTCTTTGCGTGAAGTATCTTGCTGGGCAAACAACGATCCTGAATGCTGCCGTTGATGTCTGTGGCAGCGTAGGAGACATAATTAAGGAACTTGCACCAGCATGGTGGATCCAGATAGCGACGTTGGCGGCCTGGCCCTTCTTCATTCGCTCTAACCGCCGACTCCGTATGGTAATCGCCGGCCACGTTCAGAAGGGCTCGAAGGTTACAAGAGACCATGAGACCGAACTCGATCCCGAAAGATCCAGCAGCAACTTAGGTCACGACGGAGAGACCCACGAAAGGGACAGACTATGATCACCCTAATTACTGCAGTGTTTGCAATCGCTCTGATCTCGGCGATCTGGCACGTTGTATTCAACGTCTATCCGCATTCTGCAATCGCTCTAGCACGCTACAACCTTTTCGAACTGCGAGATGAGTTGTTCGCATTGGGCGCTGAAGGAAAGCTAGACTTTAAGAGCCCTGGCTACAAGGCGTGCCGTCAGATGATCAATGGGTTCATTCGGTACGCGCATGATATGAGCCTGATGCAAATGTTGACCACTCAGCTGGTTGCGAAGGTCCGCAAGCAAAAAGTCAGTACAAAGGAATGGGATGCTGCATTTGACCGCCTTGATCCCGAGGCGCGAAAGCTTGTCGATGGTGTGATGCGGCAGGCGATGGTACATATGGTGCGTCTACTCATTACCAAATCAGTGATCCTCAGCAGCATTTTTGCATTAGCAATATGCAGTGAGTTCGTATTTAAATGGATTTGCAAGGCATGGAGCGTGGCGGCCTCTTCGTTGAGGAGAGGCGACGAGCAGAATATAGGAGTTAGAGCCAGCGATATTGTTATCCGCGAAATGATGGCAAATCCTGGTAGCGACAAGCTCAAAGCCGTGATGAAGACGGAGGCAAAACGTTATACATCCCCGGGCTTCGGAATGGCACTTTCTGCCGCTGCGTGATTTTTAGTCCGTAGCTTCACCCGCCCCCCGTAGTTTTGGGCCTTGTCTCGATCCAATGATGAGGAAGCCTTGACAGCGACGCGGATGTGCTAGCACATGTCCATCTCCGGGCAGCCAGAAGTGCATTTAAGCTCAAAGCGCTACAAAACCGGCGCTGGCACTACCCACTGACTCACAATGAGATCTTGCCTCAGTCCAGAGCTTGCTTGATGGAGCGCTTCGGACATGCCCTTGAATCGCCGCTCCGTCCAGCAACTCTGTTTGTCATAATCATCGTTGGGCAGTCACGGTAATTCCCCCCGCTTTTAGCAGACGCGCAAAGTGAGGACTAAGCGACAAGTGAATTCTGCATCTGCGTAAGGCGGGCGAGCGCCATGTTGGCGCTCATGGCTGTCGGTTCATAGCCAGCGGGCAGGCGCGGCCTTGCGCCTGCTCATCTTAAAGCAAACCTTGCCGGAGCGGGGTATCGCTATCCACTAGAAGGGAAATGATCCTTGGCCATGTACCTTTTCGGCGATAAACTTTTCGTACTCGGATCGGCTGTTTGACACGCTCGCTATACCAATGATCTTGCCAACCTGTGTCCGAAGCGCTTTGACTCCTACCTCAGAAAGGAACTGATGAATTTTGTTCCCTGGCTCACCTTTTGCGGCTTTGCTGCTTTTTGCCAGATCAAACACCTTTCCTTGGCTGTTGGCCAGCGGTTTGTAGATGTGATCGATCGTGAGATAGCGGAATTCCCAAGGGCGGCCTCGCTCCGGCTTAGCAAGCCCATAGAGTCGATACCACTGTTCGTAAAGCTCTGGTGAGAATTCTCTCTCGTACTCACGTGCCTCTTCCCGGACGTACATCTTGTACGCCTCGATGATTTCTTCCTTGGTTCGGTCGTAGCCAGCAAGGGCATACACAAGCCCTTCGATACCTGCCTTCGCCGAAGCGCTCATGATGATCTGAGCTTGACGAGCCATGGGCCTCTGCCGCTCCGACAGGCGCCCTTCCAGATCGGCAGAAATGATTGCCTTGCAGATATCGATCAGCAGCGTTACGTCATAGCCGTTGCCCTCAACAACTAGGTTCTCGGTGCCGACGGGGCGCCATTGAAATTTAAGAGGTTTTTCAAGTTTTTGGAGCAGCTCGGCACCGACAAAGGAGGCCATCACTCGGCCGTTGGCGAACTTCCGGATTGAATCGCCGCGGGCGCTCAGCCCAATGGCTTCGCCCATGCCAGTCTGTGTGATCACTGCCGTCTTCTTGGCGTCATTAAGCACATAGCAGTCTACGTCCAAGCCAAATTCCTGCTTGAAGGAGCCTTTGTGCGTAGCTCGCAAACCCCAACGCGCAGCACTACCTTTCTTCGCCCTCGCCGTTCTTTCATCTGCCGTCATCTTATTAGCAACGGCAACGCCCCCTTTCGCTCGCCCAGACCCAGAAGATGCCACCTTTGCCGGATTTTTTTTAGCCATTGCAAGCATCTCGCGCATTGTTATGCTTGCATAATCCGAGAACTGCAGAGCAAAAGCAAGCACAAGAAAAATTTATTTGCTTGCTTCAATAGCCTGAACACGGAGCACAGACAGGTGCGAGCTACTGTGTGCACAAGCTAGCGCTCGCTGGACAGATGGCACCGACAGGAGTCCGCGGGTTACACCAAGGGCCCTAGAGGAGCAAGTCATTGAATTAACTGGTGGGCCCACCAGGATTCGAACCTGGAACCAAAGGATTATGAGTCCTCTGCTCTAACCGTTGAGCTATAGGCCCGGACGCGTCCGGAGCGGGCGGGCGATGCGTCGGCCGCCGGCTTGGCGCCTCTGGCGTGCATGCAGAGGAAGGCGCCGAGGCGGGCGTGAGTTTACCGGTCGGGGAGGTGGGCTGTCTGCCCGGGGCGGTAGACGGGGCCGAGAATTGCTCTCGCCTGTGGCCTCAGCGAACTGAGCGCCAAGGACTGCACGTGATCGGTGCGCATCCTTGGCATCTCGGGTGCTTGCGGCTCGGGTGCCGACAGTGGATCGGGACAGCGTCGGGACTGAAGTCCCTCCCACAACAGCCGGCTTCTCTCCGAACAGCCGGCTGTTTCCGCCCTCTCGCCGCGGCCCCTTCTGCTTTCTCGCCCTACTCCTCGACCCCCAGCACCAGCACCGCCAGCGGCGGCACCGTCAGCACCAGCGACGCCGGATGCCCATGCGCACCGACGTTCTCGGCGCGCACGCTGCCGCCGTTGCCGGTGTTGCTGCCGCCGTAGATCTCGCTGTCGGAGTTGAGCAGTTCGCGCCAGCGGCCGGCGCGGGGTACGCCGATGCGGTAGCCGTGGTGCACCTGCGGGGTGAGGTTGGCCACCACCAGCAGCGGGGTGTCGCCGCTGCGGGCCTTGCGCAGGTAGGCGAACAGGCTGTTGCCGGCGTCGTCGCCGATGACCCAGGCGAAGCCTTCGGGTTCGTCGTCGCGGGCGTGCAGCGCCGGGTGTTCGGCGTAGAGGCGGTTGAGGTCGCGGACCAGGCGCTGGATGCCGCGGTGGTTGGGCTGGTCGAGCAGGTGCCAGGGCAGCGCGGCGTCGTGGTTCCACTCGGTGGGCTGGGCGATCTCGCAGCCCATGAACAGCAGTTTGCGCCCGGGGTGGGTGTACATATAGCCGAGGTAGGCGCGCAGGTTGGCGAAGCGCTGCCAGTCGTCGCCGGGCATGCGTCCGAGCAGGGAGCGCTTGCCGTGCACCACTTCGTCGTGGGAGATGGGGAGCATGAAGCGTTCGGAATACGCGTAGACCATGCTGAAGGTCATCTCGCCGTGGTGGTAGCGGCGGTAGATCGGGTCCAGTTCGATGTAGTGCAGGCTGTCGTGCATCCAGCCCATGTTCCACTTGTAGTCGAAGCCCAAGCCGCCGTGGGCGAGGTCGGCGGTGACGCCGGGCCAGGCGGTGGATTCTTCGGCGATGGTCATGGCGCCCGGCGCCTGCTCGGCCACCACCTGGTTGAGCCGGCGCAGGAAGGCGATGCTCTCGTAGTTCTCGCGGCCGCCGTGGATGTTAGGCACCCACTCGCCGGCGTTGCGGCTGTAGTCGCGGTAGAGCATGGAGGCGACGGCGTCCACGCGCAGGCCGTCGACGTGGTAGCGCTGCAGGAATTCCAGCGCGCTGGCGATCAGGAAGCCGGAGACTTCGCGACGGCCGTGGTTGTAGATCAGGGTGTTCCAGTCGCGGTGAAAGCCTTCGCGCGGGTCGGCGTGTTCGTACAACGCGGTGCCGTCGAAGTGGGCCAGGCCATGCGCGTCGGTGGGGAAGTGCGCCGGCACCCAGTCGACGATGACGCCGATGTCCTCGCGATGGCAGCGGTCGACGAAGCGGGCGAAGCCTTCCGGGCTGCCGAAGCGCGCGGTCGGCGCGAACAGGCCCAGCGGCTGGTAGCCCCAGGAGCCGCCGAACGGATGCTCGGTGACCGGCAGCAGTTCGATGTGGGTGAAACCCATGTCGGCCACGTAGGGAATCAGCCGCTCGGCCAGTGCGTCCCAGTCCAGCATGCTGCCATCGGCGGCGTGCATCCACGAGCCGGCGTGCACTTCGTACACGCTGATCGGCGCCTGCGGGGCGTGGCGGCGCGCGCGCGTGGCCATCCAGGCGTCGTCGCGCCATTGGAACGGCGTGGGGTCGGCGACGATGGAGGCAGTGCCGGGCGCGAGTTCGGCCTGGCGCGCGACCGGGTCGGCCTTGGCCGGCAGTTCTTCGCCGCGCGGGCCGCGCAACGCGAATTTGTAGCGCGCGCCGGGGCCGACACCCGGCACGAACAGCTCCCACACGCCGGCCTGGTGGCGCAGGCGCATGGGGTGGCGGCGCGCGTCCCAACTGTTGAAGTCGCCGATCACCGCCAGGCGCGAGGCGTTGGGCGCCCACACGGCGAAGCGGGTGCCGCGCTCGCCGTCGACCTCGACCACGTTGGCGCCCAGCGCATCGGCCAGGCGCAGGTGATGGCCTTCGGCGATCAGGTGCAGGTCGAAGTCGCTGAGTTGTGGGCCGAAGGCGTAGGCGTCGGCGGTGTCCTGCTCGCCGCCGGGCCAGCGGATGCGCAGGCGGTAGCTTCCTTCGCCCGGCAGTTCGGCTTGGAAGAAGCCTTCCGGCCCCTGCTGCAGCGGCACTTCGCTGCCGTCGTCCAGCACCGCCAGCACCGCGTCGGCGCCCGGCTGGTAGCTGCGCAGCACCCGCGCCTCGCCGAGGCGATGCGCGCCCAGCACGGCGAACGGGTCGCCATGACGGGCAGTGGCAAAGGCGCGTTGCGTCGCGTCGTCCCAGACGTGGACGGCATCACTCATCGAATCGACTCCTGGGGCGCGGGAAAGCGCTCGAGTATGCGCAACAGTCCCTGTATGGGCACCATGATCCATGCCGGGCGATTGGCGGCCTCGTAGCGGATTTCATAACTGGCTTTCTCGATCAGGAACAGCAAGGTGGTGGCCTCGAACGCGGCCGGTGCCACCCACGGGTGCGGGCTGGCGTCGAGCACGGCGCGGTAGGCGGCCAGGAACGCGGCGCTGGCGCGGCTGCGGAACGCGGCCAGGTATTGCTCCTGCGCGGTGTCCAGGCCGGCGCCGACGCGTGCGGCAGTGCCCTCCTCGCCGCGCGCGGAGACTTCGCTGGCGTAGTCGAGCGAGCGCAGGAAGCCGGCCACGTCGTGCAGCGGGCTGGCCTTGGCGCGGCGTTCGTCCAGCGACTTGGCCGGCTCGCCTTCGAAGTCGATCAGCACCACGTCGTCGAACGCGACCAGGATCTGGCCGAGGTGGAAATCGCCATGCACGCGGGTCAGCAGCGCGCCGGACAACAGCGATGGCGCCTGCTGCAGCCAGGCATCCAGGCGCGAACGCTCGGCCAGCAGGCTGTCCACCGCGGCATGTTCGGCCGGGTCGTCGTTGGCGTCGCGATGCGCGATGAGCGTGTCCCACATCGCCTGCACTTCGTGCACCACGCCATCCACCACCTGCTGCGCCGCGGCCGCGTCCACCGGCTGCGGCGCGAAGGCGGGCGCGTCGGTGGGTTGTGCCAGTACCGCGTGCAGCTCGGCCAGGCGTCGGCCGACCAGAGCGGCGAAGGCGTCGTAGCCGGCCACGCTCTCCAGCCGCGCGGCATCGTCCTGGGCGGCGTCGTATTCCTCGGCACCGCGGGACAAGTGGTCCAGCGTCCAACGCCAGGCGTCGCCCTGGTTGCGCACGAAGCCCTGCAGCAGCGCCAGCGTGGTCTCGCTGCCGTCGGCCTCGACGCGGGCGACATGCCCCAGCAGCGGCGCGGCGTTGGCATAGCCCAACGCGGTGAGGCGCTCGCCGATCTCGATCTCCGGATTGATGCCGGCCGACACGCGCCGCAGCAGCTTGAACACCGCCGCATCACCGACGATCAGCGAACTGTTGCTCTGCTCCGCCGACAACCAGCGGATCTCCGGATCTGCGGGGATGTCCACGCGCTGCAATGCGGGCGTCGGGCAGAAACGGATGCGCTCCGCGGTCGCTTCGGTGCCGGCCTCGCCGTCCACGCGCAGTTCCGCCTTGTCGCGCAATGCGGCGAGCATGCTCAGGGTGAAGGGCTTCAGCGCGAAGGCGTCGGTGAGGTAGCCGACCTCGCGACCGTGGCGCACGCGCGCCAGCGCCAGTTGCTCGGCCAGCACGCTCGGCTGATCGCGCTCCCAGACGATGCCCAGCGGCAGGATGTAGCGCTCGTGGGCGCCGTCGTCCAGCTCCGCCTCGATCTCCAGCAGGGTCAGGCCGTCGCCGCCGGACAGCGGCGTGCGCCGGGCGATGCGCACGCTGCGCAGCGCGCGGTCCTTGGCCGCGAACCAGCGCCGCGTGGACAGCCACGTCGGCAGGATGTCGCGCTCCAGCGTCGGCAGGTGCGGTTGCAGGCCGGCGCTGTCGGTTCCACTGCGCAGCACCAGGGTCTGGTAGTCGGGCAGCGGCACCGGCGCCGGCACATGCCAGTCCGGCAGCGTGGCATTGCCGACCAGTTGGAAGGCGTAGAAGCCGAACGCCGGCACGGTGAGCAGATAGGTCAGGCGCCCGATCGGCGGGAAGCTGCCGCCGCCGAGGATGTCCACCGGCACGCGGCCCTCGAACTCGGACAGGTCCAGTTCCACCGCCTGCAGCGTATGCGACAGGTTGGCCACGCACAGCACGGTCTCGTCCTCGTGGCAGCGCAGATAGGCGAGCAGGCGGCGGTTGCCCGGATACAGGAAGCGCAGCGCGCCGCGGCCGAAGGCGCGGTAGCGCTTGCGCACCGACAGCACGCGGCGGGTCCAGGTCAGCAGCGAGTACTGGTCGCGCTGTTGCGCTTCCACGTTGACCGCCTGGAAGCCGTACAGCGGATCCATGATCGGCGGCAGCACCAGGGCGGCGGGATCGGCGCGCGAGAAGCCGCCGTTGCGGTCGATCGACCATTGCATCGGCGTGCGTACGCCGTCGCGGTCGCCAAGATGGATGTTGTCGCCCATGCCGATCTCGTCGCCGTAGTACAGCACCGGCGTGCCGGGCATGGTCAGCAGCAGCGAGGTCATCAGTTCGATGCGGCGGCGGTCGCGCTCCAGCAGCGGCGCCAGGCGCCGGCGGATGCCGAGGTTGATGCGCGCGCGGCGGTCGGCCGCGTAGGTCTGCCATAGGTAGTCGCGCTCGGAGTCGGTGACCATCTCCAGGGTCAGCTCGTCGTGGTTGCGCAGGAAGATCGCCCACTGGCAACTCTCCGGGATCTCCGGGGTCTGGCGCATGATGTCGGTGATGGGGAAGCGGTCCTCGCGCGCGATCGCCATGTACATGCGCGGCATCAGCGGGAAGTGGAACGCCATGTGGCATTCGTCGGCGTTCTCGCCGAAGTACTGCTGGGTGTCTTCCGGCCACATGTTGGCTTCGGCCAGCAGCATGCGGTCGGGATATTCGGCATCGAGCGTGGCGCGGATGCGGCGCAGGATGGCGTGGGTCTCGGGCAGGTTCTCGTTGGAGGTGCCGTCGCGTTCGATCAGGTACGGCACCGCGTCCAGGCGCAGCCCGTCCACGCCCAGGTCCAGCCAGAAGCGCATCACTTCCAGCACCGCTTCCAGCACGGCCGGGTTGTCGAAGTTCAGGTCCGGCTGGTGCGAGTAGAAGCGGTGCCAGAAGTATTGGCCGGCCTCCGGATCCCAGGTCCAGTTGGACTTCTCGGTGTCGCAGAAGATGATGCGGGTGCCGGCATAGTCCTGGTCGCTGTCGGACCACACGTAGAACGCGCGTTCCGGCGAGCCGGCCGGGGCCATGCGCGCACGCTGGAACCAGGGATGCTGGTCGGAGGTGTGGTTGATCACCAGCTCGGTGACGATGCGGATGCCGCGCGCGTGCGCCTGCTCCACGAAGCGCTGGAAGTCGGCGATGCTGCCGTAGTCCGGATGCACCGCCATGTACTCGGCGATGTCGTAGCCGTCGTCGCGGCGCGGGCTGGGGTAGAACGGCAGCAGCCAGATGGTGTCCACCCCCAGGTCGGCGATGTAGTCGAGCTTGGAGATCAGCCCGGGGAAGTCGCCGATGCCGTCGTCGTTGGAGTCGAAGAAGGACTTGACGTGCACCTGGTAGATGATCGCGTCCTTGTACCAGCGCGCATCGCCGGCCGGTGCGCGCGGCTCGAGGTGTGGGGACGACGGCGCGGCGACATTCATGCAGGAGCTCCGGCGCGGATGCGCCACAGGGAGAACGGCCGCGACGGATCGAGGCGGATGTGTTGGGTCTTGCCGTGCCAGGCGAAGTCGTGGCCGTCCCACAGGTCGCGCACGGCGACGCTGGCGTGGTCGGGCAGGCCCAGTTCCCACAGCGGCACTTCGATCTGCGCGTTCTGCGCCGCATGCGGATCCAGGCTCACCGCCACCAGCACCAGGCTGCGGCTGCGCGCCAAGTGCGCGGCGTCGAGGAACTTGCCGAAGTACAGCACCTGGTCGTTTTGGGCCACGTAGAAGCGCGTGCCCAGGTGCGACTGCAGTTCCGGATGCTGGCGGCGCAGCAGGTTGAGGCGGGTGATCTCCTCGACGATGTCGCCCGGCGCGCGCTCCGGCCACACCCGCAACTGGTATTTCTCCGAGTCCAGGTATTCCTCCTTGCCCGGCAGCGGCGTGGCCTCGCACAGCTCGAAGCCCTGATACATGCCCCACAGCCCGGACAGCGTGGTGGCCAGCGCGGCGCGGATCAGGTGCCCGCTGCGCCCGCTGTGCTGCAGGAACAGCGGATTGATGTCCGGCGTGTTGACGAAGAAATGCGGGCGGAAGCACTCGCTGGGCGCGCCGCTGTTGAGCTCCTCGATGTAGGCCTGCAACTCAGCCTTGTGCTGGCGCCAGGTGAAGTAGGTGTAGGACTGCGAGAAGCCGACCTTGGCCAGCCGGTACATCGGCTTGGGCCGGGTGAAGGCCTCGGACAGGAACACCACCTG
This sequence comes from Xanthomonas sp. D-109, assembly GCF_017746095.1. Classification (NCBI taxonomy): domain Bacteria; kingdom Pseudomonadati; phylum Pseudomonadota; class Gammaproteobacteria; order Lysobacterales; family Lysobacteraceae; genus Xanthomonas; species Xanthomonas sp. D-109. The sequence continues at coordinate 140,664 of NZ_JAGHWV010000027.1, forward strand.
CGAATGGCGCCCGCGCACCTCGGCGATCAGCCATTCCCAGAACGGGAACGGCTTGGTGTGCGGGTTGTCGACGCGGAACAGGGTGACGCCTTCGTTGACCCAGAACAGCACGGCATCGCGCAGCGCGTTCCACAGCGCCGGCACCGCGCCGCTGGCGTAGAAGTCGACGTTGACGATGTCCTGGTATTTCTTCGGCGGGTTTTCCGCGTACGGGATGGAGCCGTCGGCGCGCCAGGTGAACCAGTCCGGATGGTCGCGCAGCCACGGATGATCCGGCGCGCACTGGATGGCGAAGTCCAGCGCCAGTTCCAGGCCGTGCTCGGCTGCAGCGGCACGCAGACGGCGAAAACCGTCGAGCCCGCCCAGCTCGGGATGCACCTCGGTATGCCCACCCTCGGCCGAGCCGATCGCATACGGGCTGCCGGGTTCACCCGGCTCGGCGGTCACCGCGTTGTTGCGGCCCTTGCGGTTCTTCTCGCCGATCGGATGGATCGGCGGCATGTACAGCACGTCGAAGCCCATGGCCTGGATGTGCGGCAACCGCGCGATCACGTCGTCGAAGGTGCCGTGGCGCTGCGGATCGCCGCTCTGCGAGCGCGGGAACAACTCGTACCAACTGGCGAAGTGCGCGGCGCGGCGCTCGGCCTCGACCCGGAAGGTCATCGGGTATTCGGTGCGAAACGGCTTGGCGTCGGCGCGCGCCATCGCGTCGGCGGTGTCGGGTTCGAGCAGCAGCTGCGCCTTCTCGGCCAGGTCGTCGGTGCGGGCGATGCGGGTGGCGATGGCTTTCAAGCGCGTCGCCAACGCGCCGCGGCTGCGCCCACGCGCCGCCTCGACCTGGGCCAGGGCCTCCTGCACATCCACCGGCAGCAGCGTGCCGGCGGCGCGCTTCTTTTCCAGGTCGGCATGGATGGTGGCGTACACATCGCGCCAGGCTTCGATGCGGAACTCGTAGCGGCCCAGGCGCTGCAGCGGGAACTCGCCGCGCCAGCGGTCGTTGCCGAGCGCGCGCATCGGCGCGCTCGACCAGGTGCGCGCATCGGCGGCGCGCCACAGCAGGGCCACGGCGATGCGATCGTGACCGTCGCAGAACGCATCGGCTTCCACGCACACGCGGTCGCCGACCGTGCGCTTGACCGGAAAGCGGCCGTCGTCCACCGACGGCGTCACCGCCTCGATGCACACCCGCGCCTCGCCCGCGGCGACCTCGGCCGGCGTGCGTGCCCGTGCCGCGGTCAGCACCGGACGCGCCGGCAGGCTGCGGTAGATGCGCACCTCGCCCGCTTCCAGCGTCCCACCCTGCTCGCCCTGGATCGGCTCGCCGTGGTCGCTAAGCAGGCCCTCGCTGTCGCCGAGCAGGCGCAGCAGCGCCGGCCCGGGCACCGGCAGCAGGTGGTCACGGTCGCTGTTGAGCAGCACCAGCCACGGCGCGGCGTCCAGCGGCTCCACCGCCACCGCGGTGAGCGCGCCGTCGCGCAGCAGCGGGCGCAGGCGCAGCGCTGCGGTGGCGTCGGGCAACGACGCAGCCGACGTGGACGCATCGCCCTCGGAGGTGCCGTGCTGCGCAGGCGCGGGCTGCCCGTGTTCCGTCAATGTGTCCTGTGCTGAGATCGCCCAGGCCCCACCGAACGCGGCGGCCAGGCGCTGCCGCTGCGCGCGCGGCAAGGGCAGCGGCGTATCCGAGGCCGTCTCGGCGTCGACGGTGGCGACCACGCAACGCGCCAGCGCACGCAGGGCGCTGTCCTCGTCGAAGAACCAGTCACCGCGGCCGTCCCACCAGGCCAGCGAAGAGAACGCGGCATCGAAACCGGCGCCGGCCAGCCCGCGCAAGGCGTCCAGGCCCAATCCAGGCGTCCAGGCCAGCAGCCGCGCCTGCGGCGCCTGTGCGTGGACCTCGTCGATCAGCGTGCGCCACAACGGCGCCGGAACGCGCTCTGGCTGCAGCACGCGGAAGCCGGCCACGCCGCTGCGCAGCCAGTCGACCAGGCGCGCACTCCACCACTGCGCCAGACCCGCCCCTTCTTCGGCGGAGGCGAAGCGGCCCACCGCAATGTCCGCCGCGGCGCGTTCGGCGCGCGGATCCGGCAGCGCCGAGCTGCGCGCGCGAAACCAGTGTGGGTGCTCCTGCAGCAGGCGGCTGCCGCCGCCGATCTCGTCGATGCGCAGATCCAGCAGCACGCGCAACCCATGCTGCTCGGCCCGCTGCAGCCATTGGCGCAACTGTGTCTGACCCGCCGCGTCGTCGGCTGCGGGGTCGTGCAGACGGCCTTGCGCATCCTGTGCGAACGGATTGGGCAAGACGATGTGATCGCAGCCCTGTGCCTGCGCCGCCGCCATGGCCGCGTCCAGCGCGGCCGCATCGTGAGGAGGAAAGAGGGACAGCAGGCAGACATGCATTCGGAAGATCCCGTTCGACGAATGAGAAGGACACGTCGCCTCTGCGCGCCGTTGCCGGCAGCGCCGATCGCGCCGTCGCATGGCAGCGGCATCGGAATGGGATGGGCCTGCACGCGGTCGCGCTTCGACAACCCGCGACGGTGCCGGCGCACCCGGTCCGCGCGATGCGATGCAGCCGCGCTACAAGACCACGAACGCCGCAAATGGAATGTGTGGATGACATTAAATACGCGTGCATGTGATGCGACGCGGGGTGACGGGGCGTAGCGGCGCACGCTGCGCGATGCCAAACGCAATGCAGGTCACGCCGAATTCACGCGATGCTGACGCTCGCGCTTGCGTCGCGCACGAGGCCTCAGCGCGGCGCGGCGCAGAGGCCGTGGCCGTGGCCGTCATCCATGCTCAGACTCACGCCAGCGCGGCTTCAACGCTTCTCCGACCTTGCTGCCGCTACACCCCAACCGGATGCCGCTGGCGCTTTGGGAGCTAACTGTCATGCTGCCGCGACACGCGAAGTGCTGTGCTTTCCGATGGCGCAATGCGTCGGGACTGAAGTCTCTCCCACAGTGCACCCGGCAGGCTCGCCGCAAGCCCCTGTGGGAGCGACTTCAGTCGCGACGAGTGAAGCCATCCGATGCAAGATTGCTACAGCAGTCGGGACGGAAGTCCCTACCACAGTGCACCGGGCGGGCTCGCCGCAAGCCTCAGTGGAGCGGCTTCAGCCGACAGAGTTCGACCGGGAATGCCCTGTCGCGGCTGAAGCCGCTCTTACGGGACATCTCCCGGAAATAGGTGGAGCGCCCTTCATTCGCTCATCGAATAGGCGCGCTCGGCGCCGGCCGCCGCCCACGCGGTGTTGGGCGTGGCCTGCAGGGTGAAGCGCAGTTCGCCGCCGGCCATGAGTTCCTCGTGGCGCAGGAACGCACGGTTCAGCGGCCGCCCGTTGAGCGTGACGCTGCCGACGTAGGGATGCGCATCGTCCAGGCCGTCGGCGATCACCGTGAAGCGCTTGCCGTTGGGCAGCGCCAGGGTGGCGCGCGGCAGGAACGGGCGGCCGAGGATGTACTGGTTGCTGGCCGGCGCCACCGGGTAGAAGCCGAGCGCGGTGAACACGTACCAGGCCGACATCTGCCCCATGTCGTCGTTGCCGGCCAGCCCGTCCGGGCGCGCCGCATACTGGCTGCGCATGATCTGCTGCAGCCGCGCCTGGGTACGCCACGGCTGCCCGGCATAGGCATACAGATAGGCGACGTGGTGGCTGGGCTCGTTGCCGTGCGCGTACCAGCCGATCAACCCGGTGATGTCCTCCATGTGCGCGAACACCTTGGGATCGACCTTGGCGTCGAACACCTGGTCCAGCCGCGCCAGCAGCTTGTCGTCGCCACCATGCGCACGCGCCAGGCCGGCCACGTCCTGCGGCACGTACCAGGAGTACTGCCAGGCGTTGCCTTCGGTGTAGTCGGTGCCGTAGCCGCTGGCATCCGGATCGAACGGGGTGCGGAAGGCGCCGTCGCGCTTGCGCGCGCGCATGAAGCCGGTGTCCGGGTCGAAGGCGTTGCGCCAGTTGCCGGCACGCTTGGCGAAGGTGGCGGCGATCTCGCTGCGGCCCATCTCCTTGGCCATGCGCGCGATGGTCCAGTCGTCGAAGGCGTATTCCAGGGTCTTGGAGGCGGCCTCGCCTTCTTCGTCGATCGGCACGTAGCCGAGTTCGCGGTACTGGGCGATGCCGTCGTAGGGGCCGTAGTTGGCGCTGGCCACCATGGCCTTGAGCGCGGCGTCGGTGTCGTAGCCGCGGATGCCCTTCATGTACGCGTCGGCGATCACCGGCACCGCGTGGTAGCCGATCATGCACCAGGTCTCCAGGCCGTGGAACGCCCACACCGGCAGCACGCCGTAGGGACTTTCGCGCTGGTGTGCGAGCAGCGAGTTGACGATGTCGTTGGTGCGTTGCGGCGGCTGCACGATGGTCAGCAGCGGATGCAGCGCGCGGTAGGTGTCCCACAGCGAGAACGTCGAATAGTGGGTGTAGCCCTGCGCCTGGTGCACGGCATTGTCCGGCCCCCGGTAGCGGCCGTCGCTGTCCATGAACAGGGTCGGGCCGAGCAGGCTGTGGTACAGCGCGGTGTAGAACTGGGTGCGCTGCGCGGGCGGCGCCTCCACCTCCACCGCGCCCAGCGCCTGCGCCCATTGCGCCCGCGCCGCGCGGCGCACGCCATCGAAATCCCAGCCCGGCACCTCGGCGTCGAGATTGGCGATGGCGCTGTCCTCGCTGACCGGCGAGATCGCCACCTTGACCAGCAGCGGCCCGCGCAGGGCGTCGCCGAAGTCGAACGATCCCACCAGTTGCCGGCCTTCGATCTGCGCGCGCTGGGTGGGGTCGTTGTCGCCCGGCGGCGGGAAGCCTTTGTAGGGGATGTCCTGCTCGGTGTTGTGGAAGGCGTGGCCGCGCAGCGGCTGCGAGAAGCGCAGGGCGAAGTACAGCTGCCGCCCCGGCGCCCAGCCGCGGGTCTCGCGGAAGCCGGTGACGGTACCGTCGGCGCGCAGGCGCAGCCGCGACCAACTGATCTTGCCCGGGTAGTCGTACAGGCTGGTACGCAGGTCCACCAGTACGTGCGCCGGCTGGCCGGCCGGGTAGCTGTAGCGGTGCACGCCGACGCGCGCGCTGGCGGTGAGTTCGGCGCGGACCTTGTAGTCGTCCAGGGTCACCGCGTAGTAGCCCGGCTCGGCGCGCTCGTCGTCGTGGCGGAAGCGCGCGCTGTAGCCGCTGCCGGGTTTGTCCGGGTCGCCACGTTCCAGGCGCACCGCGCCGCTGATCGGCATCAACAGCACGTCGCCCAGGTCGGAGTGGCCGGTGCCGGAGAAATGTGTGTGCGAGAAGCCGACCAGGCTGCGGTCGTCGTAGCGGTAGCCCGCCGCCCAGCCGTAGGCGTCCTTGCGCGGCTGGATGCGCGTGTCCGGACTCAGCTGGACCATGCCGAACGGCACCGTGGCACCGGGATAGGTGTGGCCCTCGCCGCCGGTGCCGATGAAGGGGTCCACCGCGGCCACCGCGCGCTCGCCGGCCGTGGCGCCGGCTGCAGCGACGGCGGGTGCGGTCGGCCACAGCGCGGCCAGCAGCAGCGCGGCCGCGCCGCCCAGCTTCCTCGAGCTGCGCATGGCAGGCTCCCCGTATCGAATCGATCCAAACGGATAGCACAAAGCCCCGTCAATGCCTTGCTGCACTGCAAAATGCGGATCGGATCACGACGGCGCAGGATGAGCGACCTTTTTGAACCGGTCTAATGCGCCGTGGCGCCGTCTTCCGCCGACAAACGCGTCACCGTGTCCGACATCGCCGCCGCCTGCGGCGTGTCGCGGGCGACCGTGTCGCTGGTGCTGCGCAACAGCCCGCTGGTGCATGCGGACACGCGCGCGCGGGTGGCGGCGGAGATCGCCCGCCAGGGCTACGTCTACCACCGCGGCGCGGCCAGCCTGCGCGGCCGCGCGTCCAATGCGGTGGCGCTGGTGGTCAACGACCTGGCCAATCCGTTCTTCGCCGAGTTCGCCGGTGGCGTGGACGCGGCGCTGGCCGAGGCCGGCTACGTGATGCTGATGGGCAGCACCGGCGAATCGCCGGAGCGCCAGCAGACCGTGTTGGCCTCGCTGATCGAACACCACCCGGCGGCGATGATCCTCTCGCCCACCGAGAACACCGACGCGACGCGGCTGCGCCAGTTGCTGGGGCCACGCCTGCCGGTGCTGCTGTTCAACCGCGCGCTGGACGGCGACTGGCCGCTGCTGGCGCTGGACAACCGCCGCGGCGCGCGCCTGGCCACCGAGCACCTGCTGGCGCAGGGCCACCGCGCCATCGCCTTCTTCGGCGGCCACCGCCAGTCCAGTTCCTGCGCCGAGCGCCGCGCCGGCTACCGCGAGGCGCTGGCCGCCGCCGGCATCGCGGTGGACCCGGCGTGGCTGATCGAATGCGCGCCGACCCGGCTGGAAGCCGCGCGCCAGGCCGGCGCGCTGTGCGCGCGCGACCCGCTGCCGACCGCGCTGGTCTGCTACAACGACGTGGTCGCGCTGGGCCTGGCCAGCGGCCTGGCCGAACGTGGCCGCATCGCCGGCCGCGACTACGCGCTGATCGGCTTCGACGACATCCCCGAAGCCGCCGTCTCCACCCCGCCGCTGTCCACCGTCGCCGTCGCCCCGCGCGAGCGCGGCATGCAGGCCGCGCGCCTGGTGCTGGACGCGCTGCGCCACCGCCAGGCCCTGCCTGCGCTTACCATCGCCCCCGCCCGGCTGTGCCTGCGCGCCAGCAGCCGGGTCGCCCTCTCGCCCGTTCCCGGAGTCGCTGCATGAGCCGTCGCCCGCTGTCCAACACCGCCGCCATCGCGGTGGTCAGCATGATCTTCTTCACCTGGGGCGGCCTGACCAGCCTCAACGACGTGTTGATCCCGCATCTGAAAGCCGTGTTCCAGATGAACTACGCGCAGTCGATGCTCATCCAGTTCACCTTCTTCGGCGCCTACTTCCTGATGTCGGTGCCGGCCGGCGCGGTGGTGTCGCGGACCGGCTACAAGGCCAGCATCGTCATCGGCCTGGTGGTGGCGGCGATCGGCGCGGCGATGTTCTACCCGGCCGCGCGCCTGCCCTCCTATCCGCTGTTCCTGACCGCGTTGTTCGTGCTGGCCAGCGGCATTACCCTGCTGCAGGTGGCGGCCAATCCGTACATCAGCCTGATCGGCGCGCCGGAGAAGGCGCCGAGCCGGCTCAACTTTGCCCAGGCGCTGAACTCGCTGGGCACCACCGTGTTCCCGTGGCTGATCGGCCCGCTGATCCTGGCCGGCGCGGTGCTCGGCGCCGACCAGCTAGCGGCGATGAACCCCGAGCAGTTGTCCGCCTATCGGATCGAGCAGGCGCGATCGGTGGAAATCCCCTACCTGATGCTGGCCGGCGGCCTGCTGTTGCTGGCGGTGTTCGTGCTGGTGATGCGGGTGCCGTCGCTGCGCGAGGACAACGATGCCAGCACCGAATCGCATCACAGCTTCGCTGACGCGCTGAGCCACCCGCACCTGCTGTGGGGCGTGGTGGCGATCTTCATGTACGTGGGCGCGGAAGTGTCGATCGGCAGCTTCCTGATCAACTATATCTCCGGCCCCACCACCGGTGGCCTGACCGAAGCCGCTGCCAGCCACTATCTGCCGTTCTACTGGGGCGGCGCGATGGTCGGCCGCTTCGCCGGTGCGGCCCTGCTGCAGTTCGTCCCGGCACGCAAGCTGCTGGCGACCTTCGCCGGCATCGCCTCGCTGCTGCTGATCGCCACCATGCTCAGCACCGGCCATGTGGCGATGTGGAGCGTGATCGCGATCGGCCTGTTCAACTCGATCATGTTCCCGACCATCTTCACCGTGGCCATCGAGCGCCTGGGCGTGCTCACCAGCAAGGCCTCCAGCCTGCTGATCATGGGCATTGTCGGTGGCGCCCTGGTGCCACTGGCGCAGGGCGCGCTGGCCGACGCCATCGGCATCCAGCATGCCTTCGTGATCCCGCTGCTGTGCTACGCCTACATCGTCTGGTACGGCCTGCGTGGCTCGCGCCTGTCGGCGGAGCTGGCGGCGACCACGCCGACCACCGCGCCCACCGCGCGCGTGATGCACTGATCCGCCGATCCGTTCCCGGCACGGCGGCGCACACGCTGCCGCCGTGCGCCGCCGTCTTCCCTTCCCTCACCCAGCTCGCCAGCCAACCGCATGAACCTGCCCGCCACGCCCCTGCCCGACTTCGCCGACGCCGCCGTCCTGCGCGCGCACATCGCCGACACCATGGCCTTCTACCACCCGCGCGCGATCGACCCGGCGGGCGGTTTCTTCCACTATTTCCGCGACGACGGCAGCGTGTACGACGCCGGCCATCGCCACCTGGTCAGCAGCACCCGCTTCGTCTTCAACTACGCGATGGCGGCGATCGAGTTCGCCGACTCGCCGCTGGCCGCCGAGTACCTGGACGCCGCGCGCCACGGCCTGCGCTACCTGCGCGAGGTGCACCGCGATACCGCCAGCGGCGGCTACGTGTGGACCCTGCGCGACGGCGTGGCCGAGGACCGCACCCAGCACGCCTACGGCGCCGCCTTCGTGCTGCTGGCCTACGCCACCGCGAAGAAGGCCGGCCTGGACACCGACGCGTGGATGGACGAGACCTGGCAGTTGCTGGAAACCCGCTACTGGGATGCCGCCGCCGGCCTGTACCGCGACGAGGCCACGCCGGAGTGGACGTTCTCCAGCTACCGCGGCCAGAACGCCAACATGCACCTGTGCGAAGCACTGATCGCCGCCTACGAGGCCAGCGCCGAGCCGCGCTACCTGCAGCGCGCGCTGCTGCTGGCCGACCACATCACCCGCCGCCAGGCGGCGTTGGCCGGTGGCCTGGTGTGGGAGCACTACGACGCCGACTGGCAGGTGGACTGGGACTACAACCGCGACAACCCCAAGCACCTGTTCCGGCCATGGGGCTTCCAGCCCGGCCACCAGGTCGAGTGGTCCAAGCTGCTGGTGCTGCTGCACGGGCACCTGCAGGCGTCCACCGGCACCGCGCCGGCGTGGCTGCTGCCGACGGCGCGGCACCTGTTCGACACCGCCCTGGCGCACGGCTGGGACGCGCAGCATGGCGGCATCGTCTACGGCTTCGCCTCCGGCACCGAAGAGGCGCCGGTGGTCGGCGTGCCGGACGTGGCCGCGGCGCCGACCTACTTCTGCGACGACGACAAGTACTTCTGGGTGCAGGCCGAAGCCATCGCCGCGGCCTCGCGGCTGCTGGCCGCCACCGGCGATGCGGCGTATCGCGCCGCCTACGACAGGCTGTGGGCGTACTCCTGGGAGCACCTGGTCGACCACCGCTACGGCGCCTGGTTCCGCATCCTCAGCCGCGACAACCGCAGCTACAGCGACGAGAAGAGCCCGGCCGGCAAGACCGACTACCACACCATGGGCGCCTGCCACGACGTGCTGGCGGTGATGCGCGGCAGCAAGGCGTTCGCGTAAGCGGATGCGACCTGCACAGGGGCGCCGGCGATCCGGCGCCGTATGTGTCGGTCGTAGGAGCGGCCGGGCGGCGGCGCCGCGTCACATGGCAGCATCCACACGCAAGGTAGCGGCTCACTCTTCCACGCACAAAAAAGCCCCGCACGTGGCGGGGCTTTTTCGTTGCCGCGAACCGCGCTCGATCAGTCGATATCGAGGAAGCTGCGCAGCTGTTCCGAGCGGCTCGGGTGACGCAGCTTGCGCAGCGCCTTGGCCTCTATCTGGCGGATGCGCTCGCGAGTGACATCGAACTGCTTGCCGACTTCCTCGAGGGTGTGGTCGGTGTTCATGTCGATGCCGAAGCGCATGCGCAGCACCTTGGCTTCCCGCGGGGTGAGGCCGGCCAACACGTCGCGCACGGTCTCGGACAGGTTGATGTTGGTGGTGTTCTCGATCGGGGACTCCACGTTGGTGTCCTCGATGAAGTCGCCCAGATGCGAATCCTCGTCGTCGCCGATCGGGGTTTCCATCGAGATCGGCTCCTTGGCGATCTTCATCACCTTGCGGATCTTGTCCTCGGGCATGTCCATTTCCTTGGCCAGCTCCTCCGGGGTGGCCTCGCGGCCGTACTGCTGGAGCATCTGCCGGGAAATGCGGTTCAACTTGTTGATCGTCTCGATCATGTGCACCGGGATGCGGATGGTGCGCGCCTGGTCGGCGATCGAGCGGGTGATCGCCTGGCGGATCCACCAGGTGGCGTAGGTCGAGAACTTGTAGCCGCGGCGGTACTCGAACTTGTCCACCGCCTTCATCAGGCCGATGTTGCCTTCCTGGATCAGGTCGAGGAACTGCAGGCCGCGGTTGGTGTACTTCTTGGCGATGGAGATCACCAGGCGCAGGTTGGCCTCGACCATCTCCTTCTTGGCCTTGCGCGCCTTGGCTTCGCCGTAGGCCATGGCGCGGCTGATTTCCTTCAGCTCGGCCAGGCTCAGGTAGGTGGCCTGCTCCACCGCCACGGTGGCTTCCTGCTCGGCGATGATCTGGTCCTTGACGTCGCGCAGCGCCGACGACCACTTCTGCTTGCGCTTGAGCGCGTCGTCGACCCAGGCCACGTTGGTCTGGTTGCCTTCCCAGGAACGGATGAAGTCCTTGCGCGGCATGCGTGCCACGTGGGTGGCCAGGTGCAGCACGCGGCGCTCGTGGTCCTTGACCTGGGCCATGGTGTCGCGCAGCTTGCGCACCAGCACGTCGGTCAGCGGCAGCGGCAGCTTCAGGGTGACGAACACCTCGGCGATGTCGTTGCGCAGCTTGGTGACCAGCTTGTGCTCGGCGCCGTTCTTGGCGTGGGCCTTCTTGAACTTGGCGTACTCGGTGGCCAGCACTTCCATGCGCCGCGCGACCTCGGCCGGATCCGGACCGGTCGGGCCAGCGTCCTCTTCGGCGGTGTCGACGTCGTCGTCGTCATCCTCGTCGGCATCGGCATCGGTGGCGCTGTCGTCGTCGGACACCGCGACCGGCGGCGCCGGCTCTTCCTCGATCAGGTCGTTGAAGCCGACCACGATCTCGGCCAGGCGCTTCTTGCCTTCCTTGTGCTGTTCGTAGTCCTCGAGCAGGGTCTCCACCGCCAGCGGGAACGCGCCCAGCGCGGCCTGCACCTGGCCGAGGCCTTCCTCGATGCGCTTGGCGATGGCGATCTCGCCTTCACGGGTCAGCAGTTCTACTGTGCCCATCTCGCGCATGTACATGCGCACCGGGTCGGTGGTACGGCCGCCTTCGGTGTCGAGCGCGGTCAGCGCCGCGGCGGCTTCTTCGGCCGCGGTGTCGTCGACTTCGCGGTTGCCGGTGTTGCCGTCGTTGAGGAGCAGGGTTTCGGCATCGGGCGCAACTTCATGGACATCGATGCCCATGCCGTTGATCATGCCGATGATGTCTTCGATCTGTTCTGGGTCGACCAGATCGTCGGGAAGATGGTCGTTGACTTCCGCGTAGGTCAGATAGCCCTGTTCCAGGCCCTTGCTGATCAGTTGCTTGATGTCGGATTGCTGGGCAGGACGTTCGTTGGCCATGAGTGCTCGCGCCACCGGCAGGTAGGTGAATGAGTGAACCTAGCATTATAACAGCCCGGACCGCCGCTTGCCGGACGAGGAGCCTGAACGGCTCCGCCAGGAACGCGCCGGCGTCTACGGCCGGAGCAGGAAAGTGACCGGGCCGTCGTTGACCAGGCTGACGACCATATGGGCACCGAAGCGACCGGTTTCCACCCCTGGCGGGTGCTGCGCGCGGCACACCTCCACCAATCGGTTGAAGCAGCGTTCAGCCTCCGCCGGCGGCGCCGCGGTGGTGAAACTCGGCCGCATGCCGGAGCCGGTATCGGCGGCCAGGGTGAACTGGCTGACCAGCAGCAGGCCGCCGCCGGTGTCGCGCAGGGAGCGGTTCATGCGGCCGCTGGCGTCGGAGAACACCCGGTAGCCGAGCAGGCGCTCGGCCATGCGCCGGATCCTGGCCTCGTCGTCGCCCGGCTCCACCGCCACCAGCGCCAGCAGGCCGGGGCCGATCTGGCCCACGACCTCGCCATCGACGCTGACCGAGGCCTGGGTGACGCGTTGGATCAGCGAGAGCATTGGGCGGGGATTGGGGATTGGGGATTGGGGATTAGGGATTCGTCATTGGTCGCGCCGCGACGAACGGTTGCGATCGTGCGGCATCATCGCCGAATGGGGGAGATTGAGAAAGCGACAAGGCACGCAGGCGGCGCGATCCGCGACACCCGTCGGGCAGGCCAGATGCGCCGAGCGGATAAACTGGGCCGATGAAACCCGCCACGCTCGCTTCTCTGCTGTATCGCTGCGCCGCCGCCGTGGCGCGCCTGCCGTGGCCGTGGCTGCGCCGCCTGGCCGACGGCCTGGCCGGGCTGTGGCTGCGCCTGGACGCGCGCGAGAGCCGGGTGGTCCGGCGCAACCTGGAGCTGGCCTATCCGGAGCTGCTGCCCAGCGAGCGCGTCGCCCTGCAGCGCGACGTGCTGCGCTCGACCGCGCGGCAGGCGTTCGAGACCCTGGCGCTGTGGACCCGGCCACCGGAACAGAACCTGGCGCGGCTGCGCCTGCGCCACGGCCAGGAGTTGTACGACGCGGCGCTGGCCGCCGGCCGCGGGGTGATCGTGGCCGCGCCGCATTTCGGCAACTGGGAGCTGCTCAACCAGTGGCTGGCCTCGCGCGGCGACATCGCCATCGTCTACCGGGCGCCGGAGTCGGCGGTCGGCGATGCCTTCCTGCAGTTGGTGCGCAGCGGCGAACGGGTGCGCCAGGTGCGCGCCGAGGGCCCGGCGGTGCGGCAGTTGTTCAAGACGCTCAAGGACGGCGGCGCGGTCGGCATCCTGCCCGACCAGCAGCCCAAGGCCGGCGACGGCGTGTTCGCACCGTTCTTCGGCGTGCCGGCGCTGACCATGACCCTGGTCAACCGCCTGGCCGAGCGCACCGGCGCCACCGTGCTGTTCGCCTGGTGCGAGCGCGTCGGCAACGACCTGGAGTTCGCCCTGCACGTGCAGCCGGCGCCGCCGGACATCGCCGATGCCGACCCGCTGCGCGCGGCCACCGCGCTCAACGCGGGCGTGGAGCGGGTGGCGCGGCGCGATCCGGCGCAGTACCAGTGGACCTACAAGCGCTACACCCTGCGCCCGGACCCGGCCGAGCCCAATCCCTACGCCACCGAGCGCCATCCGCACTAGCGCGTTCGCCCGAGGCGGAACCCGCGTCAGTCGTCGTGCGGCTGCGCCGGGCCGGCGAGGATGCGCTGGTAGAACGCCAGGTCCAGCCAGCGGCCGAACTTGAAGCCGGCCTCGCGCACGGTGCCGGCGTGCACGAAGCCCAGTTGCTCGTGCAGGGCGATGCTGCCGGCATTGCTGGCGTCGATGCCGCCGACCAGCACGTGCACGCCGCGGGCCTGCGCGGTCTCGATCAGCGCCTGCAACAAGCGCCGCCCCGCGCCGCGGCCACGATGGTCGCGGTGCACGTAGACCGAGTGCTCGACGCTGTACTTGAACGCCGGCCAGGCGCGGAAGGTGCCGTAGCTGGCGAAGCCGAGCAGGGTGCCGTCGGCGTCCTCCAGGCCCAGCACCGGGAAGTTGCCGGCGCGCTTGGTCGCGAACCAGGCCGCCATGCTCTCCGGCGGGCGCGGCCGGTAGTCGTACAGCGCGGTGGAATGGACGATGGCGTCGTTGAAGATCTCCAGGATCGCCATCGCGTGGCGCGGTTCGGTGCAATCGACGAGCTGCATGCGGTTGGGGGCCGGAGGGACGCGAGGCCGCACAGTAGCAAGCAACCAGCGGCACGTGCACACCCGCCCAGCGCCGGCGGCATTGCCGGGAACGCCGCATCCGGTTGCATCGGCGATGCAGTGCGGCCGGGCACAGTGCGTTCCATCGCCCGCGGGCTGGCGAGACAGGCAAAGCGCGCGACAATGGCGTCGGGCGCCATGCGCCTGCCGGCGCCGCGCCGGTGCCGCCGCGACCGGATGCGGCAGCCTTGAAGCGGCGCCGCCGATCCCCCATCTGGAGTCGTGCATGACCAGCCCCACCGCCCCTTCCGCGCACGCCTTCGGCGATCCTGCCGCGATCCGCAGCGAACGCGCGGCATCGGAGTTGCGTGCCGGGCGCCCGGTCCTGCTCGAAGACGGCAACGGCCGCACCCGTGCGGTGATGGCGCTGGACAGCAGCACCGAACCGTCCTACCTCGGTTTCGCCGAGGCCACCGGGCAGCGGCACTACCTGTTCGTGACGCCGCCGCGCGCGCAGGTGCTGGGCCTGGACGCGCCGCAGGGCGCGCGCATCGCCCTGGCCGGGCACTCCTACGACGCGCTGGCAGCGCTGGCCTACCTGCGCGACGGACCGGTGCCGGCGCAGTGGCAGCCCGGCGACGCGCTGGATGCCGGCGCCGCCGAGATCGCGCGCCTGGGCCTGCTGCTGCCGGCAATGGTCGCGGCCGACCTGGGCGCGGACAGCAGCGCCTTCCAGGGCTGCCAGTCGCTGCGCCTGGACGATCTGGAACACGGCTGCGCCCTCGCCGCCTCCGACAGCTACACCCTGGTCACCCGCACCCAGGTGCCGCTGCGCGACCTGGGCCCTGGCGAATTCGTGGTGTTCCGCGGCGGCGTGGCGCAGCGCGACCAGGTCGCGATCGTGATCGGCCAGCCTGACCTGAGCGCGCCGGTCCCGGTGCGCGTACATTCCTCCTGCCTCACCGGCGACCTGTTCGGCTCGCTCAAGTGCGACTGCGGCGACCAACTGCGGCACGGCCTGGCCAAGCTCAAGGCGCTGGGCGGCGGCGTGCTGCTGTACCTGGACCAGGAAGGCCGTGGCACCGGCATCGCCACCAAGATGCGCGCCTACGGCTACCAGCACGACGGCCTGGACACCATCGATGCCGACGCGCAACTAGGCTTCGGTGCCGACGAGCGCCGTTACGGCAGTGCCGTGGCGATGCTGCGCGGACTCGGCATCAGCCGCGTGCGCCTGCTCACCAACAACCCGAACAAGGCCGAGCGCCTGCGCGCGGCCGGCATCGAGGTGACCGAGCGCATCCCGGTCACCGGCACCATCACCGCCGAGAACGAGGGCTACCTGCGCACCAAGGCCGCCCGCGCCGGCCACGCGCTGGACGTGGACGCGCTGCTGCGCGCGGCGCGCTGACGCACGGACGCAGGTCGGTGCCTCACACCACCTGATCGAATCGGGACGGAAACCGCGCAGCGGACAGCGCACGCCCGCCATCGCCGCGTTAGGATCGCAGGCCACGCCGCGCGCCCGCGCCCCGAGACCCCGACGTGATCGCACCGCCGCCCATGGACGACTCCCCCGCCGCGCCCGCGCCCAGCGCGCGCGCCGCCGCCCTGGCACCCGCGGACTGGCCGCCGGCCGACTGGCAGCCGGTGCCGCTGCGCGGTGCCTGGCTGGCCGCGCTCGGCGGCGGCTGCATGCTCGGGCTGAGCCTGGTGATCGCCGCCGGCATCGTCGGGCTCAGCCTGCACAGCCTGCATGCGCTGGCCCTGGGCGCGGTGGCGGCGGCGGTGGGCAGCCTGTGCGGCGCCTGGGTCGGCTTCGTCCGCCACCGGCGCATCCGCTGGCGGCTGAATGCCCAGGGCCTGGACGTGTTCCGCGGGCGCCTGTGGCAGAGCGAGACGCACGTGCCGATCTCGCGCGTGCAGCACCTCGACCTGCGCCGCGGTCCGCTGGAACGCGCCCTGCGCCTGTCCACCCTGGTCGTGCACACCGCCGGCACCCGGCATACCGCCGTCGCCGTGCCCGGGCTGGACCAGGCCGACGCGCAGCGCCTGCGCGAGCGCCTGGCGCACCAGCTCGACCACGACGACGACGCGCTGTGAGCGACCTCGCCGACACCGAGCACGCCACGCCGGTGCGGCGCCTGCATCCGTGGTCGTGGCTGTTCGTGCTGCTGCAGCACCTCAGGCACTTCCTGCTGCCGTTGCTGGCGCTGCTGGTGTTCGGCAGCCGCGACGGCCATCGCGATCACGCCGATCACCTGGTGATGCTCGCGGTGTGCAGCGGGCTGGTGGCGGTGTCGCTGCTGCGCTATCTCACCTACCAGTACCGCATCGGCCACGACAGCCTGAGCATCCGCAGCGGCTGGCTGGAACGCAGCCTGCGCGAGATCCCGTTCGCGCGCATCCACAACGTGGTGGTGCACCAGTCGCTGCTGCACCGGCTGTTCGGCGTGGCCGAGGTGCGGCTGGAATCGGCCGGCGGCACCAAGCCCGAGGCGCAGATGCGGGTGCTGCGGCTGGACCAGGCGCTGGCGCTGGAACAGCAGATCCGCCACCGCGCGCCTGCCGGCGAGCGTGCCCAGGCCGGCGACGACGCGGGCGCCGCGCCCGCCGTGCCGGACAGCGAGCTGCTGCTGGCCCTGCCCACCGCCGAGGTGCTGCGCCAGGGCCTGATCTCCAACCGCGGCATGGTGGTGCTGCTCACCGCGTTCGGCGCCACCTACCACCTGTTCCCCGAGCGCATGATCTCCAACGCGATCGAGCACTACGGGCGGCAACTGTTCGGCTACGCCACGCACCTGCAACTGGGCTGGATGGCCGGCGCGGTGACCTTCGCGCTGATGCTGGCGACGCTGTTGCTGCTGATGCGCGCCTTGTCGATGGGGCTGGCCATCGTGCAGTACCACGGCTTCCGGCTGAGCGAGAGCGAGCGTCGGCTGACCGTGGAGCGCGGCCTGCTGACGCGGTTGCGCAGCAGCGTGGCGCGGCGCCGGATCCAGGCCTGGACCCTGCACGAGAGCGTGCTGCAGCGGCTGCTGCGGCGGCGCAGCCTGCACATCGACACCGCGGTGATCCAGTCGCACCACGGGCACGGCCACGACCACGCACTGACGGAACTGGCACCGCTGGCCACGCCGGCCGCCTGCGATGCGCTGCTGCAGCGGCTGCTGCCGCAGATCGCCTGGCCGCCGGCGCAGTGGCACGGCATCGCCACGCGCCACTGGTGGCGCCTGTCGCTGCCGGCGCTGCTGCTGGTGCCGCTGCTGTGCGCCGGGCTGTGGCCCACGCTCGGCGCGTGGGCCGCATTGGGCCTGCTGTGGCTGCCGTGGTCGGCGTTCAAGTCCTGGCGTCAGGCGCAGCGCATGGGCTACGCGCTGGACGCGCGCTACGTGGCGGTGCGCGGCGGCTGGTGGCGGCGCTGGTGGCGGCTGGCCGAACTGGACAAGCTACAGACGCTGCACCTGAGCCGTTCGCCGCTGGACCGCTGCTGCGGCACCGCGACGCTGTGGCTGGACACCGCCGGCGCCCGCCACGGCGAACCGCCGCTGCGCGTGCGGCTGCTGCCGGACGCGCAGGCGCGGGCGCTGTACCGGCAACTGGGCCAGGCGCTGGCGCAGCGGCGGCTGCGCTGGTGAGCGGGCGCGGCGGCAGTACGCGTCAGCGCCGCGCGCCGCGGCCCCAGTAGCCGATGCGGCGGCGGATCTTCAGCTTGCGCCACAGGTTCAGCGGCTTGCGCCGCGGGTTGCGCGCGCCCTCGGCGACGAAGTCGTCGATCGCGCGCAGCACGCGCTCGCTGGACTGGCCGTCGCGGTAGGGATGCAGGCCATCGGCGAATTCGCGGATCGCCGCCATCAGTTCCGGCGGCCGCTGCAGCGCGCGACGGATCGCCGGTTCGAACTGCGCCGGATCGTCGATGTCGATCAGTTGCGGCCCCGGACGCCGGTTCTTGAAGGTCACCACCGGCTTGTAGGTGAGCAGGAACTCGTTGAGCGCGGACGAGGTGTCCGAGCACATCATGTCCACCTGCGGGAACAGTTCCAGGATGTTGTCGTTGTCGGCGAAACGCAGGTACTCGCTCTCCAGCGCGCGGTAGCGCGCGACCATCGCCGGGTCCATCTTCGGATGGAAGGTGACGATCCAGCGCCATTCGCCGCTGCGCGAGAGCCGCGCGACCTCGTCGTGGAGGATGCCGGCTGCGCTCCACGACGGCGAGAACGTGGAGTGATACAGGATCACCGGCGGCTGCCGGACCGGCGCCAGTTCCGCGCCGATCTCGCGCATGAACGGGTCGATCTTGGGGAAGCCGGTTTCCTTGACCGCGAAGTGGCCGAGCTTGCGCGCCAGCGCGCCGAACGCGGCGGTGTCGCGCGGGCCGGTGGTGCAGTACAGGTCGAAGAAGCCGCGCACGTAGATGTGCCGTGGCTTGCCGGCGTCGAAGCCGTGGAAGGTCTCGACCTTCACCCCGGGGAAGAAATGCGGCACCGCGTTGCTGGAGGTGATCACCGCGTACGGATCCCACGCCAGCACTTCTTCCACCGTCGCCAGGTGGCGCTCGTCGGCGCTCAGGTCCTCGGCGCCAGGGCCGTCGAAGAACCATGCCGCCTGGTCGCCGCGCGCGCGGATCGCCGCCTGCAGCGGGCGCAGGATCGCCAGCGCATAGCGCTCGGATCCGTACAGCAGGTAGTGCTTGCTCATCAGTGCTCCAGATCGTGCCGTTGCAGTTGCGCCCGCGCCTGCTCCACCGAGGCCGGGTTGATCTGCATCTCGTAGTAGCGCATGCGCTTGTACAGCGCGTAGCTGGCCGCGGTCTGCGCCACCACGAAGCCGCGCCAGCCGTCGAGGAAGGCCAGCCGCAGCAGATAGTCCTTGAGGAAGGCGCCGGCGAACACGAACGGGCTCTGCCACATTCTCACCGGCTTGCGCTTGTCGCGCCAGCCGAGCGCCTTGAGTTCGGCGTAGCGCAGCACCTTGAGCTGCTTGTGCACCAGGGTCGGGTTGTGCAGGTGGTTGAACGGCGGCGCGAACGCGGCGCTGGCGCCGTCGAAGCGCAGCGACTCGTGCACCCGCGCATCGCTCCAGCGCGCGCGTCCGCGATGGTACAGCCGCGCCAGGCGCTCGCCGACCATCGGTTTGTACCAGCGCATCGGCGCGCCCATGTACCAGGTGCTGCGACGCAGCCACACCGCATCCACGCGGTCCTCGGCGAGCAGTTGCGGCAGCCTCGCCTGGCATTCGGCGCGCAGCGCGTCGGACAGGAACTCGTCCGCGTCCAGCACCAGGATCCAGTCGTGCGCGGCCTGGGTGGAGGCGAAGTTGCGCTGTGGGCCGAAGCCCAGCCAGGCCTGCTCGACCACGCGTGCGCCGTGCGCGCGGGCGATCGCCACGGTATCGTCGGTGCTGCCGCAGTCCACCACCAGCTTGTCGGCGGCGAACGGCACGCTGTCCAGGCAGCGCGCGATGTTGGCGGCCTCGTTGTAGGTCATCACCACCAGGCTCAGCGGCAGGGTGGCGGCGGCAGCGTCGGCCATGGCGCGCGGTATCCGGAAGTCAGGCGCGGTGCCGGCGGTCGGCGCCCGGCGCCTAGCCGCCCGGCGATGCGGGATCGGCAGTCTACCGGCTTCGCGGGGCGCCTTCAGCGCCCGGGCCCGGCTCCGCCTCGCGTGCGGCCAACCCGATCAGCACGCCGACCAGCGCGACGTAGAAACCGGTACTCACCTGGTGCGCGAACATCGACTGGGTCATGCCGCACAGGACGTAGGCCGCCACCACCATGATCCCGGCCGCCGCCGCGCCATGGAACTGCGGCTGCGGCCGGCGGCGGTACAGGCGCAGCAGCAGCCACAGCGGCACCCCGTACACCATCAGGATCAGCACGGTACCGGGCAGGCCCTGGGTCGCGCTCCACTCGGCCAGGTCGTTATGCGCGTGGCCCAGGTGGCAGCGCTCGACGAAGCCCTTGCGGCAGTCGGGCAGGCGCAGCATGGCGTTGTCGAAACGGCCCACGCCGACCCCGACCACGGGGTGTTCGACGAAGGTCGCCGCCGCCACCTGCAGGCGCTCGATGCGCGCGCCGGCCGAGGAATCGCTGTCGCCGCGCTCGTAGCGCTGCACATCGTGGTGCAGTTCGGCCAGGCGGGTCTGCTTGGTCAGCGCCGGCACGCTCAGCACCAGCACCGCCGCCAGCACGGTGCACGCGCCCAGGATCATCAGCCGGGTCGCGCTGTCGCGCCAGCGCAGGCACAGCGCGCTGACCACCAGCAGCAGCAGGACGCCCAGCCACACGCCGCGGCTGCCGCTGAGCAGGATGACGATGCCGCCGGCCACCACCGCGGCGGCGGCCCACGGCCACTGGCCGCGCGGTCGGCAGAACACCGCCAGCACCATCAGCATCAGCACCACGTCGGCCAGCACGATGGCGTTGGTCCAGCCCTCGGCACGCGGCTGGCCCTGCAGTACCTGCACGCTGGCCAGCACCAGGGCGGCGAGGATGCCAAGCAGCGCGCCCCACCACAGCAGGCGCTGCGGCGGCCGCAGCGCATAGGTCCACAGCGCCGCCCACGGCAGCACCAGGAAGCGGGTGCGATTGTCGATGTCCTTCAGCGGCTGGCCGAAGTACAGCACCGAGCACAGCGACAGCCCGATCACCAGCAGCGCCAGGATCCACAGCCAGCGCAGCGACGGCTGCATCGGCGCGACCGCCTGGCGCAGCTGCGGCAATGCCAGCAGGCTGGTCGCCAGCAGCAGCAGGCCGAACGGCAGCAGGCCGCTGGGCATGCTGATCACCAGCGCCGGCAGGCACAGCAGCGCAAACGCCGCGCCGCGCTCGGCCAGGGCCTGGCGGGAGGACGCGGAAACGGCATGGCGTGGCGCGATGGGCTGGGACATCAAGGAGGGAAGCCGTCGGGGTGGGGTGGTCGGCGATGATCCGGGGCGCTTCCCTAACCCGGCCTGACCTGTTCGCGATCGGCGCCGCGGCTGGCCGGGGCAGCGGGCGGCGGCGCTTCCCCGAGCAGATCGGCCACGGCCGCGCGCAGGCGCTCGCCGAACTCGCGCCGGCGCGTCTCGAAGAAACCGCGCGCGGCGGTGCCCAGGGCGTCGCACTGCATCGGCGACAGCGCCAGCGCCTGCGCCATCGCCTGTTCGAGGCCGGCGGCCTCGATCCGGTAGCGCACGCCGAAATTGTCCGGCCCCTCGCCGACCGGATCGATCAGCACGCCACGGTCGGCGCTCACCAGCTCGTTCATCGGCGCCCCGTTGGTGGTGATCACCACCGCGCCGACGCTCAGCGCTTCCATGATGTAGTGGCCGAAGCCCTCCACCTCGGAGGGGCACAGGTGGAAGCGGTGCGCATTCTGCAGCCGCCGCAGTTCCTGCTGGTCCAGGTAGCCGGTCAGGTAGTCGATGTTCTCGGCCTCGATCGGGTGGGACTTCTTCGCGCTCTGCACCACCGTCAGCCGCGGCCACTCGGGGTGCCGCGCCCAGGTCTGCAGCAGCAGCGCCGTGCCCTTGGCCGAACTGCGCCCGGCCACATGCAGGCAGGCGCGTTCGCGCGGGACCTCAGGACGGTAGCAATCGTCGCTGCAAAAGCCGATGAAGGCGGTCGGCGCCATCGTGGAGAACCGCTGCTCGGCCTGGCGGGTCTTGCACAGCACCTGGGCGAAGCGCGGCAGGCAGCGCAGCCACTTGTGCCGGAACCACTCCGGGTTGGGGATCAACGCATTGCGCAGGCCGCTGCCCAGGCAGCGCGGATACACCCGCTCCAGGAAGATCTGCAGGTCGGCACGCCCGAACAGCAGGCTGCGCAGGAACAGGCGCAGTTCGCGCAGGCGATTGGCCATGCGTACGGTGCCGAAGCCCAGCACCTCGACGCGGTAGCGACCGGTCTCGCGCAGCAGGTCGGCGACCACCTGCAGGTCGCGACTGAGGCCGCCGCCGTTGTCGCGGCTGATCACCCGGATCAGCGGCGGCGGCATGCGCGCTCCCCGGCCCGCGCGACGCGCTGGCCGCCACCGGCCGTCGCAGCACACCGCCGGGGTGCGCAAGTGCGGCTCATTCGAAGCGGTCCTTGTCCTGCTCGCGCAGGCGGTCGCGGTCGTCCTGGGTGACCACGCAGTGGCCGTGCACGGCGCTGGCCGGGACCAGCCACCAGTCGCGTCGGTTGGACACGCCGGCCAGGATGCTCGCATTGCGGTCGACGCAGCCCAGCATCGCCGCCTCCTGCACCAGCAGCCAGCGCCGCTGCGGCGCCTGCGCCTGCCAGGCGATGCCGCGACGCAGTTGCTCGTCCCAGGGCACTACGAAGCCGAAGGTCGTGGCCGGGCGGTCGGCCATCAGCAGGTTCTGCTCCTTCCAGGCGACCAGGCCGAGTTCGGCCTCCGGGCCGATGCGGCGCCCCACCGACTCCATCACCCCGCGCGCGGAACTGGACATGTTGATCAGCGGGTACACCAGCAAGCCGGCCATCACCCAGACCATGGTCAGGGTCGAGACCGTCGCCAGTTCCGGGCGGCGCCGCGCGAATGCGGCCAGGCTGGCCACGCCCCACAGGCCGATCGCCAACAGGATCCAGGCCAGCACCTGCACGGTGGCCAGGTCGATGCCGCGGTCTTCCATCATCTTCGCGCGGAAGCCGTGCCCCAGCAGGATCGCCGCGCCCACGCCGCCGAGCGCCAGCGTCAGCAACGCGGTGAACGCGAGCAGCAGGCGCTTGATCCCGGGCTTGCGCAACAGCCCTGGAATGAGCGGCCCCATCGCCAGGCACAGCATCGGCAACGCCGGCAGCACGTAGACATCGCGCTTGCCGGTCGGGATCGAGAAGAACAGCACCACCAGCGCCCACCAGGCCAGCGGCAGCAGGTAGCGCGCGTCGCGCCGGCGCAGGCGCCGCGCCCAGGCGGGGATCGCCCACGGCAGCGCCAGCAGCACCGGCAGCCACATGCTCGGCATCACCCCGAAGAAGTACAGCGGCCCGTGCGCGTGGTCCCAGGACTTGGCGTAGCGCCCGGCGGTCTGCCGGAACAGGATGTCGTTGAGGTAGGCGCGGTACTCGGGCGCGTTGCTCGACAGCGCGGTGGCGACCATCGGCACCAGCCAGATCGACACCGCCGCCAGGAACGCCAGCGGCCCCAGCCAGAAACGCGGATCGCGCAGGCCGACCCGCACCCCGCGCCAGTGCGCCAGCGACGCCGCCGCGGCCGGCAGCAGCATCAGCAGCGCCAGCACGCCCACGCCCTTGGTGATCGTGCCCAGCCCGGCGGCGAACCAGCCCAGCGCCCACAGCCGCCAGTCCGGCCCGCGCAACAGATGGCGCAGCAGCGCGTAGTTGGCCAGGGTGATGAAGAACACCACCAGCGGATCGATCTGCGCCTTCTTCGCCTGGTAGGTGAAGTGGAAGGCGAACAGCAGCGCGTAGGCCGCGTACATGCCGACGCGGCGCGTCCACAGGCGCCGGCCGAGATCGTAGACGCAGGCCAGCGTGCCCAGCCCGGCCAGCAGCGACGGCAGCAGGAACGCCACCCGCCAGTTGCCGAACAGCGAATAGAAGCTGGCCTGCAGCCACATCAGCATCGGCGGCTTGTCCGAGTACAGCTCGGTGCCGCGGTGCGGGAACAGCCAGTTGCCGCTCTCCACCATCTGCTTGGCGACCAGCGCGAAGCGCGGTTCGTCGGCCGGGTGCGGATCGCGCAGGCCCAGGCCGGCGCCGAGCACCAGCACCGCCAGGATGGCCAACAACCAGAACTCTCGGGAGGCGCGGGTCTTCAGCATGGGAAGCGATGATACCGACGCCGGTTCATGCCGTCTTGCGGAACCGCGCGTAATAGAAACCGTCGCAGTCCTGCTCGCCGGGGAAGCGCTGGCGGCCGCCGCCGGAGGCATGCCCGCAGGCTTCGCCCGGGTCCTCCAGCGCCGCACCGGGCTGCCGCGCCAGCAAGGCCTGCACCTGCCGCGCGTTCTCGTCCTGCAGCAGCGAACAGGTGGCGTAGACCAGCACCCCGCCCGGCCGCAGCACCTGCCAGGCGGCGTCGAGCAGGCGCGCCTGCAGCGCCTGCAGCGCCACCACGTCCTCGCGGCGGCGATGCAGCAGCACGTCCGGCTGGCGGCGCACGATGCCGGTGGCCGAACACGGCGCGTCGAGCAGCACCGCGTCGAATGGCACGCCGTCCCACCAGTCCTGCGGCTGCGCCGCATCGGCGACCTGCAACTGCGCCTGCGCGCCTGCCCCGGTGCGCGCGAAGGTCTCGCCGACCCGCGCCAGGCGCCGCGCATCCACGTCCAGCGCGGTCAGGCGCAGACTGGGATCGCGTTCGAGCAGGTGCGCGGACTTGCCGCCGGGGGCCGCGCAGGCGTCGAGCACGCGCGCGCCCGGCGCTGGCGCCAGCACGTCGGCGACCTGTTGCGCCGCACCGTCCTGCACCGACACGCGCCCCTCGGCGAAGCCCGGCAAGGCCCCCACCGCCAGCGGCGTCTCCAGCCGGATCGCATCGGCCAGCAGCGGCGAGGCCTGCGCGGCGATGCCGGCCGCAGCCAGTTCCTGCAGGTAGGCGTCGCGGGTGCCGCGCTGGCGGTTGACGCGCAGCCACAGCGGCGCCGGCTGCTGGCTGGCGGCGAAGATCGCCTCGGCCTGCTGCGGCCAGTCGGCACGCAGCGCATCGCGCAGCCACAGCGGCCAGCCCGCGTCGGCGGCGACCACGGGCAGCCCGTCGCGCAGCGCGCGCCGCAGCAGCGCGTTGACCAGCCCGGCCTGGCGCGGCCGATCCAGCGCGCGCGCCGCCTCCACCGTCGCCGACAGCGCCGCATGCGGCGCCAAGCCCAACGCATCGAGCTGGGCGAAGCCGGCCAGCAGCAAGCCGCGCAGTTCGGCGTCGCGCTGCGGCAACTGCTTCTGTAGCCACATGCGCAGCGCCGCCTCGTAGGCCGGTCGGCGGCGCAGCACGGCGAAGCAGATCGCCTCCACCAGCGCGCGGTCGCGCGGATCCGGCAGCGTCGGCAACGCGGTGGCCAGTTCGGCCTTGAGCGAGCGGCCGCGATCGATCACCGCCGTCAGCACGCGGGCGGCAAGCACCCGCGGGGCCACGCCCGGCGGCCACGCAGCGTTGGGCGTCGCGGTCATCGGCGCGCACCCCAGGCCGTGCCGCCGCTTCGGGCGCATGCCGCGCGGCGGTCGCCCGCGCGGATGACGCGCTGGCGCGGGGCAGTGGACACGCCTCCACGCCTCGACGAGGACGCGGCTACAGACGCGCCTGCAAGGCCCGACACAGCGTACACAGGCATGCCGACGCCTTACGCCAGGACCGGCAGGTCGCGCCGCGCGTTGAGGTAGTCGGCGGCGGTGATCGCCTTGCCGCCGTCGCGCTGCAGCACGCGCAGGCGCAGCGCGCCCTGGCCGCAGGCGATGTCGATGCCTTGCTTGGACGCGGTCAGCACCGTGCCCGGCGGTTGCCCGTGGGCCAGGTCCAGCGCGATCGCGCCGTGCACCCGCACCCGCTCGCCGGCCAGCACCGCCTCGGCGACCGGCCACGGATCGAAGGCGCGCACCTGCCGCGCCAGCTGCGCCGCGGGCTGCTGCCAGTCCAGCCGCGCCTGCGCCTTGTCCAGCTTGTGCGCATAGGTGACGCCCGCCTCCGGCTGCGACTGCGCCACCGGGCGCAGACCGGCGCGCAGCAGGCCCAGGCCGTCGGCCAGCACCTGCGCGCCCAGCGCGGCCAGGCGATCGTGCAACTGGCCGCCCGTCTCGTCGGCGCCGATCGGCGTGCGCTGCGACAGCAGCACCGGGCCGGTATCCAGCCCCGCTTCCATCTGCATCAGGCACACCCCGGTCTCGCTGTCGCCGGCCTCGATCGCGCGCTGGATCGGCGCGGCGCCGCGCCAGCGCGGCAGCAGCGAGGCATGCACGTTCCAGCAACCATGGGTCGGGATCGCCAGCACCGCCTTGGGCAGGATCAGCCCGTAGGCCACCACCACGATCAGGTCCGGCTGCAGCGCGCGCAGCGCCTGCAGCGTCTCCGGCGAACGCAGCGTCTGCGGCTGCAGCACCGGAATGCCGCGCGCCACCGCCTCCAGCTTGACCGGCGACGGGGTCAGCCCGCGGCCGCGCCCGGCGGGCCGGTCCGGCTGGGTGTAGACCGCGACCACTTCATGGCGCTGCGCAGCCGCGCGCAACGACGGCACGGCGAAGTCTGGCGTACCGGCGAAGACGAGTTTCATGGAGGCTGAGAACCGGGAATGGGGAATGGAGAATGGGAAAAGCGCGCGGACCCGGAAATGGCACGGGCACCGCGCTTACGATTCCCGTTTCTCCATTCCCGGTTCCCGGCCTCACGCCACGTGCTTGCGCGCCTTGGCCAGCTTCTTGCGCACCATTTCGCGCTTGAGCGGAGACAGGTAGTCGACGAACAGCTTGCCGTCGAGGTGGTCCATCTCGTGCTGCACGCACACCGCCAGCAGGCCGTCGGTGCTCAGTTCCTGCGGCTGGCCGTGGCGGTCCAGGTAGCGCACGGTGATGGCGTCGGCGCGGGTCACGTCGGCGTAGATGCCGGGGACCGACAGGCAGCCTTCCTGGTACACCTGCTCGCCGTCGCGCTGCACGATCTGCGGGTTGATGAACACCTGCGGGGCGTTCTTCTCCTCGCTGACGTCGATGACCATGAAGCGCTTGTGCACGTCCACCTGGCTGGCCGCCAGGCCGATGCCGGGCGCGTCGTACATGGTCTCGAACATGTCGTCGAGCAGGCGCTGGAAGGCCGCGGAGGTGACCTCGGCGGCGTCGACCGGCACTGCCTTGGTGCGCAGGCGCGGGTCGGGGAATTCGAGAATGGGGAGCAGGGCCATAGCGGTACCCAAGATGGGGGCGCCGGACGATTCGGCAAGGCCTGCGAATTCTACCCGTTTCTGCGTCCGGCGCTTGCGCCCGCACCAGGGTTCTGCACTATAGTGCGCCAACCTGTTGGGGAATCAGGCTCCGCGCTCATGTTCAATCGACTCCGTACGGTCGTCGCCGTGGCGATGCTCACCGTGGCGACCTACGCTGCTTCCGCCAGCATGGCCGCCGAACACCCCGACACCTACGTGGTGCGCAAGGGCGATACGCTGTGGGACATCGCCGGGCGTTTCCTCGGCAAGCCCTGGCTGTGGCCGGAGATCTGGCAGGCCAATCCGCAGGTGCACAACCCGCACCTGATCTACCCCGGCGACGTGCTGAGCCTGGCCTACCTGGACCGTGTGGCGCACGCCGAGGTCAAGCCGGGCCCGCGCCAGGACGCGCCGATCGACGCGATCCCGCTGGCGCAGGTGGAGCCGTTCCTGAAGAACCTGCGCGTGGTCGACCGCATCGACGACCTGCCCTACGTGGTCGGCACCGAAGACAACCGCCTGCGCGCCACCGACGGGCAACTGGTCTACGCAGTCGGCCTCGGCCAGGCCCAGGCCGGGCAGCGCTACGCCGTGGTCCGTCCGACCGTGCGCTACCTGCTGCCCAAGCTCAGCGACGACCTAAACGCCGAAGGCCGCAGCACCCCCGGCAGCGGCAACCTGTGGCAGACCTTCGTGCCGCCGGACAAGCGCCGCGAGACCCTCGGCTACGAACTGGCCCAGGTCAACATCGGCACCGTCGCCCGGGTCTCCCCCGACGGCCGCCAGGCCACCGCCCTGCTGCTGCAGGACAACGCCCGCGAAGTGCGCGCCGGCGACCGCCTGATCCCGGTCGAGGCGCAGCCCTACGACCTGCAGTTCGTGCCGCATCCGCCGTCCGAGCAGGCGCTGGCCGCCGGCCTGCGGGTGCTGGCGGTGGCCGACGCGTTCAGCGCGGCCGGTCCGCGCGACGTGATCGCCATTTCCGGCGGCCGCCGCGAAGGCATCGACAACGGCACCGTGGTGTCGCTGTGGCGCCATGGCACCCGGGTCAACGATCGCGTGCGCCATCCCAACACCTCGCGTGCCGACGACGGCTTCACCGGCGGCAGCGGCACCACTGTGGCGCTGCCGGACGAGTACGCCGCGCACGCGATGGTGTTCCGCACCTTCGACAAGGTCAGCTACGCGCTGGTGATGGACGGCATCAAGCCGACCCGGGTCGGCTACGACGTCAAGCATCCGGACGCGCGCTGACCCGCCACCGGGGAGTCCCCCTACAGCGATTGCAGACGGCGCCCGAGGGCGCCGTCTGCGTCTGCGGCCTAGCCTGGGCGCATGTCCCATTCGGCCACCACCTCCTTCGACGCGCCCGCCGACCCGGCCCTGCTGATCCTGTCGCTGGCCGGCGGGGCCAGCGCCCAGCGCCGGCAGTTGCTGGAGCGGCATGGCAGCCCGGCGGCGGCGCTGGCCGCCGGCCCCGCCGCCTGGCATGCCGCCGGCCTGGATGCGGCGCAGATCGCCGCGCTGCAGCGTCCCGATCGCGCTGCACTGGATACCGCCGAACGCTGGCTGGCACAGCCGGGCCGGCACCTGCTCGGTTGCCACGATCCCGACTACCCCGCCCTGCTGCGGCGCACGCCCAACCCGCCGCTGGCGCTGTACGTGGACGGCGATCCCACGGCGCTGTGGCATCCGGCGGTGGCCGTGGTCGGCAGCCGCGCACCCAGCGCAGGCGGCCGCGACAACGCCTACGGCTTCGCCCTGGCCCTGGCCACGGCCGGCTTCGCGGTGACCAGCGGCATGGCCAGCGGCGTGGATGCCGCCGCGCACCGGGCGGCGCTGTCGCGCGCCGACGGACTGACCGTGGCGGTGGTCGGCACCGGTCCCGACCTGGCCTACCCGCGCCAGCATGCCGCCCTGCGCAGTCAGATCGCCGAACGCGGCGTGGTGGTCAGCGAGCATCCGCCCGGCACCCCGGCGCGGGCGGGCCACTTCCCGGCGCGCAACCGCATCATCGCCGGACTGAGCCTGGCGACCCTGGTGATCGAGGCCGCCACCCGCTCCGGCGCGCTGATCACCGCGCGACTGGCCGCCGAGGCCGGGCGCGAGGTGTTCGCCCTGCCCGGCTCGATCCACAACCCGCTGGCACGCGGCTGCCATCGGCTGATCCGCGACGGCGCCGGGCTGGTGGAACGCGCCGAGGAGGTGGTGGCCGGCGTCGCCCCGCTGGCCGCCGAACTGGCCGACGCCTTGCGCGGGCGCCTGAACGCCCCCACACAGGGAGCCAGCACCGCGCGCGGCGCCACGCCGGCCTTCTCCGACCCCGACTACCAGCGCTTGTGGCAGGCGCTGGGCCACGACCCCACCTGTATGGATTCAGTCATCGCACGCAGCGGATTGACGGCCGCAGCGGCGTCCTCCATGCTGCTGGCCATGGAACTGGATGGCTACGTGGCGGTCGAACGCGGTCGTTACACCCGCAAACCCTAGTTTCTTCACCTCCACAGCGTCTCGCGACGCAGGCCGAGGGGCAATGAAAGAGAGCATTCTGGATGTCCTGCTGTACCTGTTCGAACACTATTTCAGCGAAGACGCGGATCCGGTCCGCGATCGCGACTCCCTCCAGAATGGCCTGATCCAGGCCGGCTTCAGCCCCACCGAGATCAGCAAGGCGTTCGACTGGCTCGACGCCCTGGCCGACCAGCGCCCGGCCGTGGCGCAGCCACGCATCGACGGTCCGATCCGCATCTACCATGGCCCGGAACTGGACAAGCTCGACGTGGAATGCCGCGGCTTCCTGCTGTTCCTGGAGCAGCACGGCATCCTCGACAGCGACCAGCGCGAGCTAGTGCTGGACCGGGCCATGGCCCTGGACCAGGACGAACTGGACCTGGACGACCTGAAGTGGGTGGTGCTGATGGTGCTGTTCAATCAACCCGGCGCCGAGGCGGCATACGCGTGGATGGAAACGCAGATGTTCGTCGACGAGCCGGAGCCGGTCCACTGAGCCGCTGACGGTCGCGCACGGATGCACGAAGACACCTCCCCATTGGCGGTCTGGTATTACGTCGATGCCGCCCGCGAGCGGCATGGGCCGTTGCCGGCGTCGGCCCTGCTGGAGCGCCTGCACGACGGCCGCCTGCAGCGCGACACCCTGGTCTGGCGCGAAGGCCTGCCGGAGTGGCGGCCGCTGCATGCGCTCGCCGCCGAGCTGGGCCTGCCCGACGCCCCCACCCCGCCGCCGTTGCCGCCGACGCTCCAGGCGGCCGCTCCCGCAGGTCCCGCTGCTGCCCCGCCACGCAGCGGCCTGTCCGGCTGCGCGATCATGGCCATCGTCGGCGCCGTCGCCGGCGTGCTGCTGGTGGCGTTCCTCGGCATCGGCGCGGCGATCGCCCTGCCTGCCTACCAGGACTACATGGCACGCGCAAAGGTCGCGCAGGCGCTCGGCACCCTGGCGCCATTGAAGGACCAGATCAGCGCGTTCAACGCGCAGGAGCACCGGTGCCCGGTGAACGGCGACACCGGCTTCGGCACGCCGCAGAGCTATGCCGGCGACGCCATCGCGCAGGTGCGGATCGGCCGCTTCGACAACGGCCACTGCGGCCTGGAAGCCACGCTGCACCTGCCCGGCACCAAGCGCCTGGATGGCAAAGCGCTGTGGCTGGACTACGATGAGCGCACGTCCGCCTGGAACTGCAGTTCCGACCTGGACGATCGCGTCCTGCCGGTCCACTGCCGCGGCGGCTGACCGGCGCACCGTTTTCGACTGCAACTCCCGGGGAACAGAATGACTGAGTGGTACTACGCCGATGCGGCGCAGCAGCGCCATGGCCCGCTGGCGGCCGCCGACCTGCAGCAGCGCTTCCAGCGCGGCGAGATCGGGCTGTCGACCCTGGTCTGGCGCGAGGGCCTGAGCGAATGGCGCAGCCTGGCCGAGTTCGTCGACGAGCTCGGCCTGGCCCAGGCGCCCCCCCCGGCACCTGCGCTGCACCCCTCGGAGATCGGTACAGACGTGCCGCCGCCCGCCCCGCCCCCGGCCGTGCCCGACGCCTGGACCGCGCCCGCCGCGGCGGCGTCGCCCTACGCGGCGCCCAGCGCCATGCTGGACAGCGGCACGCGGGTGGTCGGCGGCGGCGAGGTGGTGCAGGCCGGGTTCTGGAAGCGCGTGGCCGCCTACCTGATCGACGCGTTCCTGGTCGGCATCGTCTCCAACGTGATCCAGTTCGTGGTGATCCTCGGTTTCATGGGGGTCAACCGCGTCGGCAGCGAGCCCAACTTCACCTCCGCCGCCGGCATCGTCATGTTGCTGATGATGTACCTGGTGCCGCTGGCGATCTCGGCCCTGTACTACGGCCTGTTCCACGCCTCCACCAAGCAGGCCACGCTGGGCAAGATGGCGGTCGGCATCAAGGTGGTGCGCACCGATGGCAGCCGCATCACCGTCGCCCGCGGCATCGGCCGCTATTTCGGCTTCATGCTGAGCGGCCTGACCGTGGGCATCGGCTACCTGATGGCGGCCTTCACCGAGCGCAAGCAGGCCCTGCACGACATGCTCTGCGACACCCTGGTGGTGGACAAATGGGCCTACACCGACCACCCGGAATGGCAGCAGCGCAAGCTGGGCACGGTCACCGTGGTGATTCTGTCGCTGTTCGGCCTGATGATGGCCGGCGCGCTGCTGCTGGTCGCCTTGGCGATCGGCATGGCCGCCAAGGGCGGCTGGCACTGAGTCCGGCGGCCTCCAGGGGCCGCGTGGCGGCCCGCCTGGCCGGCGCCGGCTTGACAGCGGGCGCCGGACATGTCCACTAATAAATAAGCGCCGTTGCTGAACGCCCGGGGGTTAAGCCCCGGGCGTCGGCTTCTCTGCGAGACCGCAACGCTTCACTAACCGGAGCAATTGCGCCACCCTACCGCCCCCAGGGCGTCCGCCCACGCCCATCGAAGCCCGACCCGCCATGTCCAAGCACCTGCTCATCGTCGAATCGCCCGCCAAGGCCAAGACGATCAACAAATACCTCGGCAAGGATTTCCACGTCCTGGCCTCGTATGGGCACGTGCGCGACCTGATCCCGAAGGAAGGCGCGGTCGATCCGGACGACGGCTTCGCGATGCGCTACGCGCTGATCGACAAGAACGAGAAGCACGTGGAGGCCATCGCCAAGGCGGCCAAGGTGGCCGAAGACATCTACCTGGCGACCGACCCGGACCGCGAGGGCGAGGCGATCAGCTGGCACATCGCCGAGATCCTGCAGGAGCGCGGGCTGCTCAAGGGCAAGCCGCTGCACCGGGTGGTGTTCACCGAGATCACCCCGCGCGCGATCAAGGAAGCGATGGCGCAGCCGCGGCAGATCGCCGGCGACCTGGTCGATGCGCAGCAGGCGCGCCGCGCCCTGGACTACCTGGTCGGCTTCAACCTGTCGCCGGTGCTGTGGCGCAAGGTGCAGCGCGGCCTGTCCGCCGGCCGCGTGCAGTCGCCGGCGCTGCGCATGATCGTCGAGCGCGAGGAGGAGATCGAAGCCTTCGTCGCCCGCGAGTACTGGTCCATCGCCGCCGACTGCGCGCATCCCTCGCAGCACTTCAACGCCAAGCTGATCAAGCTCGACGGGCAGAAGTTCGAGCAGTTCACCATCACCGACGGCGACACCGCCGAGGCCGCGCGCCTGCGCATCCAGCAGGCCGCGCAGGGCGCGCTGCACGTCACCGACGTGGCCAGCAAGGAGCGCAAGCGCCGCCCGGCGCCGCCGTTCACCACCTCGACCCTGCAGCAGGAAGCCTCGCGCAAGCTCGGCTTCACCACCCGCAAGACCATGCAGGTGGCGCAGAAACTGTACGAAGGCGTGGCGATCGGCGACGAAGGCACGGTCGGCCTGATCTCGTACATGCGTACCGACTCGGTCAACCTGTCGCAGGACGCGCTGGCCGAGATCCGCGACGTGATCGCCCGCGACTACGGCATCGCCTCGCTGCCGGACCAGCCCAACACGTACCAGACCAAGTCCAAGAACGCCCAGGAAGCGCACGAAGCGGTGCGCCCGACCTCGGCGCTGCGCACCCCGTCGCAGGTCGCCCGCTTCCTCACCGACGACGAGCGCAAGCTGTACGAGCTGATCTGGAAGCGTGCGGTGGCCTGCCAGATGATCCCGGCCACGCTCAACACCGTCAGCGTCGACCTGTCGGCCGGCAGCGAACACGTGTTCCGCGCCAGCGGCACCACCGTGGTCGTAGCAGGTTTCCTGGCCGTGTACGAGGAAGGCAAGGACAACAAGAGCGCCGAGGACGAGGACGAAGGCCGCAAGCTGCCGGCGATGAAGCCCGGCGACCGCGTGCCGTTGGAACGCATCCTGGCCGAGCAGCATTTCACCCAGCCGCCGCCGCGCTTCACCGAAGCGGCGCTGGTGAAGGCGCTGGAAGAGTACGGCATCGGCCGTCCCTCGACCTACGCCTCGATCATCCAGACCCTGCTGTTCCGCAAGTACGTGGAAATGGAAGGCCGCAGCTTCCGCCCGTCCGACGTCGGCCGCGCGGTCTCCAAGTTCCTGTCCAGCCACTTCACCCAGTACGTGGACTACGACTTCACCGCCAAGCTCGAGGACGAGCTCGACGCGGTCTCGCGCGGCGAGGAAGACTGGATCCCGCTGATGTCGCGCTTCTGGGAACCGTTCAAGGAACTGGTCGAGGACAAGAAGGAATCGGTCGATCGCGCCGAAGCCAGTGGCGCGCGCGAGCTCGGCACCGACCCCAAGACCGGCAAGCCGGTGAGCGTGCGCCTGGGCCGCTTCGGGCCGTACGCGGCGATCGGCAGCACCGCCGAGGACGCCGAGGACAAGCCCAAGTTCGCGTCGCTGCGTCCCGGCCAGAGCATGCACACCATCACCCTGGAGGAGGCGCTGGAGCTGTTCCTGATGCCGCGCAGCCTCGGCCAGGACAAGGACGAGGAGGTCAGCGTCGGCATCGGCCGCTTCGGCCCGTTCGCCAAGCGCGGCAGCGTCTATGCCTCGCTGAAGAAGGAAGACGACCCCTACACCATCGATCTGGCCCGTGCGGTGTTCCTGATCGAGGAGAAGGAAGAGATCGCGCGCAACCGCATCATCAAGGAATTCCCCGGCAGCGACATCCAGGTGCTCAACGGCCGCTTCGGCCCGTACATCAGCGACGGCAAGCTCAACGGCAAGATCCCCAAGGATCGCGAGCCGGCCACGCTGAGCCTGGACGAAGTGCAGAAGCTGCTGGAGGAAACCGGCAAGCCGGTGCGCAAGGGCTTCGGCGCCAAGAAGGCCGCCGCCAAGAAGGAAGCCGCGCCGAAGAAGAGCGCGCCGAAGAAGGCCGCCGCCGACGCCCCGGCCAAGCCAGCGGCGAAGAAGGCGGTCAAGAAGGCCGCGAAGAAGACCGCCAAGAAAGCGGTGAAGAAGGCCGCCAAGAAGACGGTGGCCAAGGGCGGCTGAGCCGCTCTGCGGATGACCGAGGTTGGCCCAATGCGCCACCTCGGATAGTACGAGCACGGCCGCTGAGCCGTCTTCTCGCGGTGCCCACGGCGTCTCTCAGCGCCTGAAGAACCGCGACACCGCGGCTGTCTGTGGGAGGGGCTTCAGCCCCGACGCGTTATCGGCAAGGTGTCGGGGCTGCCCCTCTCCCACAGAAAGGCGGCACGGCCGGAGACTTGCGAAAACCCCGAGTCCCGCCCATCCGACCCTCATTGTCCTTAGACGAGGACGTGCCGCATGATGCGCGCATGACCGACCTGTCGCTGAGCCATGCCGTCGCCGTCCTGCGCCAGGGCGGCGTGATCGCCTATCCCACCGAAGCCGTGTGGGGCCTGGGCTGCGATCCGCACGACGAGACCGCCGTGACCCGCCTGCTGCGGATCAAGCAACGACCGGTGGACAAGGGCCTGATCGTGGTCGCCGCCGAACTGGATCCGCTGCGCCCGCTGCTGGACCTTTCCGCGTTGCCAGCGGACCGGTTGGCCGCGGTGTTGGCCAGTTGGCCGGGACCGCACACCTGGATCCTGCCCGCCGCCGCGCACGCGCCGCCCTGGGTCACCGGCGCGCACCAGGGCATCGCCGTGCGGATCAGCGCGCATCCGCTGGTGGCCGCCCTTTGCCGCGCCTGGGGCGGCGCCCTGGTCTCGACCAGCGCCAACCGCGGCGGCGAGCCGCCGGCACGGCAGCGCAGCGAGCTGGATCCGCTGGTGCTGAAAGAGCTCGATGGCCTGATCGACGGCGACACCGGCGGCCTGGCCCAACCCACCCCGATCCGCGACGCCGCCAGCGGCGAGATCCTGCGCGCCTGAGGCGCTGCTCTTCAGCGCGGCACGCCTGTCTTCCGCCGTGTCGGCGTCTGGCGGCATGGCGCGATGGAGCCACGCGGGCGCTTCGCGCACCGTACCCTC
>NZ_JAGHWV010000028.1:0-16153 GCF_017746095.1 Xanthomonas sp. D-109
ATTTTTTATTGCGCCTGGAAAAACACCCAACGCGCGCAGACGATCAGGGACGGGCGAAACCTCGTTCTCCCTTCTCCCGTCGGGACCATGGCCCCCTTCTTGGGGGAAGGTGCCCCGCAGGGGCGGATGAGGGTGCGGGCCAAGCCTCGCAATGACGGATCGGCGAGGCGCTGCGCGCGCCCTACCCTCACCCCTACCCCTCTCCCGGGGGGAGAGGGGCTCGGTTCCTCCCTTCTCCCCTCCGAAGAAGGGGCTCGCACGGGCGGATGAGGCCAAACGCTCTACTACCTCCCGCGTCGCTGTCGCGCGCGTCGAGACGTGCCGCGTCGCCGCCCCCTCCGTAGTGCCGTGGCTGAGCGCCGGCATTTCGCTTGCGCTCCATCGGTGGAGTGCGGCTACGTTCAGCCGAGCACGTGCGCCAGTCCACACTTGTTCGCTTCGACAGCGGATTCAGAGCAAGCGCATCGCACCGTTCCATGTGGCGATGCGCGCCTTTCATGCCGCGCCGCTTAGACTTTTTCTCGATTTTGGCGACCGCGTGGGCATCTCTGCCTGCCTCGCGCATCGCTTTTCGGCCCCTTTCACCCACCACGAGGCCTTCCCCATGAGCCAAGCCAATGGATACGCCGCCAAGGCGTCCGATCAGCCACTGACCCCCTTCACCTTCGAGCGCCGTGCGCTCGGTGCGCATGATGTCAGCATCGAGATCCTCTACTGTGGCGTCTGCCACTCGGATCTGCACACCGCCCGCAACGAGTGGCACAACACCCAGTACCCGTCCGTCCCCGGCCATGAAATCGTCGGCCGCATTACAGCGGTGGGCGATCAGGTCACTGCCTTCAAGGTCGGCGACCTGGCCGGTGTCGGCTGCATGGTCGACAGCTGCCGGCATTGCGCCTCCTGTGCCGATGGCGAAGAGCAGTACTGCGAAAACGGCTTCGTCGGTACCTACAACGGTCCGATGTTCGGCGGGGAGAACACCTATGGCGGCTACTCCGATCACATCGTGGTCGACGAGAAGTACACGCTGCAGATCCGCCACGATGCCGACCAGCTGGCGGCGGTGGCGCCGCTGCTGTGCGCTGGCATCACCACCTATTCGCCTCTGAATCACTGGAAGGTCGGCCCGGGCAAGAAGGTCGGCATCGTCGGCCTGGGCGGCCTTGGCCATATGGGCGTGAAGATCGCCCACGCCATGGGCGCGCATGTCGTGCTGTTCACCACGTCGGCCGGTAAGCGCGACGATGCGCTGCGTCTGGGCGCGAACGAGGTGGTGGTGTCGAAGAACGCCGACGAGATGGCGGCGCACACCAACAGCTTCGATTTCATCCTCAACACCGTGGCGGCACCGCACGACCTCGATGCGTTCCTGACCCTGCTCAAGCGCGACGGCACCATGACCCTTGTCGGCGCGCCGGCCGAGCCGCACCCGTCGCCGACGGTGTTCAACCTGATCATGAAGCGGCGCCAGCTGGCCGGTTCGCTGATCGGCGGTATCCGTGAGACCCAGGAGATGCTGGATTTCTGCGCCAAGCACGGCATCGTGTCCGACATCGAGACGATCGAGATGGCGCAGATCAACGAGGCCTACGAGCGCATGCTCAAGGGCGACGTGAAGTACCGTTTCGTCATCGACATGGCCAGCCTGGCGCAGACCAAGCAGGCGGCCTGAGCCGACGGCGACCGTGGCGGTCAGCCGCCGCGGTCACGTCATGCGTCATCGTCATCCCATGAAAGCCCGGGCAGCGCATGCCCGGGCTTTTCTGTAGCGGTAGCTCTCGTCGCGGCCGAAGTGCTTTGCGCGTGGGTGTCCGATCGGCATTCGAGGCGCTCGGAACACGTCCGGCAACCGCGCAGCACTGCGTGCAGTAAGCGATCTGCACGAGGTGGTGGCACCGACGACGCCCGGTGCGCCGCGCGACCCATGGTGGCAGAAACGGCGCCGAAGCGCCGTTGCCATGAAGCTCGGGATAAGCCGCCGCCTACTTGCCGGCGGCAGGCTGCGCCGCCGGCAGCGACGTCGGCCTTCCCATCATCTTGTCGCGTGCGGCCTTGAACGGATTGTCCGCATACCAGTTCGGCCAGCTGTCGCCGGCCGCCAGTTCCTTGCCGACGCCGTACACCGCCTGCAGGTCGTCCATCACGCCGTCGAGCTTCCAGGTCGCCGGATCGTACTCGTCGGCCGGCGTGTGGTAGCGCTTGGCGTACTCTGCCGCGGCGCGGCGCCCGGCTTCGATGCCGCCGTCGACCAGGTCTTCGCCGCCGTCGATGTACAGCGCCGGCACGCCGGCCTTGGCGAAGTTGAAGTGATCGGAACGGAAGTAGAACCCGCTCTGCGGCGCGTCCTCGGAGTGCAGCACGCGGCCTTGCGCGGCGGCGATCGGCTTGAGCATATCTTCCAGTTGCGAGCTGCCGAACCCGTTGACCACCAGGTCCTTGGCGCGCCCGGCCACCGGCATCGCATCCAGGTTGATGACGCCGGCGATCTTGTTCAGCGGGAAGGTCGGATGCGCCACGTAGTACTTGGAACCGAGCAGCCCCGACTCCTCCAGCGTCACCGCCAGGAACACCACCGAACGCTCGGGCTTGGGCTGCTGGTGCGCGAAGGCCTCGGCGATTTCGAGGATGCCGGCCACGCCGGTGGCGTTGTCGACCGCACCATTGTAGATGTTGTCGCCGGGCTCGCCCTCGTGCTTGCCCAGGTGATCCCAGTGCGCCATGTACAGCACCGCTTCGTCGGCGCGGCTGCTGCCGGGCAGCACGCCGACCACGTTGCGCGAGGTCTTCTCGGCGATGGTGCTCTTCAGGTCCACCGAGAGCTTGGCCTTCAGCGGGACCGGCTTGAAGCCGCGCTTGCTGGCGTCCTTGTACGCTTGCGCCAGATCCAGTCCGGCATCGGCGAACAGCTGCTTGGCCGCCTCGGCGGTGAGCCAGCCCTGCACCGGGATACGCGGCTCCGGATCGTCCTTCGCCGGCAGGTCGTACTGCGCGCCGGACCAGGAGTTCTTGACCACGTCCCAGCCGTAGCTGGCGCCGGGCGCGTCGTGCACGATCAATGCGGCGGCGGCGCCCTTGCGCGCGGCTTCCTCGAACTTGTAGGTCCAGCGCCCGTAGTAGGTCATGCGCTTGCCTTCGAACAGGCTGCCGTCGCCGGTGTGGAAGCCGGGGTCGTTGACGAACATCACCACCGTCTTGCCCTTCCAGTCCTGGCCGGCATAGTCGTTCCACTTCTGCTCCGGCGCGTCCACGCCGTAGCCGACGAAGACCATGTCGCTGCCATCGAGCTTGACCTCGGGCTGGCCGGTGCGCGTGCCCACCACCATGTCGCTGCCGAAGGCGAGCTGTCGCGCAGCGCCGTCGTGGCTAATGGTGAGCGTGGTGCCGGGCGCCGCGGTGGTCTCGGTCATCGCCACGTCCTGGAACCAGCTGTCGCCGTTGCCGGGCTGCAGGCCGATGCGCTGCATCTGGTCACGGATGTAGGCGACCGTCTTGTCCTCGCCCGGCGTGCCGGGACCGCGGCCTTCGAAGGCGTCGGAGGACAGCGTCTTGACCAGTTCGGCGAAGTCCGCCGGCGCGATCCCGGTGGAGAACGCGTGCGTGGGCGCCGCAGCGGGCGCGGGCGTCGCGGCCGGTGGCGTGGTGTCGGCGGCCGGGGCGGGCGCTTCGCGTTTGCACGCGGTCAGCGCCGCGGCCGCGGCCAGGCACAGCACGAGCTTGCGGGACATGGGGGCTCCTGGTGGCGAGGGAACCCTGGATTCTATAGGCAAGCCGCGCGCGTCCGGGCGCGCGCGGCGACGCGGCATGGCTCAGTTGTTCGGCGCGGTGTCGCCGTCGAAGGGCAGCGCGGTGGCGCCGGTGATCGGCCCGGTCTTGGCGCTGCGGTGCACGTACAGGGTCACTTCGCGCTCGAAGCGCAGCGGGCCGTCGATGACCGCGCGGGGGCCGACGATGACCCGCGGCTTGCGCGTCGGCTTGAACGACATGCTGAAACTGGGCTTGTTGATCGAAATGCCGCCACCGACATGCGAATCGTGGCCGACGGTGATGTCGCCGTTGACCGTCTCGATGCCCTTGTCCAATTGCGTGGCGACCAGGCCGATGCTGCCGTTGACGCTTTCGATGCCGCCGCCGACGCGGCCGCCGCGGTCGACGAAGATGCCGCCGTTGACGGTTTCGATGGAACCGGCGACCTGCGCGCGCTCGCCGAGGGTGATGCCGCCATTGACCGTGGACAAGCCCTTGGTCTGCGCGCCGTCGGCGACCTTGACGCTGCCGTTGACTGTTTCCACGCTGCCCACCTGGGCGCCGGACTGGACGTTGATGCTGCCGTTGACCGTTTCCAGATCCCCGTACTGCTTGCCGGCGTCGGCAGTGATGCTGCCGTTGACCTTGCTGATGCCTTCGCCCGCGAACGCCTGGCCGGCCGTCAGGGCCAGCGCCAGCACAACCGCCAGATGCATGCGTTTCATCCTTCACCTCCCGGGCGCCGACGATGCGGCCGCAATCAATCGTGAGGCGATCACAACACGCTTCGCTACAATCCACACCTGCCTGAAGTCACTGGACCCTCGCTTGCCCGCAGCCGCGCCTGTCCCACCGCATTCCGCCGCGCCCCGCGCGGCCGAGCGGCGTGCGCCCGTGCAATGGCGCGGGCCGTTGCGCAGCCTGCTGGCGGCGGCGTGGCTGCTGACCGCCGGGTTGGCCGCGGCGCAGAATCCGCGCGAGGCCGAGAAGCGCCTGGAGAAGGTGCGCAACGAACTGAAGAGCGTGGCCGAGGAGCGGCGGCAGCTAGAAGGCAAGCGTGGCGACGCCGCGCGCCAGTTGCGCGACGCCGACGAAAAGGTCGCCGCCACCGGTCGCAGCCTGGCGCAGACGCAGCAGGCGCTGCAGCGGCACCAGCAGACCCTGGCCGAGCTCGAGCGCAAGCGCGATGGCCTGCGCAGCGGTTTGACGCGGCAGCGCGCCGAACTGGCGCAACTGCTGCGGGCGGCCTATGCCATCGGCGGCAATGCGCCGCTGAAGCTGCTGCTGGCGCAGGACCGCGTGGCCGACGCCAACCGCCTGCTGGCCTATCACCGCTATCTGCAGCGCGAGCGCGCGCAGCGCATCGCCACGCTGACCCACGAGCTGCAGGCGCTGGAACAGGTGCAGCGCGAGGTCGTCGAACAGAAGCAGCAGCTGAGCGAGGCCCAGCGCCGCCAGCAGGAACAGGCCCAGGCCCTGCAGCGCGACCGCAAGCAGCGCGCCAGCGTGGTCTCGGAACTGGACCAGCGCTACCAGGACCGCAGCGAACGCGAGAAGGCGCTGGGCCAGGACGCCAAGGCGCTGGAGACGCTGCTCGCCAACCTGCGCGCCGCCGCCGCGCGCGCCGAGGCCGAGCGCCGTGCCGCGGCCAGGCGCGAAGCGGCCGAACAGGCGGCGCAGGCCAAGGCCGCGGCGAAGGCCGGGCGTGGCGGCGGCAAGGTGCCGCCCAAGGTGGTGGCCGCGGCGCCGCCGCTGAAGGTCGGTGGCCTCGGCTGGCCGCTGTCGGGCGACCTGATCGCGCGCTACGGCGGCCGGCTGCCCGACGGGCGCACCAGCAGCGGCGTGCTGATCGCCGCGCCTGCCGGCAGCACCGTCACCGCGGTCGCCGACGGCACGGTGGTGTTCTCCGACTGGATGACCGGCTACGGCATGATCCTGATCGTGGACCACGGCAACGGCTACATGAGCCTGTACGCGCACAACGACACGCTGCTGCGCGACGCCGGCGCCAAGGTCAAGCGCGGCGATGCGGTGGCCAAGGTCGGCAATTCCGGCGGCCAGGGCCGCCCGGCGCTGTACTTCGAACTGCGCCGCAATGGTCAGCCGGTGGATCCCTCATCCTGGCTGCAGCGCCGCTGAGCCACGCCAACGCGGTGCGTTCAACGCGAATTTAGCTCGGCTTCGCGCATAATCCGGACAACCGCGCCGTGCACGGTGCGGGTCTTCCCCAATCGGAGTGCTTCATGCGCGTAGTCCTGTCCGCAGCCCTGTTGCTCGCCCTGGCGCCGCTGCCGTCGATGGCGCAACGCGCCGAGGCGCAGACGCCCACGGCCCCGGCGGCCAGCGCCGACGATCCCGACGCCACCGAATCGGCCAGCGCCAAGGTGCCGCTGGACGAGATCCGTCGCTACGTCGCGGTCTACAACGCGGTGAAGGAAGCCTACGTCGATCCGGTCGACGACAAGAAGCTGATGCAGTCCGCGATCCGCGGCCTGCTGCTGGACCTGGATCCGCACAGCACCTATTTCAGCAAGGAGGACGCCGAAGCCTTCGACGAGCAGACCAGCGGCGCCTACGACGGCATCGGCGTGGAGCTGCTGCAGTTGCCGGACAACACGCTCAAGGTGGTATCGCCGATCGACGACACGCCCGCCGCGCGGGCCGGCCTGCGCTCGGGCGACATCATCATCGCCATCGACGGCAAGCCGATCAGCGCGGTCAAGGCGATGGAACCGCTGCGCGGCGAGCCGGGCAGCAAGGTCGTATTGACCATCGCCCGCGACAAGGTGGCCAAGCCGTTCGACGTGACCCTGACCCGGCAGACCATCCGCGTGGCCAGCGTGCGCAGCCGCATGCTCGAGCCGGGCTACGGCTACATCCGCATCAGCACCTTCCAGGCCGACACCGGCGCCGATTTCCACAAGCAGCTGCAGCAGTTGCAGGCGCAGGCCGGCGGCAAGCTGCGCGGCCTGGTGCTGGACCTGCGCAGCAATCCGGGCGGCCTGCTGACCGCGGCGGTGCAGGTGGCCGACGACGTGCTCGACAAGGGCACCATCGTCAGCACCCGCGGGCGCATCTCGGTCAGCGATTCCAAGTTCGACGCCACCCCCGGCGACCTGCTCAACGGCGCGCCGATGGTGGTGCTGGTGGATGCCGGTTCGGCCAGCGCCTCGGAAGTGCTGGCCGGCGCGCTGCGCGACAACAAGCGCGCGCGCATCGTCGGCAGCCGCACCTTCGGCAAGGGCTCGGTGCAGACCGTGCTGCCGCTGGACAACGGCGACTCGGTCAAGCTGACCACGGCGCGCTACTACACGCCGAGCGGCAAGTCGATCCAGGCCAGCGGCATCGTGCCCGACGTGGTGCTGCACCCGGAGGCCAGCGCGGACGATGCTGACAAGCCGGCCGCGATCGCCGACTACAGCGAAGCGACCCTGCCGGGCCACCTGCATGGCGACGACGAGGGCGCCGAGGGCTACACCGCCGGCGACGTGCTGCCGGGCGATGGCCCGATCGCGCAGGCGCTGGCCGAATTGAAGCAGCCTGGCGCCGTGGCGCGGGCGGCTGCGGCGGCACCGGCCGGCAAGGGCAAGGCCAAGCCGGCACACAAGCCGGCGGGCGTCGCGCCGAAGGCGGCCCCGGCGAAGCAGCCGGCGGCGGAGCCGGCAAAGCCCGAGCCTGCCAAGTCGGAACCTGCAAAGACCGAGTCCGACAAGACCGAACCGGCTCCAGTGTCCGGGACCTGAGCCGGCGGGCGGCACCGTCGTCATCGCGCGCGCGGCGTGACCGTTGCGCGGCGGCGGTGGCCAGCGGCTCAGTCGGCGACGCTGAGCACCTCGGGATTGGCCAGCCGCTGCGGCGTGCCGGCGGCGAAGGCCAGCACGTTGTCGAAGGCGGCGCCGAAATACAGCGCGTAGCTGCTTTGTTCGACGTAGCCCAGGTGTGGCGTCGCCAGCACCCGCGGATGCCGCAGCAGCGGATGCTGCGGGTCCAGGATCGGCTCCTGTTCGAACACGTCCAGCGCCGCCTGCCCGGGACGGCCGGCGTCCAGCGCCGCCAACAGCGCGCCGGGGGCGATGAGTTCGGCACGGCTGGTGTTGACCAGCAACGCATCCGGTTTCATCCGCAGCAGATCATCCAATCCGATCTGGTGACGGGTGGCCGCGACCAGGCGGCGATGCAGGCTGAGCACGTCGCTCTCGGCGAACAGCGCCGCGCGGCTGGCGGCGACCGCGAAGCCGTCGGCGCGCGCCTGCGCACAACTGTCCTCGCTCCCCCATACCTGCACGCGCATGCCGAAGGCGCGGCCGTAGGCGGCGACGCGGCGGCCGATCTTGCCGTAGCTCCAGATGCCGAGGGTCAGGCCCTCCAGGCTGCGGCCCAGCTGCGCATCGCCGGTGGCCTGCCAGTGCCCGCCCAGCAGCGCATCGCGGTAGGCGGGCACGCGCCGGCTGGCGGCCATCAGCAGCGCCCAGGTCAGTTCCGCCGGCGCCACCGGCGAGCCGACGCCTTCGGCCACGGCCACGCCGCGCGCGGTGCAGGCGGCCAGGTCGATGTGCTCGCCGATCCGCCCGGTCTGGCTGATCAGGCGCAGCTTGGGCAGTCGCGCCAGCAGGGCGGCGTCGATGCGGGTACGCTCGCGGATCAGCACCAGCGCCTCGGCCTCGGCGGCATGGCGGACCAGGGTGTCGCGGTCGGGCGCGAGCGCGGTCAGCACCTGCACGCTGTGCGCCTGCAGCCGCGCGAAGCAGGGCAGGTGGCGCACCGCATCCTGATAGTCGTCGGCGATCAGGATGCGCATCGGCTCAGCGAGGCTTGCCGGGCATCGGGAACGGCGTGACCACCTTCTCGCCGGTGGCCGCGTCGCGGATCGCCGACGGCCCCTTCTTCTCCACCTCTTCGATGCGCACGATGCTCTGCATCGGCAGGTGCAGCGTCTTGGTGGCGCCGAACTCCTCGCGCAGGCGTTCCTCGGTGGGATCGATCACCAGCCCATCGTGCACGTCGAACACCAGCGTGCCGATCTCGGTGAAGCCCCACAGATGGCTGCTGCCCACGTGCTGGCAATACAGCTCGTAGACCTTGCCGTGGTTGAGGAAGGTCACTTTGTACAGGTGCTTGAACATGCCCGCAGTATACGGGCGCCGTTGCCGCAGGCGGCTCAGAAACCCTTGCGCTTGCGCAGCCGCCGCGCGATCGCCGCGCGCACGTACAGCCCGTAGACCATGCCGAAGGCGAAGCCGGCCAGGTGCGCCGACCACGCCACCATGCCGAACGCCGGGCCGATGTAGGCGAACACCACCTGCAGCGCTGCCCAGGTGCCGATCAGCAGCGAGGCCGGGGCGCGCACGAATTCCAGGAACAGCCCGAGCGGCAGCACCACGCCGAGCTTGGCCCGCGGGAACAGCGCCAGGTAGGTGCCGATCAGCGCCGACACCGCGCCGCTGGCGCCGATGATGACCCGGTCGGGGGTGCCGATCGCGAACACCGCGGCCAGGTTGGAAATCGCCCCGCCGCCCAGGAACAGCAGCAGGAACCGCCACGGTCCCAGCACGCGCTCGGCGGGCAGGCCGAAGATCAGCAGGAACACCAGGTTGCCGAGCAGGTGCGACCAGTCGGCGTGCAGGAACAGCGCGGTGAACAGGCGCAGCACGCTGCCGTCCTGCACCGTCGCCAGCCAGTCGCGCGGGCTGCCGACCCCGGCCGACAGCGCACCCCAGTCCAGCCACAGGGTCGCGCGCGCCTCGTCGGGACGGCTGATCGACCACAGGAAGGCCAGCCACATCGCCGCGAACAGCAGCGGGGTGGCCCAGCGCAACGTGGTGCGTTCGCGGGAAGGGATGGAAACGAACATGCGAGGGAAGGGGAACCGGAGACCGCTAGGACGCCAAGATAAGGGCTTCATTCGGCTGAACGCACGCCGACTCCACACGAACCTGAACGCATCATGTCGTTATTGTTTAGTTAACGGTGCGGGGTATACTCGCATACGGCGTCGTATGTCGGGAGGGGACTCCGGCGCGCATTCCCGGGCCGTTGCGGTTCGGGGTTGCGCAGGCGCGAACACAGACACTTCGTCTTCCGGAGAAAAACTAGTCATGCAAAACGCTACCCAGTTCGTCCGTTTCACCGCTCTGGCCGTCGGCATCGTCGGCGCGCTGGCCATGGGCCAGGCGCACGGCGCCGCGTTCCAGCTCAAGGAGAACAGCGCCAAGGGCCTGGGCCGCGCGTTCGCCGGCTCCGGCAGCGCCCCCGGCGATGCCTCGATCATCGCCGTGAACCCGGCCGGCATGCGCCAGC
This sequence comes from Xanthomonas sp. D-109, assembly GCF_017746095.1. Classification (NCBI taxonomy): domain Bacteria; kingdom Pseudomonadati; phylum Pseudomonadota; class Gammaproteobacteria; order Lysobacterales; family Lysobacteraceae; genus Xanthomonas; species Xanthomonas sp. D-109. The sequence continues at coordinate 10,042 of NZ_JAGHWV010000028.1, forward strand.
TCGACGGCAAGGTGTTCCAGGCCGACGTCAGCGCCATCCAGTTCTCGGCCAAGTACCAGGGCGACGGCGGCACCTACGCCACCGGCGCGCCGATCTCCGGCGGCCGCGGCGGCGACGCCGGCATGATCGCGCCGGTCCCGGCGGTGTACTTCCACATGCCGTTCGGCGAAAACAACAACATGCACTTCGGCACCTCGCTGACCGTGCCGTTCGGCTTCAAGACCGAATACGACCGCGACTGGGTGGGCCGCTACAACGGCGTCAAGACCGAGCTGCAGGCGATCGACCTGAACTTCGCCTTCTCCTACGACGTCAACCCGTACGTGTCGTTCGGCGCGTCGGTGTTCGCCGAGCGCCTGGACATCGATCTGAGCAACGCCATCGACTTCGGCACCATCCTGGCATCGCGCCGCGTGCCGGGCTTCGCGCCGGGCAGCGCCGATGGTTTCTCGCGCATCAAGGGCGACAACACCGACGTCGGCTTCACCCTGGGCGGCCTGTTCAGCATCGACGAGAACACCCACATCGGCTTCAGCTACCGGTCGCAGGTCGAGCACAAGATCACCGACGGCGATGCCAACTTCACCGTGCCGGGCAATGCCGCCACCGTGCTGGCTGTCGCCGCGCCGGGTACCTTCGTCGACACCAAGGGCCGTGCCACGGTCAAGCTGCCGGCCAGCGCCACCGCCAGCTTCACCCACAATATCAACGAGCAGTGGACGGTGATGGCCGACGTCACCCGCACCGCCTGGAGCAAGTTCGACAAGGTCACCGTCGACTTCGCCTCCAACCAGCCCGACAGCGTGCTGGACTTCTCGTACCGCGACACCACCTTCGTGTCGCTGGGTGCCGACTACCGCATGAGCGATACGCTGACCCTGCGTGGCGGCGTGGCCTACGACCAGACCCCGACCACCGACCAGCACCGCGACGTGCGCGTGCCGGACGCGAGCCGCAAGTGGGTCTCGCTGGGTCTGACCTGGAAGCCGTCCGAGCAGGCCGAGTACAGCTTCGGCTACACCCACCTGTTCACCAACGATCCGAGCATCGCCACCACCAGCGCCACCGGCAACACCCTGGTCGGCGACTACGACGTGAGCGGCAACGTGCTGGCGGCTTCGGTCAACTACAAGTTCTGATCGCAGGCGCTTCGCGGTTCACGAAAAAGCCCCGCTTCGGCGGGGCTTTTTTGTGCCTGTCCGCAGCGTGCGCTGCGCGCTGCGGCGGGCGGCGGCCGGCGCAGGTTCCGGGCGGAACGCTGCGCCGAGCGGGCCGGTCAGTCGCCCAGGGTCAGCAGCGAGGCGTTGCCGCCGGCAGCGGTGGTGTTGACCGTCACCACCTTCTCGGTGGCGAAGCGCAGCAGGTAGTGCGGGCCGCCGGCCTTGGGGCCGGTGCCGGACAGGCCCTGGCCGCCGAACGGCTGCACGCCAACCACCGCGCCGATCTGGTTGCGGTTGACGTAGACGTTGCCCACCGCCACGCGCGAGGCGATGCGCTCGATGGTCTCGTCGATGCGCGAATGCACGCCCAGGGTCAGGCCGTAGCCGGTGGCGTTGATCTGGTCGATCACCGCATCGAGCTGGTCGGCCTTCCAGCGGATCACGTGCAGCACCGGGCCGAAGATCTCGCGCTGCAACTGCGACAGCGACTGCAGCTCGTAGGCGCGCGGGGCGAAGAAGCTGCCGTGCGCGGTAGCGTCGTCGGTGGCGGCCACGGCGATCGCACGCGCTTCGCGGTCCATGCGTGCGGCGTGGTCGGTGAGGATCTGCAGCGCATCGGCATCGATCACCGGGCCGACGTCGGTGGACAGCAGGCCCGGGTCGCCGACCTTCAGTTCGGCCATGGCGCCAGCGAGCATCGTCATCACCTTGTCGGCGATGTCGTCCTGCACGAACAGTACGCGCGCGGCCGAGCAGCGCTGGCCGGCGGAGATGAAGGCGCTGGAGATCGCGTCCTTGACCACCGCTTCCGGCAGCGACGAGGAGTCGGCGATGAAGGTGTTCTGGCCGCCGGTCTCGGCGATCAGCACGCCGATGGCGGCATCGCGCGCGGCAAGCGCGCGGTTGATCGCACGCGCGGTCTCGGTGGAACCGGTGAAGGCGACGCCGGCCACGCGCGGATCGCGGGTCAACGCGGCGCCGACGGTGGCGCCGTCGCCGGGCAGGAACTGCACCACGGCCTCCGGCACGCCGGCTTCGTGCAGCAGCTTCACCGCGGCGTGGCCGACCAGGTTGGTCTGCTCGGCCGGCTTGGCGATGACGCTGTTGCCGGCGGCCAGCGCCGCGGCGACCTGGCCGAGGAAGATCGCCAGCGGGAAATTCCACGGGCTGATGCACACGAACACGCCGCGGCCGTGCAGCTGCAGTTCGTTGGATTCGCCGGTCGGGCCGGGCAGGCGCTCGGGGGCGCCGAACTGCGCGCGCGCCTGGCCGGCGTAGTAGCGCAGGAAATCCACCGCCTCGCGCACTTCGGCGACGCCGTCGGGCAGGGTCTTGCCGGCTTCCTTGACGCACAGCGCCATGAACTCGGGCATGCGCGCTTCCAGCAGGTCGGCGGCGTGTTCGAGGATGGTGGCGCGGCTGGCGGCCGGGGTGCGGTTCCAGGCCGGGTAGGCGGCTGCGGCATTGCTCAGCGCCTTCTCCACGGTGGCGGCATCGGCCGGCTTCCAGTGGCCGACGACCTGGCGGCGGTCGGCCGGGTTGGCGACCGGCAGCGCATCGCCGGCGATCACCGCGCCCGGCACCAGCGGCGCAGCCTGCCAGGGCTTGAGCGCGGTATTGAGCTGGTCGGCCAGCGCGCGCAGATCGTTGTCGTTGGCGAGGTTGGCGCCCATGGAATTCTTCCTGTTGTGGTTCTGGCTGCGCAGCAGATCGACCGGCAGCGGAATCTTCGGATGCGGGATGGAGGCGAACGCGGACACGGCCTCGACCGGGTCGCGGATCAGGTCTTCGATGGCCACGTCTTCGTCGGTGATGCGGTTGACGAAGCTGGAGTTGGCGCCGTTCTCCAGCAGGCGCCGCACCAGGTAAGGCAGCAGGTCCTCGTGCGAGCCCACCGGCGCGTACACGCGGCAGGGCACGCCGAGGCGGTCGGCGGGGATCACTTCGGCATAGAGGTCGTCGCCCATGCCGTGCAGCTTCTGGTGCTCGTAGTCGCGGCCGCCGGCGATGGCGCGCACCGCGGCGATGGTCTGCGCGTTGTGGGTGGCGAACATCGGATACAGCGCGTCGCTGTGCGCGAACAGGCGCTTGGCGCAGGCCAGGTAGGACACGTCGGTGTTCTGCTTGCGGGTGAACACCGGATAGCCCGGGTGGCCCTCGACCTGCGCGCGCTTGATCTCCGCGTCCCAGTAGGCACCCTTGACCAGGCGCACCGGGATGCGGCGGCCGACGCGGCGCGCCAGGTCGGCAAGGAAGTCGATCGTGTACGGGGTGCGCTTCTGGTACGCCTGCACCGCCAGGCCGTAGCCTTCCCAGCCGTCCAGCGAGGGATCGGAGAAGGTGGCCTCGATGATGTCCAGCGACAGTTCCAGGCGGTCGGCCTCTTCGGCGTCGACCGTGTAGCCGATGCCGTAGGACTTGGCCAGTTGCGCCAGTTCCAGCACGCCCGGCACCAGCTCGGCCATCACCCGCGCGCGCTTGGCGTGCTCGTAGCGCGGGTACAGCGCCGAGAGCTTGATCGAGATGCTGGGCGCGGCGAACACCGCGTCCTTGCCGCCCTGCGGGCGCTGCGCGGCGAAATGCTTGCCGATGGCGTGGATCGCCTGGCGGTAGGCGTCGAGATAGCGCTGCGCGTCCTTCATGGTCAGCGCGCCTTCGCCGAGCATGTCGAACGAATAGCGGTAGTGGGCGTTGTCGCCCTTCTTCGAGCGGGTCAGCGCCTCGCCGATGGTCCGGCCCATCACGAACTGGTGGCCCATGATCTTCATCGCCTGGCGCACCGCCAGGCGGATCACCGGCTCGCCGACGCGGCCGATCAGGCGCTTGAACGCGCCGGACACGTCGGCGCGGGTGAGGTCGTTGATCTGCACCAGCTTGCCGGTGAGCATCAGGCCCCAGGTCGAGGCATTGACGAGGATCGAGTCGCTCTCGCCCATGTGCTTCTTCCAGTCCGCATCGCCGAGCTTGTCGCGGATCAGCTTGTCGGCGGTGTCTTGGTCGGGGATGCGCAGCAGCGCTTCGGCCACGCACATCAACAGCACGCCTTCCTCGCTGCCGAGGTCGTACTGGCGCATGAAGGCCTCGATCGCGCCCTGGTCCTGGGCGCGGGCGCGCACGCGGGTGACCAGGTCGGCGGCCAGCGCCTGCACCTTGGCCTGGTCGGCCGCGGGCAGGCGCGCCTGCTCGAGCAGTTCGCGCACGTGTTCGGCTTCGTCCTTGAGCCAGGCGGCGGTGATCGCCGCGCGCAGGGCCTGCGATGCGGGCGGGAGTTCGGGGGACAGCAAGGGCGAAGGAGACGCGGACGGCATCGCCGGAACAGAGCCGGCGCCAGGCAGAGCGTTCATGCGGGAAAGACCAGGGACAGAGCCCACCATTTTATGTCAGCGCCTGCACGCGCAGGGGGTTGCCGGTGTCTGCAAGGCGACGGCGGCAGCGCCCAGGCTGAACGCGAATCTGGTTGCGCTGCAGCATTTTTTATGGTGAACGCGCGCTTGCCGCCGCGCAGGCCGGGGGCTACCATCCAGGCGTGCTCGCGGCTCGGGCGCGAGCGGTTCGGAAGCGCGGTTCGACATGATCGAAATGTTTCCGTTTTCTCCGGAGGGGTCGGGTACGCAGCTGCGGCTGCGACCGCCGCGGGCGTTGAATGCCCGGCAATTCGTTCTGTTGTTCCTCGCACTGGCCGGGGCGATGTGGGCCGTGGCTGGGCTGGGGTGGCTCGCCGGCAATGTGTTCGCGCCTGCGTTCGCCCTGTTGCACAGCATCGTGGTGGCGCTCGCGCTGCATTGGTCATGGCGCGGCGGCGAGCGCGAAGAGGATATCCGGGTGGGTCCGGCCTGCGTGGAAGTGACCCGTCCGAATGCAGGAACGCCGGCGTTCCGCGCCCATCCGCATTGGGTGCGGTTGCGGATCGAAGGCGACGACAGGGTGGTGCTGGCATCCAGCGGCAAGCAGGTCCGGGTCGGCGAATTCCTCGGCCCCGACGAACGCCGGCAACTGGCGCAGACCCTGGAAGGCTTGCTCGCGGCCGTGACCGGCCGCAACCGATGACGCTCCAAGGGGTCTAGGCAATGAAGCAACGCGGCGGGTGGGTGCAACAGGCGGTCAGGGGCGGGATGGCGTTGGCGGCGGCGATGGCCGCACCGCTGGCGTGGGCGCAGTCGGCCGATCCCAAGCCGTGGCAGCTCAACATGGGCAGGGGCGTCACCCAGAGTGCGCGCAACGCCTACGACGCGCACATGGTCGCGTTGTGGGTCTGCGTAGTCATCGGCGTGCTGGTGTTCGGCGCGATGGCCTATGCGATCTTCAAGTTCCGCAAGTCCAAGGGCGCGGTGCCGGCGCAGTTCAGCCACAACACCAAGGCCGAGATCGTGTGGACGGTGATCCCGGTGCTGATCCTGATCGTGATGGCCTGGCCGGCCACCGCCAAGCTGATCGCGATGTACGACACCCGCGATGCCGAGATGACGGTGAAGGTCACCGGCTACCAGTGGATGTGGCGCTACGAATACCTGGGCGAGAACGTGTCGTTCACCAGCCGCCTGGCGCGCAGTTCCGATCGCCTGCGGCAGAGCCATGCGGTGCCCACGCTCGAGCACGACCCGCACTACCTGCTGGACGTGGACAACCGGCTGGTGCTGCCGGTGAACACCAAGGTGCGCTTCGTCATCACCGCCGACGACGTCATCCACGCCTGGTGGGTGCCGGCGCTGGGCTGGAAGCAGGATGCCATCCCCGGGATCATCAACGAGGCCTGGACCAGCATCGACACGCCCGGGGTGTACCGCGGCCAGTGCGCCGAACTGTGCGGCAAGGACCACGGCTTCATGCCGATCGTGGTCGAGGCGGTGAGCAAGCAGGACTTCCAGAAGTGGCTGGCATCGCGCAAGCCGGCGCCCGCCGCCGCGCCTGCGCCGGCCACGCCGGCAGCGGCCCCGGCTGCTGCGCCGGCCGCC
>NZ_JAGHWV010000029.1:0-30852 GCF_017746095.1 Xanthomonas sp. D-109
CAGCGGCGTTGCGGTCGGCGGCAGGCGCGGACGGCGCCGCCGCCGGCGGTGCCGACTCGGCGTCCAGCGCGGCCTGCGCCGCGCGTTGCTCGGCCTCGGCGCGCTCGCGCGCTTCCTGCTCGGCCTTGCGCTTGCGCTCGATTTCCTCGGCGCGCGCGCGGTCCTGCTCGGCGAGCTTCTGCTGCTCGGCCAGGTTGCGCTGCTTGGATTCCTCCAGCTTGCGCAGGATCTCGGCGCGCTCGTCGTCCACCCGTCCGCCCGCGGACGGCGCCGCACGCTCGGCGGCCAGGTCCTCGGCCGACTTCACGTAGGTGCGCTTCTGCCGGACCTCGACGTTGACCGTGGTCTTGCTGCGCCCGGCGCTGACCGTCACTTCCTGCAGCTTGCGCCGGTTCAGGGTGATCTTCTTCGGCGCCGCCTGGGCCTCTTCCTCGACCGGCTTGTCGGTCTTGCCGTGGGTACGGCGCAGGAAGCCCAGCAGCTTCATCTTTTCGGTGCTGGTGACGACCTGGTCGGGACCGCTGAACTTCATCCCGGCGTCGGCCAGTTGAACCAGCAGTTTCTCGACCGGCGTGTTCACCAGTTCGGCCAGCTTGCGGATGGTGGTTTGCTGCGACATTCGGATCCTATGATCTGGTTGGCGCCCCCTCGCCGCGTGCGAAGGTAGCGCGGATTCTAAGCCCTGATCGGGTCAGGGCGGCATTCATCGCTGACTCATTCGCCGCGCTCCAGGCGGGCGATCTCCTCGGCGCGGGCGGCCAGGACCAGGGCCGCGGCGCGGTCCTTGTCCAGGTCCTCGATGCCGAACTCGAGGATTTCGTCGGCAGCCAGATCCGACAGGTCCTCGCTGGTGCGCACGCCATGGCTGGCCAGCGCGTAGGCGGTGCCCTCGTCCATGCCCGGCAGCGACAGCAGGTCCGCCGCCGGCACGCCGTCGTCGTCGCTCTCCTCGGCGGCCAGCGCCTCGTTGAGCAGCGCGTCGCGGGCACGCGCGCGCAGTTCCTCGACGATGTCCTCGTCGAAGCCTTCCACCGCCAGCAGCTCGCCGACCGGCACGTAGGCGATTTCCTCGACCGAGTTGAAGCCCTCGGCGACCAGGATCGCGGCGATCTCCTCGTCCACTTCCAGCTTGTCCATGAACAGCTGGCGGGCCACGGCCTGCTCGGCTTCGGACTTGGCCGCGACCTGCTCGGCGGTCATCACGTTGAGCTGCCAGCCGGTCAGGCGGCTGGCCAGACGCACGTTCTGGCCGCCCTTGCCGATCGCCTGGGCCAGGCGGTCTTCCGCCACCGCCAGGTCCATCGAGTGCTTCTCTTCGTCGACGATGATCGACTGCACCTCGGCCGGCGCCATCGCGTTGATGACGAAGTTGGCCGGGTTGTCGTTCCACAGCACGATGTCCACACGCTCGCCGTTGAGCTCGTTGGACACCGCCTGCACGCGCGACCCGCGCATGCCGATGCAGGCGCCGATCGGATCGGTGCGGGTGTCGTGCGCCAGCACCGCGATCTTGGCGCGGTCGCCCGGATCGCGTGCGCAGGCCTTGATCTCGACCAGGCCCTGGCCCACTTCCGGCACTTCCAGCTTGAACAGCTCGATCATGAACTCCGGCGCGGCGCGGCTGATGAATAGCTGCGGGCCGCGCGGCTCCGAACGCACTTCGGCCAGGTAGCCGCGCACGCGGTCGCCGGCGCGCAGCACGTCGCGCGGAATGCCCTTGTCCTTGGGGATGAAGGCCTCGGCGTTGCCGCCCAGGTCCACGTAGATGTTGCCGCGCTCGGCACGCTTGACCACGCCGGTGACCAGCTCGCCGACGCGATCCTTCCACGCGTCCACCACCTGCTGGCGCTCGGCCTCGCGCACGCGCTGCACGATCACCTGCTTGGCGGCCTGCGCGGCGATGCGGCCGAAGTCCGGATTCTCGATCTGCTCTTCGATGTAGTCGCCGACATCCACGCCCTCGGCCTCGTCGACCGCGTCCATCAGGCGGATCTGCCGGTCGGGCGACTCCATCACCACGTCGTCGGCCACCACTTCCCAGCGCCGGAAGGTCTCGTAGGTGCCGTCCTTGTGGTCGATGGTGACGCGCGTCAGCACGTCCTGGTCGGGGTAGCGCTTCTTCGCCGCCGACGCCAAGGCGGCCTCGATCGCGTCGAAGATCACTTCGCGCGGCACGCCCTTCTCGTTGGCCACCGCGTCGACTACCAGCAACAGTTCCTTGCTCATTCTTTCGCTCCGCGCGCAGCCTCGTCGGCCGCCGGTTCGTTGGATGGTTTCTTATTGGATTTTGCGTTCTTGCCGGGCGGCTTCGGGCCCTTGCCCGGCTTGGTCGGCGCCAGGCCCAGCGCCGCCCAGTCGGGCAGGATCCGCGCCTTGTCGATGTTGTCGAAGTCCACCGCCAGTTCGGCGCCGTCGACCTCGAAGGTGATCCGGCCGGCAGCGGCGTCGGCCTGCACGATGCGCCCCTGCAGGCGGCGTCGGCCCTGCTGCGGCAACTTCAGCACCACCTTGGCCGATTCGCCGAGGTGACGGGAGAATTGTTCGGCGCTGAACAGCGGCCGGTCCACGCCCGGGGAAGACACTTCCAGGGTGTAGTTGCCACTGATCGGGTCTTCCACGTCCAGTTGCGCCGAGACCTCGCGGCTGACCCGCTCGCAATCGTCGATGTTGACGATGCGCTCGGGCTGCTCGGCCAGCGGCACGTCGATGTACAGGCGCAGCGTGGCGCCGCCAGGGGCCGGCAGATATTCGGCGCCCAGCAGTTCCAGGCCCAACGCGTCCACGGTCGGGCCCAGCAGAGTCGCGATTTCGTTTGCCTTGTCGCTCACAGCCTGCCTTGCATCTGAAAAGGTTGAAAAGTCGATTGCGTGCATTTCCCGGACCCCGGAAACGACAAAGGGCCCTCTGGGCCCCTTGTCCGGTAAAACTCCGGTCACGCTGGATTCCGGTTGCGACGACGGGAACATGCGTCATCGCGAAGCCCAAACTTTCCTGCCGCAGACAACCGATGTACTGGTTGCCGCTGCAGACAAAGATGGTAGCGGGGGCAGGATTTGAACCTGCGACCTTCGGGTTATGAGCCCGACGAGCTGCCAGACTGCTCCACCCCGCAGCAGAAGCGGAATTATGAAGAATCAGTGCGTCGATTGCAAGCCCTGATTTTCATCTCGATGCGGTAGCGACGCTGCCGATCGAAGGACGCCATGATAACCGCGCGCGATGGAAAACGAAACAGCAATCGCATCGCCAAATGCAAAAACACCAACGCCGCCTTGCGGCGGCGTTGGCGGAAACAGCGGGAAAACCGCCCTTTCGCGATCAGGCCAGGTGCGCGAAGGCGCGCTGGCACCACGCCATCAGCGGGCTCCAGGCCAGACCGAAGGCCAGCAGACCCAGCGCGTTGACGCCCAGCGCCACGCCCAGCACGCGGTCGTCGTTGGCCGGCAGCGGCGTACCGACCGGTTCGTCGAAATACATCACCTTGATCACGCGCAGGTAGTAGAACGCGCCGATCACCGCGCACAGCACCGACAGCACCGCCAGGCCGGTCCACCACAGGCTCTGGTCGGGCACCGCGACCACTGCGCCCAGCACCGCCAGCTTGGCCCAGAAGCCCAGGAACGGCGGCACGCCGGCCAGCGAGGCCATGATGCACAGCACCAGCAGCGCCATCCACGGGTTGCGCGCGTTCAGGCCCTTGAAATCGTCAATGTTCTCGGCTTCGAAGCCCTTGCGCGACAGCGCGATGATCGCGCCGAACGAGGCGGTGGACATCACCGCATAGCAGATCGCATAGAACAGCGCCGCCGCGTAACCGCGCTCGCCGCCGCCGGCCACGCCGAGCAGCAGGAAGCCGATGTGCGAGACAGTGGAGTACGCCAGCATGCGCTTGAGGTTGCTCTGCGCCACCGCCATCAGGTTGCCGACCACCAGCGACAGTGCCGCCAGGCCGCCGATCACCCAGTGCCACTGCGCCGCCAGCGGGCCAACGCCCACTTCCAGCAGACGGTAGGCCATGCCGAAAGCGGCCAGCTTCGAGGCCGAGCTGATGAACAGCGCGATCGGCGCGGGAGCGCCCTGATAGACGTCCGGCAGCCACATGTGGAACGGCGCGGCGCCGAGCTTGAAGGCGACGCCGGCGATCATGAACACGGTGCCGGTCAGCAGCAGCATGTGCTCGCGGCCGTTGCCGATCGCCTCATGGATGCCGCTCAGGCTCAGCGTGCCGGTGGCGCCGTAGATCAGCGACATGCCGTACAGCAGCAGGCCGGAGGCCAGCGAACCGAGCACGATGTACTTCATTGCCGCTTCGGCGGCCATGCCGTTGTCGCGGTTGGAGGCGACCAGCGCGTAGGAGCACAGCGCCAGCAGTTCCAGGCCCAGATAGACCATCAGCAGGCTGCCGGCCGAGACCAGGATCATCATGCCGACCGTGGCGAACAGCACCAGCACCGGGATCTCGCCCTGGTACAGCTTGCGCTCGCGCAGGTAGCTCCAGCCGTAGATCAGGGTCAGCGCGCTGAGGCCGACGATCACCGTCTTCATCACGTCGGCGGCGGCGTCGCGCACGAACATGCCCTGGAACACCTCGCCCTGCCCGCCCACGCCGGCCAGCAGCATCGCGAACACCGCGACCAGGATCGCCACCGACACGATGTGGGTCCAGGCCTTGTTGCGCTCGCTGATGAACAGATCGAGCATCAGCAGGAAGAAGGCACCGGCGGTCAGCACCAGCTCGGGCAGCAGGGGCGGCAGGTCGACGGTGGTCAGAGGCAGCAGCGCAGGGGTGGTCATCATCAAATCTCTGGAATCAATACGCTCGACGGCCGCTTACAGCTTGCTGGTGGCGATCTGCGCCGCCAGCTTCGCGATCGAGGGCTCCATCAGGTCGGTCAACGGCTTCGGATACAGGCCCAGGGCCAGCACGCCGAGCGCGAACACGCCCAGCACCAGCGCCTCGCGGCCGTTGATGTCCTTCAGCTCGGCCACGTGCGCATTGGCGACTTCGCCGAAGAACACGCGCTTGTAGAGCCACAACGTGTAGGCCGCGCCGATCACCAGCGTGGTCGCCGCGCCGAATGCCTGCAGCGGATGCGACTGGAAGCTGGCCAGGATCACCATGAACTCGCCCACGAACCCGCTGGTGCCCGGCAAGCCGGCATTGGCCATGAAGAACAGCATCGCGAACGCGGCGAACCACGGCATCACGTTGGCCACGCCGCCGTAGTCGGCGATGCGGCGGGTGTGCATGCGGTCGTACAGCACGCCCACGCAGGAGAACATCGCGCCGGAGACGAAGCCGTGCGAAATCATCTGCACCATCGAGCCCTGCAGCGCCAGCTGTGCGGCGTCGCCGCTGCCGGATCCGACCAGGGCGAAGGCGACGAAGGCGCCGAGGGTGACGAAGCCCATGTGCGCGATCGACGAGTACGCGATCAGCTTCTTCATGTCGTCCTGGACCAGGGCGACCAGGCCGACGTAGATCACCGCGATCAGCGACAGCGCGATCACCAGCCCCGCCCACTCGTTGCTGGCGTCGGGCAGGATCGGCAGGTTGAAGCGCAGGAAACCGTAACCGCCGATCTTCAGCGCGATCGCCGCCAGGATCACCGAACCGGCGGTCGGCGCTTCCACGTGCGCGTCCGGCAACCAGGTATGCACCGGGAACATCGGCACCTTGACCGCGAAGGCGATCAGGAAGGCGAAGAACAGCCAGGTCTGCTCCTTGGACGTGAGCGAGAGCTGGTACAGGTCGGCGAGCTGGAAGCTGCCGCCCTTCAGGTACAGGTAGATCAACCCGACCAGCATCAGAACCGAGCCGAGGAAGGTGTAAAGGAAGAACTTGACCGCGGCGTAGATGCGGCGCGGGCCGCCCCAGATGCCGATAATCAGGAACATCGGGATCAGCATCGCCTCGAAGAACACGTAGAACAGCATCGCGTCGGTGGCGGCGAAGATGCCGACGGTGACGCCTTCCAGGATCAGGAACGCGGCCACGTACTGGTTGACGCGCTTGTCGATCGAGGTCCAGGCGCCGATCAGCGCCAGCACCGTGATCAGCGTGGTCAGCACGATCAGCGCCACCGCGATGCCGTCGGCGCCGAGGTTGTAGCCGATGTCGTACGCCGGGATCCAGGCGTGGGTCTCGACGAACTGCAGCGCGCCGCTGGTGTAGTCGAAACCGGTGAGCAGCGGCACGCTGAGCGCGAAGGTCAGCAATGCCACCAGCAGCGACGCCCAGCGCGCCGCACGCGCGTCACGCACGGCGAGCACCAGGGCGCCGCCGATGATCGGCAGCCAGATCAGGATGGAGAGTAGAGGCCAGTTCGACACGTGTTCTTATTCCGTACAGGTCAACGCCAGAAATGCATCAGCACGCCCAGCAGGGCAATGAGACCGACGATCATCGCGAAGGCGTAGTGATAGAGGAAACCGGATTGCGTGCGACGCAGCAGATTGGCCGCCAGGTCGATCACGCGCGCGGTGCCGTTGACCATGACGCCGTCCACGACATGCGTATCCACCGCGCGCGACACCTTGCCCAGGCGCACGCCGCCGCCGGCGAAACCGCCGATCCAGAGCTTGTCGAAACCGTACTTGTTCTCGAGGATCCACACCGGCACCGAGAAGGTCTTGCGCGCCTTCGCCGCCAGTTCCGGCTTCCACAGGTACAGGATCCAGGCCAGGGCGAAGCCGGCCAGGGTCAGGAAGAACGGCACTTGGTAGAGGCCGTGCAGCGCGAACTTGACCGGCCCGTGGAACTCCTCGGCCAACGCGCCGACGGTGTCGCGCGCCGGATCGTAGAAATCGACGATGCCGGTGAAGAAGCTGACCGCCTGGCCCTTGATCGCCACGGCGGCGTGGTGCCCCGCCCAGTCGGTGCCGAACAGCATCGGGCCGATGGTGAAGAAGCCGATCGCGATCGACGGGATCGCCAACAGGATCAGCGGCACCGTCACCACCCACGGCGACTCGTGCGGTTCGTGCGCGCCATGATGACCATGGTGGTCGTCATGCGCATGCGCGTCGTGCGCATCGTGCGCGTGGGACTGCGCTTCGGCGTCGGTGTGGGCGCTGTCGTGGTGGGCATGCACGTCGTGCGCATGCGCGTCGCGGAAGCGCTCCTTGCCGTGGAAGGTCAGGAACAGCAGGCGGAAGCTGTAGAAGCTGGTGATCAGCACGCCGCCCAGCACGGCCATGTAGCCGTAGTTGGCGATGCTCCAGAACGGGGCACCCTCGGCGTGGAGCTGGGCCGCTTCGATGATCGTGTCCTTGGAATAGAAGCCGGCGAAGAACGGGGTGCCGACCAGCGCCAGAGTGCCGATCACGCTGGTCCAGTAGGTGATCGGCATGTACTTGCGCAGGCCGCCCATCTTGCGCATGTCCTGCTCGTGGTGCATGCCGATGATCACCGAGCCGGCCGCCAGGAACAGCAGCGCCTTGAAGAAGGCATGGGTCATCAGGTGGAACACCGCCGCCGAGTACGCCGACACGCCCAGCGCCACGGTCATGTAGCCCAGCTGCGACAGCGTCGAGTACGCGACCACGCGCTTGATGTCGTTCTGCACGATGCCGATCAGGCCGGTGAAGAAGGCGGTGGTCGCGCCGATGAACAGCACGAAGTTCAGTGCGGTCTGCGACAGCTCGAACAGCGGCGACATGCGCGCCACCATGAAGATGCCGGCGGTGACCATGGTCGCGGCGTGGATCAGCGCCGAGATCGGGGTCGGGCCTTCCATCGAGTCAGGCAGCCAGACGTGCAGCGGCACCTGCGCCGACTTGCCCATGGCGCCGATGAACAGGCAGATGCAGATCATGGTCGGCACCGACCAGACCCACGGATCGGTCAGGTGGATGACCTCCGCACTCAACGGGATGGGGATGGAGCCGGTCCACACGGGGATGGTAAGGCCGACCATGCCGGTGGCACTGGCGAACACCATCGAGTAGTCGAGGGTGCCGAACACGTAGAGCACCAATGCGATGCCGAGCAGGAAGCCGAAGTCGCCGACGCGATTGACCAGGAACGCCTTCATGTTGGCGAACACCGCGGTCGGGCGCTTGAACCAGAAGCCGATCAGCAGGTACGACACCAGGCCCACCGCTTCCCAGCCGAAGAACAGCTGCAGGAAGTTGTTGCTCATCACCAGGCTCAGCATCGAGAAGGTGAACAGCGAGATGTAGCTGAAGAAGCGCTGGTAGCCCGGGTCGTCGGCCATGTAGCCGATGGTGTAGATGTGCACCAGCAGCGACACGAAGGTCACCACCACCATCATCATCGCGGTCAGGCGGTCGACCATGAAGCCGACGTGGGCCGAGTAGTTGCCGACCTCGAAGAACGTGTAGAGGTTCTGGTTGAACGGCGAGGCGCCCTGCCCGACCAGCTGGTACAGGGTCCAGCACGACAGCGCGCAGCTGACCGCGACGCCGAGGATGGTGGCGAACTGCGCGCCCTTGCGGCCGACCTGGCGGCCGAACAGGCCGGCGATGATGCTGCCGACCAGCGGGGCCAGCACCACCGCGATCAGCAGACTCTTGGAGAGCGTAATTTCCATCTGCAGGTCAGCCCTTCAGCGAATCGACTTCGGCCACGTTGATCGTGTGGCGGGTACGGAACAGCGTCACCAGGATCGCGAGGCCGATGGCGGCTTCGGCCGCGGCCACGGTCAGGATGAAGAACACGAACAACTGGCCGGCCGCGTCGCCGAGCTCGCGCGAGAAGGCGACGAAGTTGATGTTGACCGACAGCAGCATCAGCTCGATCGACATCAGCAGCACGATGACGTTCTTGCGGTTGAGGAAGATGCCGGCCAGGGCGATGCAGAACAGCACCGCACCGAGCGCCAGCAGATGGCCTAGGGAGATCATGGCTGGCCCTCCTGCGATGCCGGCGGGGTGTGGAGCGTGGGCTTCTCTGCGTCCATCTTGACGATGCGCAGGCGATCGCTGGCCTTGACCCGCGACTGGTCGCCCGGGTTCTGGGTCTTGATGCCGGTGCGCTTGCGCAGGGTCAGCATCACCGCGGCCACGACCGCCACGGTCAGGATGATCGCGGCGAACTCGAACGGCAGCAGGAACTGGGTGAACAGGGTCTTGGCAAGCCAGGTGATGTTGGAGGTGTCGGCGGCCTGGGCCGCGGCGTTGTCGGCCGGGAACGGTGCGGCGCTACGCGCCTTGACCCCGATCAGGGTGACCATCTGCACCAGCATCGCCACCGCGACCACCAGGCCGACCGGCAGGTAGCGCACCCAGCCTTCGCGCAGGCGGGCGGTGTCGATGTCCAGCATCATCACCACGAACAGGAACAGCACCATCACCGCGCCGACGTAGACCAGCACCAGGGTCACGCCGAGGAACTCGGCGCCCACCAGCAGCCACACGCAGGCGATGGAGAAGAACGTCAGGATCAGGCACAGCACCGCGTACACGGGGTTGCGCACGCTGATCACCGCGCCGGCGGCGACCGCGGCGATGGTGGCGAAGATCCAGAAAGCGATATTGACCCAATCCATTTCAGGACCTCAGCGGAAGGGAGCGTCGGCAGCGCGGCGCTCGGCGATCTCGGCCTCGAGCCGGTCTCCGATCGCCAGCAACTGCGGCTTGGTGACGATGTTCTCGCCGCGCTTCTCGAAGTGGTACTCCAGCACCTGGGTCTCCACGATCGAATCCACCGGGCAGCTTTCCTCGCAGAAGCCGCAGTAGATGCACTTGAACAGGTCGATGTCGTAGCGGGTGGTGCGGCGCGTGCCGTCCTCGCGCTTGGTCGAGTCGATGGTGATCGCCAGCGCCGGGCAGACCGCTTCGCACAGCTTGCAGGCGATGCAGCGCTCTTCGCCGTTGGGATAGCGGCGCAGCGCGTGCAGGCCGCGGAAGCGCGGCGACTGCGGGAACTTCTCCATCGGGTACAGCACGGTGTACTTGGGACGGAACGTGTACTTCAAGGTCAGCCACAGGCCGCCGAGCAACTCGAGCAGCAGCAGGCTCTTGAAGTAATGGGTGACTTTATTCATCGCTTACACACCCCTGTGGATCACACCGTAGAACACCATCAATGCCGTCACCGCGATCCACACGATCGTCAACGGAATGAACACCTTCCAGCCCAGACGCATGATCTGGTCGTAGCGGTAGCGCGGGAAGCTGGCGCGGAACCAGATGTACGCGCTGGCGAAGAACAGCACCTTCATCAGCAGCCACGGCCAACCGCCCTTCCACACCCAGTCGATCCACGGCGAGATGTCGGCGTTGACCAGCCCCTGGATCGGACTCAGCCAGCCGCCCAGGAAAAAGATCGAGACCAGGAAGCTGACCAGGATCATGTTGGCGTATTCGGCCAGGAAGAACAGCGCGAACGCACCGCCCGAGTACTCGACCATGTGACCGGCGACGATCTCCGACTCGCCTTCGACCACGTCGAACGGCGCGCGGTTGGTCTCGGCCACGCCGGACACCCAGTACACGATGAACAGCGGGAACAGCGGGATGAGGAACCAGTTGAGCAGGCCGTGCGGACCCGCCTGCGCCTGCACGATCGTGCTCAGGTTCAGGCTGCCGGCGGCGATCATCACGCCGACCAGGGCGAAGCCCATCGCGATCTCGTAGCTGACCACCTGCGCCGCCGAGCGCATCGCGCCGAGGAAGGCGTACTTGGAGTTGGACGCCCAGCCGGCCAGGATGATGCCGTACACGCCCAGCGAGGTCATCGCCAGCAGGTACAGCAGGCCGGCGTTGGCGTTGGACAGCACCAGCTTGGCGTCGAACGGCACCACCGCCCAGGCGGCGAAGGCCGGCGCCAGGGTGATCAGCGGTGCGATCACGAACATCGCCTTGTGCGAGCTGCTGGGCTGGATGATTTCCTTGAACAGCAGCTTGAAGACGTCGGCGAAGGCCTGGAAGATGCCCATGCCCACGTACATCGGCCCGTGGCGCACGTGCATCCAGCCGATCAGCTTGCGCTCCCAGACCACGTAGAACGCCACCGAGATGATCACCGGCATGGCGATCAACAGGATCTTCAGCACGATCCACAGGACCACGCCGAGGGCGCCCAGGCCGAGGAACCACTGGTGCAGCGGGTCGACCACGTTCAACAGCATCTCGTTCATGCAGCCACCACCGTCACCCGACCGGCGCCCAGCGGCGCGGTCGCGCCGTGGCCCGTTTCGATCCAGGCCGCGCCCGGCGCGACCCGCTTGTCCGTCGCCAGCGGCAACGTGGCGCTACCCGCCGCGGTACCGACCTTGACCATCTGCCCGTCGCGCAGGCCCAGCCGCGCCGCCTCGTCCGGATGCATCGCCACGCCCGGCGCGCGGTTCAGCGGATGCTGCTGCAGCGCCTGCGCGCGGCGCACCACCGCATCGGTGCGGTAGATCGCCGGGCTGGCGGCCAGTTCCAGGCCCTCGTCCTGGCGTGCCGGCTGCGCCGAGCTCGCCGCGGCGACCTCGCGCGGCTGCAGGCCGTCGCGCAGTCCGGCCAGGTCGATGAACTCGAAGCCGGGCAGGCCCAGCTCGCCGCCGAGCGCGCGCAGCACGCGCCAGCCCTCGCGGGCCTCGCCCGGCAGCTTGCCGCCGGCGCGGGTGCGCTGCTCGCTGCCGTTGAGGTTGGTCAGCGTCGCCTCGATTTCCGGCAGCGCGCCGATCGGCAGGATCACGTCGGCCACGTCGCGGGTGGAAGCGCAGGCGAAGTGGCTGAAGGCCACCACCTTGGCGCCGGCCAGCGCGCTGCGCGCGGCGGCGGCGTCGGCGAAGTCCAGGCCCGGCTCCAGGCCGTACAGCACGTAGGCGCTGCGCGGCTCGGCCAGCATCGCCGCGGCGTTGCGGCTGCGCGGCAGCACGCCGTAGCGCGACAGGCCCAGCGCGTTGGCGCCCTGCGGGATGCGGCACAGCGCCGCGCCGGTGGCGGCGGCGAAGTCGCGCGCGGCGGCACGCAGCGCCGCGGCCTGCGGGTGGTTCTCGGCCAGCGCGCCGACGATCAGCACCGCACGGCCGGCGCCCTGCACCGCTTCGCGCAGCGCGCCGTCGGCCAGCGCCTCGGCGAACTTCGACGGCGCCACGATCTGGCGGCCGGCCTGGTCGAAGGCCACGTCGAAATCGACCGGGTTGATCGAATACACCTTGGTCTGGCGCTGCATCCGCGCCTTGCGCAGGCGTGCATGCAGCAGCGGCAGTTCATGGCGCAGGTTGCTGCCAAGGATCACCACCACGTCGGCCTGCTCGATCTCGGCCAGCGGCAGCGCGAACGGTTCGGCCAGCGCGGCATCGGAGAAGTCGCGGTTGTACACGCGGTGGTCGAGGTTGCCGCTGTCCAGGCCCTCGGCCAGACGCGCCAGCAGCGCGCCCTCTTCGTTGGAGGTGGACGGATGCGCGAGCACGCCCAGCGCGTCGCCACGGTTGGCCTTGAGGATCTCGCTCGCGGCGGACAGCCCTTCGGCCCACGACACCTCGCGCCACTGCCCGTCGACCTTGCGCATCGGCCGCAGTGCGCGGTCCTCGGCGTACAGGCCCTGGTGCGAGTAGCGATCGCGGTCGGACAGCCAGCACTCGTTGACCGCTTCGTTGTCGCGCGGCACGGTGCGCAGCACTTCGCCGCGGCGCACGTGCAGGAACAGGTTGGAGCCCATCGCGTCGTGGTAGCCCAGCGACTCGCGCGCCACCAGTTCCCAGGGCCGCGCGCGGAACTGGAACACCTTGTTGGTCAGCGCGCCCACCGGACACACGTCGACCACGTTGCCGGACAGCTCGGTGGTCAGCGGCTTGCCGTCGTAGGTGCCGATCTGCAGGTTCTCGCCGCGGTACATGCCGCCCAGCTCGTAGGTGCCGGCGATGTCCGCGGTGAAGCGCACGCAGCGCGTGCACTGGATGCAGCGGGTCATCTCGGTGGCCACCAGCGGCCCGATGTCCTCGTCCGGCACCACGCGCTTGCGCTCGTTGAAGCGGCTGACCGAGCGGCCGTAGCCCAGCGACACGTCCTGCAGTTCGCACTCGCCGCCCTGATCGCAGATCGGGCAGTCCAGCGGGTGGTTGATCAGCAGGAATTCCATGACGCTGCGCTGGTACTTCAGCGCCTTGTCGCTGCGGGTCTGCACCTTCATGCCGTCCATGACCGGCGTGGCGCAGGCCGGCGACGGCTTGGGCGACTTCTCGACATCGACCAGGCACATGCGGCAGTTCGCGGCGATCGGCAGCTTCTCGTGGTAGCAGAAGCGCGGGATCGGGATGCCGGCCTTGTCGGCGGCCTGGATGATCATCGAGCCCTTCGGCACGACCAGCGACTGGCCGTCGATCTCGACGGTCACATGGCCTTCCGGCACGACCGCGGGGGTCGCGCCGGGATTGTTGGGTTGCGCGCTCATGCGGCGGCTGCCTCCAGCTTCTTGCCGTCAACCATCGAATGACCGTTGACGATGTAGTACTCGAATTCGTCCCAGAACTGGCGCAGGAAGCCCTGGATCGGCCAGGCCGCCGCTTCGCCGAAGGCGCAGATGGTGTGGCCTTCGATCTGCCCGGCGACGGTGCGCAGCTGGTGCAGGTCTTCCATCGTGGCCTTGCCGGCGACGATGCGCTCCAGCACGCGGTGCATCCAGCCGGTGCCTTCGCGGCACGGGGTGCACTGGCCGCAGGACTCCTTGTGGAAGAACTGCGAGATGCGGCAGGCGAACTTCACGCAGCAGACGCTGTCGTCCAGCACCACGATCGCGCCCGAGCCCAGGCCGGTGCCCAGGGCGCGCAGGGTGTCGTAGTCCATCTGCAGGTCCTTGAGCTGCTCGGCCTTCAGCACCGGCATCGACACGCCGCCCGGGATCGCGCCCTTGAGGGTGCGGCCCGGCTTCAGCCCGCCGGCCATCTCCAGCAGTTCGTCGAAGGTGGTGCCCAGCGGCACCTCGAAGTTGCCGCCCTTCTGCACGCAGCCGGAGACCGAGAAGATCTTCGGGCCGCCGTTCTTGGTCTTGCTCAGCCCCAGGAACCATTCCGGGCCGTTGCGGATGATCGCCGGCACCGAGGCGTAGGTCTCGGTGTTGTTGATCGTCGACGGCTTGCCGTACAGGCCGAAGTTGGCCGGGAACGGCGGCTTGTAGCGCGGCTGGCCCTTCTTGCCTTCCAACGACTCCATCAGCGCGGTCTCTTCACCGCAGATATAGGCGCCGGCGCCCAGCGCGCCGTAGATGTCGATGTCGATGCCGCTGCCGAGGATGTCCTTGCCCAGCCAGCCATTGGCGTAGGCATCGGCCAGGGCCTGCTCGAAATGCTCGAACGGCTCGTGGTGGAACTCGCCGCGCAGGTAGTTGTAGCCCACGGTGGAGCCGGTGGCGTAGCAGGCGATGGCCATGCCCTCCACCACCGAATGCGGGTTGTAGCGCAGGATGTCGCGGTCCTTGCAGGTGCCCGGCTCGGATTCGTCCGAGTTGCACAGGATGTACTTCTGCGGCGCGCCCTTGGGCATGAACGACCACTTCAGGCCGGTCGGGAAGCCGGCGCCGCCACGGCCGCGCAGGTTCGACTGCTTGACCATCTCGATCACCTGCTCCGGCGGGATCTTCTCTTCGAGAATCTTGCGCAGCGCGGCGTAGCCACCGGTCTTCAGGTAGCTTTCGTAGGACCACGGGGTGTCGTAGTGCAGCGTGGTGTACACCACCTGGTGCGGCAGCGGCGCGGGGCCGACCGGACCGGTGGGAGCGTGGGGATGCTGTGCCATTGCCGTTACTCCAACCCGTCCAGCAATTCGTCGACCTTGTCCTTGGTCAGATGCTCATGGTAGTGGCCGTTGATGACCATCATCGGTGCGCCGGCGCAACCGGCCAGGCATTCTTCCTCGCGCTTGAGGTAGACGCGGCCGT
This sequence comes from Xanthomonas sp. D-109, assembly GCF_017746095.1. Taxonomy (NCBI): domain Bacteria; kingdom Pseudomonadati; phylum Pseudomonadota; class Gammaproteobacteria; order Lysobacterales; family Lysobacteraceae; genus Xanthomonas; species Xanthomonas sp. D-109. The sequence goes on from NZ_JAGHWV010000029.1 coordinate 14,834, forward strand.
CGGCGGTGGACTGGCCCAGCTTGCAGCCGAGCTTCTTCTCGGCGTGCGCGACCAGGTCTTCGGCGCCGTTGAGCCAGCAGCTGATGTTGGTGCAGAACGCGACGTTGTTGCGGCCGACCTTCTCGGTCTCGAACATCGAGTAGAAGCTGGCGACCTCGTAGGCCCACACCGGCGGCAGTTCCAGGTACTTGGCGACGCCGGCGATCAACTCGTCGGTCAGCCAGCCCTGGTTCTGTTCCTGCGCCGCGTGCAGGCCCTGCAGCACCGCCGAACGCTTGCGGTCGGGCGGGAACTTGCTCAGCCAGTGATCGATGTGCGCGCGCGTCTTGTCGCTCAGCACCACCATCGGATCGACGTCGCGCGCCGCTTCGAAATTACCTGTCGCCTTCATCGGTCGACCTCACCAAACACCAGATCATAGGTACCAATCATCGCCACCACGTCGGCCAGCATGTGGCCACGCACGATCGCGTCCATCGAGGACAGATGGGCGAAGCCCGGCGCGCGCAGGTGCACGCGGAACGGCTTGTTGGCGCCGTCGGACATCAGGTAGCAGCCGAACTCGCCCTTCGGCGCTTCCACCGCGCAGTAGGTCTCGCCGGCCGGCACGCAGTAGCCTTCGCTGAACAACTTGAAGTGGTGGATCAGCGCTTCCATGTCGTCCTTCATCTCGGCGCGCTTGGGCGGCGCCACCTTGAAGTTCTCGACCATGACCGGGCCCGGGTTGGCCTTCAGCCACTGCACGCACTGCTTGATGATGCGGTTGGACTGGCGCATCTCGGCCACGCGCACCAGGTAGCGGTCGTAGCAGTCGCCGTTGGTGCCGAGCGGGATGTCGAAATCGACGCTGTCGTACTTGGCGTACGGCTGCTTCTTGCGCAGATCCCAGGCGATGCCCGAGCCGCGCAGCATGGCGCCGGTCATGCCCCAGGCGTAGGCCTGTTCCGGGGTGACCACGCCGATGCCGACGGTGCGCTGCTTCCAGATGCGGTTGTCGGTGAGCAGGGTCTCGTACTCGTCCACGCGCGCCGGGAAGGTGTTGGTGAACTCCTCCAGGAAGTCCAGCATCGACCCTTCGCGCGCGGCGTTGAGCCGCTTCAGCGCATTGCCCTTGTGCCAGCGCGATTCCTGGTACTTGGGCATGCGGTCCGGCAGGTCGCGGTAGACGCCGCCCGGGCGGTAGTAGGTCGCGTGCATGCGCGCGCCCGACACCGCCTCGTACACGTCCATCAGCTCTTCGCGCTCGCGGAACGCGTACAGCATCACCGCCATCGCGCCCAGATCCAGGCCATTGGAACCGACCCACATCAGGTGGTTCAGGATGCGGGTGATCTCGTCGAACATGGTGCGGATGTACTGCGCACGCTCCGGCGCCTCGATCCCCATCAGGGTCTCGATCGCGCGCACGTAGGCGTGCTCGTTGCACATCATCGACACGTAGTCCAGGCGATCCATGTAGCCGATCGACTGGTTGAACGGCTTGGACTCGGCCAGCTTCTCGGTGCCACGGTGCAGCAGGCCGATGTGCGGATCGGCGCGGACCACGGTCTCGCCGTCCATCTCCAGGATCAGGCGCAGCACGCCGTGCGCGGCCGGATGCTGCGGGCCGAAGTTCATCGTGTAGTTGCGGATTTCCTGCTTGGCTTCGGCAGGATTGCTGGCGAACGCGTCGTGCGCCTGGTGGTACTCGCTCACTTGGCGGACTCCTTCTGTGCTTCGCCCGCCGCGGTCTGGTAGCGCGCATCGTCGCGGATCACGCGCGGCACGCCCACGCGCGGCTCCACCGAGGTCACCGGCTCGTAGATCACGCGCTGCTTCTCTTCGTCGTAGCGCACTTCGACGTTGCCGATCAGCGGGAAATCCTTGCGGAACGGATGACCGACGAAGCCGTAGTCGGTGAGGATGCGGCGCAGGTCCGGGTGGCCGGCGAACACCACGCCGAACAGGTCGAACGCCTCGCGCTCGAACCAGTTCGCGCCCGGCCAGATGTCGGTGACCGAGGCCACCACCGGCAGGTCTTCGTTCGGCGCGTAGCAACGCACGCGCAGGCGCTGGTTGTGGCGGTAGGAGATCAGCTGCGCCAGCACGGCGTAGCGCTGCTGCGGCACCGGCAACGGCTGGGCGCCGCCGGCCGCTTCGCCGCTGGGGAACTCGCCCCAGGCGAAACGGCCTACGGCCTTGCCTTCGACGCCGCGGCTGAAGCCGTGCGAGGACACGTCCGAGGTATCCCACTCGTCGCTGCCGTAGCCCAGGTAGTCGACGCCGCACAGGTCGGACAGCTGTTCGAAACCGAACTCGTCGCGCAGCGCCAGGCAGGTGGCGTGCCAGGCGTCGGCCGGCACTTCCAGGGTGACTTCGCCGCGCGGAAGGGCCACGAAGACCTGGCTGCCGGGGAAACGGGCGCCGAGTCGGTCGCTAAAGGAAGATGCTTGCTCTGCCATGGGGGCTTGGCGTGCTCTCTGAGGAAAGAGGAATCAGCGCGCGATGGTCTGGGTTCGCCAGATCTTCTTCTGCAACTGCAGGATGCCGTAGACCAGGGCCTCGGCGGTCGGCGGGCAACCGGGGACATAGACGTCCACCGGCACGATGCGGTCGCAACCGCGCACCACCGAATACGAGTAATGGTAGTAGCCGCCGCCGTTGGCGCAGCTGCCCATCGAGATGACCCACTTCGGGTCCGGCATCTGGTCGTAGACCTTGCGCAGCGCCGGGGCCATCTTGTTGACCAGGGTGCCGGCGACGATCATCACGTCGGACTGGCGCGGCGACGGGCGGAACACCACGCCGTAGCGGTCCAGGTCCAGGCGCGCGGCGCCGGCGTGCATCATCTCGACCGCGCAGCAGGCCAGACCGAAGGTCATCGGCCACATCGAGCCGGTGCGCGCCCAGTTCAGCAGCGCATCGACGCTGGTGGTGACGTAACCCTTCTCCAGCAGCGGGTTCTCGCCTTCGGGACGCAGGATGTCGTCCACCCGCCCTTCCGGGATCGGGTTGGTCATCAGGCGATCCAGGGTCTGAATCACTCCCATTCCAGCGCTCCCTTCTTCCACACGTAGACAAAACCGAGGAACAACATGCCGACGAACAGGCCCATGGTGACCAGGGAGCGAGCGCCCAGGTCCATGAACACCTGCGTCCACGGCACGATGAAGATGATTTCCAGATCGAAGACGATGAACTGGATGGCGATCAGGTAGTAGCGCACGTCGAACTTCATGCGCGCGTCCTCGAAGGCCTCGAAGCCGCACTCGTACGGCGAGAGCTTCTTCAGGTCGGGACGCCGGGGACCGAGGAACCGCCCCACCAGCATCAGCGCGACGCCGATACCGGTGGCCACGATCAGAAACAGCAGGGTCGGCAAATATTCGGCCAGCACTCGCGATTCTCTCTTGCCTGTACCCGCGCGCGTGCCGCGCAGGCATGGGATAGACGATTCTCCGGGCGAGGGCGTGATGCCTTCGCGCAGAAACCGTAGCCAAACAATGGTGCCCAAGAGGGGACTCGAACCCCTACGACCTAAGTCGCTACCACCTCAAGGTAGTGCGTCTACCAATTCCGCCACCTGGGCTTGCGTAAAACCGCGCGGCAATCCCGCCGCGCAGCATATTGTAACCGCCTTCAGTCTTTCTGCGACGGGGCAGGCGACTTTTCTTGCGCTTTTTCCGGCGCCTGCTGGGCGGCCGGGGCGGCGGCGGGCGCAGCCGGGGTCGCCGACGGCGCCTGCGGCACCTGCAGCTCGCCGGCCGGCGCGGCCGGCGCCGGGGTGGCGGACTGCGACATCACACCCAGGTTGGCATCGGCCGGACGCGCACTGTGGCCGGCGTACCAGGCCATGAACAGGCTGATGGCGAAGAACACCACCGCCAGCCACTTGGTCGACTTGGACAGGAAGTTGGACGCGCCGCGCGATCCGAACACGGTGCCGGACGCGCCCGCGCCGAACCCGGAACCCGCCGCCGCACCGGCGCCGCGCTGCATCAGGATCAGCGCGATCATCGCGATCGCCACCAGCACGTAGACCACATTGAGGATGACCATCAGCATTTCGAAATCCGTCCGGACAGTACGACTTGGGGGACGAGCGGCCGCCAGCGGCAGCCGTTCGCTCAACAGGTGGCCGCCGCTCGCACGATGGCCAGGAATTCCGCGGCGACCAGCGAGGCGCCGCCCACCAGCCCGCCATCGACATCCGGCTGTGCGAACAGCTCGGCGGCGTTGTCGGGCTTGACGCTGCCGCCATACAGGATCGGCAACGAATCCGCGATTCTAGCATCGCGCGCCGTCACTTCGCCACGGATGAACGCGTGCACCGCCTGCGCCTGGGCCGGGCTGGCGGTGCGGCCGGTGCCGATCGCCCACACCGGCTCGTAGGCCACCACCGCCCGGGCGAAGCCATCGGCGCCGACCAGGTCCAGCACCGGCGCCAGCTGCGCGGCGATCACCGCCTCGGTCCGCCCGGCCTCGCGCTGTTCCAGGGTCTCGCCTACGCACAGGATCGGGACCAGCCCGGCGTGCAGGGCGGCGGCGAACTTGCGCGCGACCAGCTCGCTGCTTTCCTGGTGGTACTGGCGCCGCTCCGAATGCCCGACCAGGCCATAGTCGGCGCCCACGTCGACCAGCATCGCCGCGGACACCTCGCCGGTGTAGGCGCCCTTCTCGTTGCTGCTGACGTCCTGCGCACCGAAGCGCAGCAGCCGGTCCTCGAAATGCTCGATCAGGTCGCCCAGGTACGGCAGCGGCGGCAGGATCACCACCTCCACGTCGTGGTCGGCCTCGTGCAGCCCCGCAACGATCTCCCGCACGAGGTCGGCAGCGAAGTGGCGGGTTCCATGCAATTTCCAGTTTCCGGCTACGATCTTGCGTCGCATCGGCGCATCTCCGGCGAAAAAGTGCCGAGAGGATAGCCGATGCGCCGCCAAGGGCCGGCATCGTCCCTGCCGCTCCACACTCCCCCGCCCCGCTCCACGCGCAGAGACCGCCATGACCCAGCTTCCCGGCTACGCCCTGATCACCGGCGCCTCCAGCGGCATCGGCCGCGAGATCGCCCGCGAGTACGCCCGCCGCGGCGTGCCGCTGATCCTGAGCGCGCGCCGCGAGGCACAGCTGCAGGCGCTGGCCGCCGAACTGCGTCCGCAGGTGCCGGTGGAGGTGCTGGTCGCCGACCTGGCCGATCCGGCCGCGCCAGCCGCGCTGGTGGCCGAGATCGAACGGCGCGGCTTATCGGTGCGGATCCTGGTCAACAACGCCGGCTACGGCGTGCCCGGCCGCTACATCGCCCAGGACTGGGCGGTGCACGCGGCGTTCCTGCAGGTGATGGTCGGCGCGGTGTGCGAACTGACCTGGCGGCTGCTGCCGGCGCTGCGCGCCAGCGGCCACGGCCGCATCCTCAACGTCGCCTCGTTCGCCGCCCTGGTGCCCGGCGCCGACGGCCACACCCTGTACGCGGCGGCGAAGAGTTTCATGCTGCGCTTCAGCGAATCGCTGGCGCTGGAGAACGCCGACCGCGGCGTCGGCGTCTGCGCGCTATGCCCAGGTTTCACCTGGTCCGAGTTCCACGACGTCACCGGCACCCGCGAACAGATGAACGCCCTGCCGCGCTGGATCTGGCTGCAGACCGCCGCGGTGGCCCGCGCCGGCATCGACGGCGCCGAACGCGGCAAGGTGCGGGTGGTCCCCGGCGCGGTCTACCGCGCCCTGCTCGGCCTCACGGCACTACTGCCCAATGCCTTGCTGCTGCGGATGATGGGCCGCGGCTCGCATCGGATCAGGAGTGTGGAATGAGGCCGGGAATGGGGAATGGGGAAACGGGAATGGAAACAGCCGCGCCTCCAAGCCGATAGATGCCTGTGACAATACTGGCCACGGAAACCCGCTTTTACCGATTCCCCACTCCCGATTCCCGATTCCCAGCTACTTCAGCTTGATCTCGCGCAACCGCTCCTCCAGATACCCCTGCGCGGTGATCGGCTCGGGATAGCGGCTGGGGTTGTCGGCGCTGACGCAGGACGGCAGCACGTCGATCACGAAGTCCGGGTTCGGGTGCAGGAAGAACGGCACCGAGTAGCGCGGCTGGCGCGCCTGCTCGCCCGGCGGGTTGACCACGCGGTGGGTGGTCGAGGGATACACGTGGTTGGTCAGGCGCTGCAGCATGTCGCCGATGTTGACCACGATGGTGTCGGCGTCGGAGGTGAACGGCACCCACTCGCCCTGCTTGGACTTCACTTCCAGGCCGGCGGCGCTGGCGCCGACCAGCAGGGTGATCAGGTTGATGTCCTCGTGGGCGCCGGCGCGCACGTTGGGGATGTCGTCGGCGGTGATCGGCGGGTAATGGATCGGGCGCAGGATCGAGTTGCCGGAATCGGTCTTGTCGACGAAGTAGTGCTCGGGCAGGCCGATGTGCAGGGCCAGCGCCGACAGCACGCGCGCGCCGAGCTGGTCCAGCGCCTGGTACAGGCCGTAGCCGTGGGCGCGGAAGCCGGGCACTTCGCTCGGCCACAGGTTCGGCGGCATCACCGCGCGGTACGGGGAGTCGTCGGAAATCTCGCGGCCGATGTGCCAGAACTCCTTCAGGTCGAAATGCTTGGAGTCCTTGGCGGTCTCCACGCCGAAGGCGGTGTAGCCGCGCGCGCCGCCGCTGCCGGGCAGGTGGTACTTGCGCTTGGTCTCCTCGGGCAGCGCGAAGAACGCCTTGAACACGTCGTAGGCCGCGTCGATCTGCGCCTGGGCGATGCCGTGGTTGCGGATGCCGGCGAAGCCCCACTCGCGGTAGGCCGCGCCCAGCTCGGCGACGAAGGCCTCGCGGTCGGTGTCGAAACGGGAGATGTCGAGGGTGGGAATGCGCGCAGTCATGGCAGGAACCGTCATCTCGTGAGAGGAAGCAAACGCCGCGCTCAGCGCAGCAGGCGATACAGCAGGTAGAACGTGACCGCCTTGGCGACGATCACGAAGAGGGCAATGGCGATCGACTCACGCCGCGTCACGGACCGCCTCGGCCAGGGCGTCGAGGGTCTGCCGCATCAACGCGGCATCGTCGGCCTCGACCGTGACCCGCACCACCGGTTCGGTGCCGGAGGCGCGCAGGAAGGCGCGCCCGCGCCCCTGCACCGCCGCCTGCGCCGCGGCCAGCGCGGCCTTCACGGTATCGGCCTCGAGCGGGCGCACGCCCGGCTGCAGGCGCACGTTGACCGTCTGCTGCGGCACCGTCTGCAGCCCGGCCAGCGCCTGGCGCAGGGTCTGCCGCGAGCGCTTGAGCACTTCCAGCACCTGCAGCGCGCTGACGATGGCGTCGCCAGTGGTGGCGCGGTCCAGGCACAGCATGTGCCCGGAGGCTTCGCCGCCGAGCACCCCGCCCTGTTCGACCAGGGCCTGGTGCACGTAGCGGTCTCCGACCTTGGCGCGCAGGAACGGCACCTGCAACGCGGCCAGCGCCCGCTCCAGGCCGTAGTTGGTCATCAACGTGCCGACCACCGGCCCGTGCAGGCGCCCGCTGGCCTGCCAGCCGCAGGCCAGCACGTACAGCAGGCCGTCGCCGTCGACCGGGTTGCCCTGGTCGTCGGCCATCAGCACGCGGTCGCCGTCGCCGTCGAAGGCGATGCCCAGGTGCGCGCCGTGCTCGCGCACGTTGGCGGCGAGGTTGTCGATGTGCATCGAGCCGACGCCGGCATTGATGTTGAGCCCGTCCGGCGCCGCGCCGATCGCGATCACCTCCGCGCCCAGTTCGCGGAACAGCAGCGGCGCGATGTGGTAGGTCGCGCCGTGCGCGCAGTCCAGCACCAGCTTCAGCCCGCGCAGGTCGAAGCCGCGCGGCACACTGGCCTTGCAGAACTCGATGTAGCGGCCGATCGCCTCGCGCGCGCGCATCGCCTTGCCCAGCCGCTCGGACTCGACCGTGGCGAACGGCGCGTCCAGCGCAGCCTCGATCGCCTGCTCGGTGGCGTCGTCGAGCTTCTCGCCGTGGGCGGAAAAGAACTTGATGCCGTTGTCGTAGTGCGGATTGTGCGAGGCGCTGATCACGATGCCGGCATCGGCACCGAGGGTGCGGGTGAGGAACGCCACCGCCGGGGTCGGCATCGGCCCGAGCAACTGCACGTTGGCGCCGGCCGCGACCAGCCCCGCCTCCAGCGCCGACTCGAACATGTAGCCGGAGATGCGCGTGTCCTTGCCGATCACCACGGTCGGCCGCGCGGTGCCGCCGGCGACCAGCACGCGGCCCAGCGCGTTGCCCAGGCGCATCACGAAATCGGCGGAAATCGCCCCCTGCCCGACCCGGCCACGGATGCCGTCGGTGCCGAAGTATTTGCGTTGGCTCATGCGCTGGGGAATCGGGAATGGAGAATCGGGAATCGGGAACAGCCGGAGACGTCGAGGGATCGCGACAAACACGGGCTTGCCGCGCAACGCAACGCACGCGCGACACCACGATTCCCCATTCCCGATTCCCGATTCCCGGCCCTCATGCCGCCTCGCTCTTCGCCGGTGCCGGCTGCCGCATCATCAGCGCGAGCAGTTCGGAGAGACGATCGCGCAGTTCGCGGCGGTCGCAGATCTGGTCGATGGCGCCGTGTTCCAGCAGGAACTCCGAACGCTGGAAGCCCTCCGGCAGGGTCTCGCGCACGGTCTGCTCGATCACGCGCGGGCCGGCGAAACCGATCAGCGCGTACGGCTCGGCGATGTTGATGTCGCCGAGCATGGCGAAGCTGGCCGACACGCCGCCGGTGGTGGGATGGGTCAGCACCGACACGTACGGCAGGCCAGCCTCGCGCAGGCGGCCGAGCGCGGCCGAGGTCTTGGCCATCTGCATCAGCGAGAACAGACCTTCCTGCATGCGCGCGCCGCCGCTGGCGGAGAAGCACACGAACGGCGCGCCGATCTTCAGCGCGGTCTCGGCGGCCAGGGCGAACCGCTCGCCGACCACCGAGCCCATCGAGCCGCCCATGAAGGCGAAATCGAACGAGGCCGCGACCAGCGGCTGGCCCTTGAGCAGGCCCTGCATCGCCACCAGCGCGTCGTATTCGCCGGTGCTCTTCTGCGAGGCCTTGATGCGCTCGCCGTACTTCTTCTGGTCCTTGAACTTGAGCGCGTCGGTCGGGCCCAGGCGCGCGCCGATCTCGGTCGGCGCGGTGTCGGCGTCGAACAGCGCGGCCAGGCGCGCGCGCGCGCGGATCGCCATGTGGTGGCCGCACTTCGGGCACACCTCCAGGTTCTCCTCCAGCTCCGGCCGGTACAGCACGGCGCTGCAGTTGGGGCACTTCTCCCACAAGCCTTCGGGAACGCTGCGCTTCTTGCTGGGCGTGCTGTCGGTGCGGATGCCCGAAGGCATCAATTTGCTGAGCCAACTCATGCGATGTGACGATCCATTGGGCGGCCGCGAGAGCCGCAGAGGGGCGACAGTCTAACTCGGTCCCCCGGTGGCCTGCAGACGGTGGCGCATGGAGCGGCCAGGCCGGCCGGTACCGCGCGGCCGCCGCCAGGGCGCTTGCTGCGGCCGCGCAACGCGGGACATGCGGCATCGTCGCCATCCGGCATCGCCAACAATCAAAGCGGGGTCACGGACGGCACGTGCCGTCCGACCAGCGATGCAGGTGCCGCATGATCCGCAAGCACAGCGAATGCGGCATTGCGGCAAACGCGAACGCCCGCGCAAGGCGGGCGTTCGCAAACACACCGGGCGTGGCTCAGCCCGCGTCCAGCGCCTGCCGCAGCGGCACCAGGAACGCCAGGGCCGCCTCGCGCGCGGCCTGCGGGCTGGCTGCCTCGGCCAGCGCCGCGACCAACGCGCTGCCCACCACCACGCCGTCGGCATCGGTGGCCATGGCCTTGGCGCTGGCGGCGTCCTTGATGCCGAAGCCGGCCACCACCGGCACCCGGCAGCGCGCGCGCAGCTGGCGCAGGCGATCGCCGGCGGCGCGGGTATCCAGCCGGTCGGCGCCGGTGACGCCGGCGAAGCTGACGTAGTACAGGTAGCCACGCGCCGCCTCGCACAACAGGTCGATGCGCGCGTCGCTGGTGGTCGGCGAGGCCAGCACGATCAGGTCCAGCCCGGCGTCGGCGAAGATCGTCAGGGTCTCGGCCGACTCCTCCGGCGGCAGGTCGACCAGCAGCACGCCGTCCACGCCGGCCGCCACCGCCTCCTCGGCGAAGCGCGCGGTGCCGTGGATCTCCACCGGGTTGAGGTAGCCCATCAGCACCACCGGGGTGGTGGCGTCGTCGCGACGGAATGCGCTGACCGTCTCCAGCACGTAACGCAGGCCGGCGCCACGCGCCAGCGCACGCTCGGAACTGCGCTGGATGGTCGGGCCATCGGCCATCGGGTCGGAGAACGGCACGCCCAGCTCGATCACGTCGGCACCGGCCTCGACCAGCGCATGCATCGCCGGCACGGTCGCCTCCAGCGACGGATCGCCGGCGGTGAGGAAGGGGATCAGGGCCTTGCGGCGCTGGGCATCGAGTCGGGCAAAGGTATCGGCGAGGCGGTTCATGGGGGACCTATGCGCCCCTCTCCCGCCGGGAGAGGGGTTGGGGTGAGGGTAAGAGGCGAAGCGGTGCGGAATTTGAGTACAGGGCTGCGCCCGCACCCTCATCCGGCGCTCCGCGCCACCTTCTCCCGAAGGAGAAGGGCAAAGCGTTACAGCGTCAGCCCCTCGCGCGCGGCGATGGTGTGCACGTCCTTGTCGCCGCGGCCGGACAGGTTGCACAGCACCAGCGCGTCCTTGGGCAGTTCGCGCGCAAGCTTGATCGATTGCGCCACGGCGTGGCTGGACTCCAGCGCGGCGAGGATGCCCTCGGTATGCGCCAGCAGGTGGAACGCGGCCAGCGCCTCGTCGTCGGTGATGCCCTGGTAGGTGGCGCGGCCGCTGTCGGCCAGGAACGCGTGCTCCGGGCCCACGCCCGGGTAGTCCAGGCCGGCGGACACCGAATGGGTTTCGACGATCTGCCCGTCGTCGTCGCAGATCACGTAGGTGCGGTTGCCGTGCAGCACGCCCGGGCGACCGGCGGCGATCGAGGCGGCGTGGCGGCCGCTGCCGATGCCGTCGCCGGCGGCCTCGGCACCGTAGATCTTCACCGAGGCGTCGTTGAGGAAGGCATGGAACAGGCCGATGGCGTTGCTGCCGCCGCCGACGCAGGCGCTGATCGCGTCCGGCAGGCGGCCGTAGTCGGCCAGCATCTGCGCGCGCGCCTCGCGGCCGACGATGGCGTTGAAGTCGCGCACCATCCGCGGATACGGATCGGGGCCGGCGACGGTGCCGATGATGTAGAAGGTGTCCTGCACGTTGGTCACCCAGTCGCGCATCGCCTCGTTGAGCGCGTCCTTGAGCGTCGCCGAACCGGAATGCACCGGCACCACCGTGGCGCCGAGCAGCTTCATCCGGTAGACGTTGATCTTCTGCCGCTCGATGTCGGTGGCGCCCATGTACACCACGCACTCCAGGCCCAGCCGCGCGGCCACGGTGGCGCTGGCGACGCCGTGCTGGCCGGCGCCGGTCTCGGCGATGATGCGGGTCTTGCCCATGCGGCTGGCCAGCAGCGCCTGGCCGATGGTGTTGTTGATCTTGTGCGCGCCGGTGTGGTTCAGGTCCTCGCGCTTGAGCAGGATCTGCGCGCCGCCGACTTCGCGGCTGAGCCGCTCGGCGTGGTAGATCGGGCTGGGCCGGCCGACGTAATGGGCCAGGTCCTTGTCGTAGGCGGCGATGAAGGCCGGATCCTGGCGCGCGGCGTCGTAGGCGGCGGCCAGCTCCTGCAGCGGGCCGATCAGGGTCTCGGCGACAAAACGGCCGCCGTAGCGACCGAAGTGGCCGGCGGCGTCGGGATAAGCGTGGAAGTCGCTGACGGGAACAGAGGACATGGCGCAACCGGGGGCAACAGGAAAGGCCTGCACTTTAGCGCACACGTCGGCGCACAAAAACCGATAAAGTCTGACACAACCCGTCAGGAAAACTCACATGACCAACCTGCGCCGCCTGCCCTCGCTCAACGCCCTGCGCGCGTTCGAGGCCGCCGCGCGGCTGCGCAGCGTCGGCGCTGCGGCGGCGGAACTGCACGTGACCCACGGCGCGGTCAGCCGCCAGGTGCGGCTGCTGGAGCAGGAACTGGGATTTACGCTGCTGCAGCGCGACGGCCGCGGCATCCGCCCGACCGCGGCCGGCACGCGCCTGTGCGAGGCGGCCGGCGCGGCGTTTGCGCAGTTGCACGAAGCAGTGGCCGAGTTGCGCCGCCCCGTGCGCCCGGCTGCGCTGGTGCTGGGCTGCCCCGGCAGCATCCTCGCCCGCTGGATGATCCCGCGGCTGCAGGCGCTGCAGCGCGACCTGCCGGCGCTGACCCTGCACCTGTCCGCGCACGAGGGCGACTTCGCCGCCGACCTGGACGGCCTGGATGCGGCGCTGCTGCTGGGCCAGGCGCCGTGGCCGGCGGACTGGCAGGTCCGCGTGCTGGCGCCGGAGCGGATCGGCCCGGTGCTCAGCCCTGCCCTGCCGCAGGCCTCGGCCCTGGCTGCGGCCGCGCCGGCGGCGCTGCAGGGGATGCCGCTGCTGCATACGGTGTCGCGCCCGCAGGCCTGGCCGGCCTGGGCCGAGGCGCAGGGGCTGGCGCCGGCGCAGTTGCGCTACGGCACCGGCTTCGAACACCTGTACTACCTGCTGGAGGCGGCGCTGGCCGGGATCGGCGTGGCGATCGCGCCGCAGCCGCTGGTCGCCGACGACCTGGCCAATGGCCGGCTGCTGGCGCCCTGGGGCTTCGTCGACACCGGCGGGCAATGGGCGCTGTGCACGCGCCGCGACGTCCAGGATTCGCGAGTCGACGCACTGGCGCAGTGGCTGACGCAGGAACTGCAGCGCTGACCGCGGCGACGCCGGCGCTGGCGCCGCATCGCGCTCAGCAGTTGGTGTTCAACTCGTGGCAGTCGGCGCGGCGCACTTCCTCGACGAACTTGCGCATCTTGTGCCCGTCCTTGATCCCGGGCTGGCTCTCGATGCCGCTGGACACGTCCACGCCCCACGGCAGGGTGCCGATGATCGCGTCGAACACGTTGTCGCCATTGATGCCGCCGGCGAGCAGGAACGGCCGGTGCAGGCCGGTCGGCAGCCGCGACCAATCGAAGGTCTTGCCCGAGCCGCCGCTTTCGCCAGGGGCATGGCTGTCGAACAGGAAGCCGGCCGCGTTCGGATACTGCAACTGCAGGGTGCGCGCATTCACCTCGCCGCCGCCCATCGGCACCGCCTTCAGGTACGGCAGGTTGAAGCTGCGGCAGAAGCCGTCGTCCTCGTCGCCATGGAACTGCAGCAGGGTCGGACGCACCGTGCGCAGTACCTCGCGCACCTCGTCCTTGGGGTTGTCGCGGAACAGCGCCACCACGTCCACCATCGGCGCGGCGGCCTGGCGCATCGCCCGCGCCTCGGCCGGCGCCACGCGCCGCGGACTGCCGTGGGCGAACACGAACCCGATCGAGTCCACGCCCAACTCGCCTGCCAGGCGGATGTCGCCGGCGCGGGTCATGCCGCAGAACTTGATGCGGGTGCGATACAGCGTGCGATTCATAGCGTGACCTCGTCCGGAAGCGTCCAATGGGCGGGATAGAGCGGACCGACGAACACCAGGCCCTGCGGCGGCGCCGTCGGACCGGCGACGCGGCGGTCGCGTCCCGCGAGCAGTTCGCCAATCCAGGACACCGGCTTTTCGCCCGTTCCCACCATGACAAGGGAACCAACGATATTGCGCACCATGTGATGAAGGAATGCATTGGCCTGGACCTGGATCTCGACCACCTCGCCGCTGCGGCTGACCGCGATCGACTGCAGCTCGCGGCGCGCGTGCAGCGCCTGGCACTGCACGCTGCGGAAGGCACTGAAGTCCTGCTCGCCCAGCAGCGCCTGCGCCGCCGCGTGCATGGCCTCGGCCTGCAGCGGCCGCCGCTCCCAGCTCAGGGTCTGCCGGTACAGCGCCGGGCGCACCTGGCGGTTGAGCAGGCGGTAGCGGTAGCGGCGCGCGCGCGCGGAGAAGCGCGCATGGAAGTCGTCTGCCACCGGCACGCACCAGCGCACGCACACCGAGGGCGGCAGCCGCGCGGTGGCGCCCAGCATCCAGCCGCGCGCCGGGCGCGGCGCGTCGCAATCGAAATGCACCACCTGGCACTCGCCGTGCACGCCGGCATCGGTGCGGCCGGCGCAGACCACGCTCACCGGGGCGTCGGCCACCGACGACAGCGCCGCCTGCAGCGTCGCCTGCACGCTGGGGCAGCCGCTCTCGCCGAGCTGCTGCCAGCCCTGGAACTCGCTGCCGTCGTACTCCACGCCTAGCGCGTAGCGCATGGCGACCTCCATTGCAGTGCGGCATCGGCGTCGGCGCGCGCTGCGGCCGACGCGTGCGTGGACCAGCGCGGGGCGCCTGCAACGCCGCCGCACCGCATCTGCCAGGCCGGGAACGCGCCTTCGGCGTGCGCCCGCCGCCCGGGGACACGTTGCCGCAGGGCCGTCCCGCTCCAGGCCGGACGGCCGCGGCGAGCGCGCCGCGCGCCGCCTGCTGCCATCAGTCCAGCCGCCCCAGCAATTGCAGCGCCTCGGCGCGTGCGGCCGGGTCGCCGCTGGCCGCGACCTCGGTCAGCAAGGTGCGTGCGGTTTCGTTGTCGCCCAGATCCATGTAGGCCACCGCCAGTTCCAGCCGCTCGCGGCCCGCCGGTGGATACGGCGACGGTGCTTCGGCCGGTGCCGGTGCCGGCGCAGCAGGCTGGTGCCAGGTCGGCTCCTGCCGGCCGCCGCCAGCATCGCTGTCGGCACCGGCGTCGCTGGTCGGCACTGCGACCACCGGCGACGGCGGCCGCCAGGCCGCCTCGGCCGCGGACTCGGCGGCCGGGACGACCTCCGGATGGGCGTCGGACACGTCGGCGGAATGGACGTCGTCGTTGTCCGCGGACAGCGGCGCATCGGCCGGCGCCTGGCGCAGCGACTGCTGCGCCAGCACGCGCTCGAAGGCGTCGTCGTCGAGTGCGGTGTGGTGATCGGCGTGATCGGCGTGATCGGCGTGATCGGCGGCAGCGTGGTCGAGATGGTCGGCGCGCTCCCAGTCCTCCAGCGCCTCGTGGTCGCGGGCGACCGACTCCTCCTCGACCAGCGGCTCGGCCGATTCCAGCGGCGGCAGTTCCGGCGCATCGACATCGCGGTGCGCCACCACCGGCACCGCGGCGCTCGCCGCCAGCGCGGCGTCGTCGTCGCGCGGCAGCGGCGGCAGCGGCGAAGGCTTGCGCCGGCGCGACAGCAGCCAGGCACCGAGACCCAGCACCAGCAGGCTCAGCCCGCCCCACAGCCACAGCGGGAACCCGTCATTGGCCGGCGCTTGCGCGGGCGTGGCCGCCGCCGGCGCCTGCCCAGACTGGGCCAGGCGCTTCTGCGCCGCGGCCAGGTCGCTGTCCTTCAGCGCGATCAGTTGCTGCTGCTGGGCCTTGAGCTTTTCGAGCTGTTCCACCCGCGAGCGCAGTTCCTGGACCTCGGCATCGCGTGCCGCGAGGTCTTCGCGCGCCTGCTGCAATTGTTGGGTCGCCACCATGTCTCCTTCGTCGCCGGCACCGGTGCCGGACTTGGTTCCCGCCTCGCGGCGCGTCGCCGGCACCGCCGGCGCGATTTCCAGGCGCGCGCCGGACGCGGCCGCCGGCGCCGCAGCAGCCGGCCTGGGTGCGGCCTGCGCCGTCGGCGCGTCCTGCTGCGCCTGGGCCGGCTGCGGCACCGGCGCGCGCGCCTGGCGCCATTGCGCCGCCTGCTCGCGCACCACCGCCTCGGCCGCGGCGGCATCCAGGCTGGCCAGGTCCTCCTCGCGCGGGGTGCGCAGCACCGCGCCCTGCTTGAGCAGGTTGAGATTGCCGCGGATGAAGGCGTCCGGATTGGCGCGCAGCAGCGCGACCATGGTCTGGTCCAGCGAATGACCGTTGCCGCGCGCCAGTTGCCCGGCGATCTGCGACAGGGTCTGCCCGGCGCGCACCGGCGCCAGCGCATCGCCGGGCGCGGCCGTGGGGGCCGGCGCCGGACGCGGCGCGGCGG
>NZ_JAGHWV010000030.1:0-12632 GCF_017746095.1 Xanthomonas sp. D-109
GCTGCTGGCGCAGGCCGGATCGGCCGACAAGGCCGGCGGCGGCGACACCGCGGCCCCGCTGGCGGCGCTGGCTGCCATCGCCGCCGCGGCCGGTGGCAAGACGGGCGAGAGCGGCGACGCCGCACCCGCCGCCGACCCCAGCGCCATCGTGCCGACCGCGGCGGCGGCGCCGCTGCACGCCACCACGCGGCTGACCGATCCGCAGCCGTTCACCGGCTCGCCGACGCCGACCCCGAACCTGCACGGCAACCAGTTCGACGAGGAACTGGGCGCGCGCATCAGCTGGCTCGCCGACCAGAAGATCGGCCACGCCCACATCAAGCTGAATCCGGCCGAGCTGGGCCCGGTCGAGGTGCGCCTGCACATGACCGGCGACCAGGTCAACGCCAGCTTCAGCAGCGCCCAGGCCGACGTGCGCCAGGCGCTGGAGAACAGCCTGCCACGCCTGCGCGACATGCTCGGCCAGCACGGCTTCCAGCTCGGCCAGGCCGATGTCGGCCAGCAGCAGCCGCAGCAACAGCAGGCCAATACGCAAGGCACGTCGCAGGGCGGCAGCAGCCTCGGCGGCAGCGAGTTGGGCGACGACCTGTCCGGCAGCGTCGGGATTCCGTCGGTGGTCCTGCGCCAGCGCGGCCTGCTCGACGCCTACGCCTGATCCTGGCGGCGTAGCCGCCGCCCCGGCTGGGGCGATGTGTGTGGTGCAGGGGGCTGCGGCCCCGGCGTGTCTCGGGGGAGCGCGTCGGGGCCGCAACGTTTCCCCCGCCGGACCCCCTTGTCCCGCAACGGTCTCGCCCGCGCCTGCATGGCGCGCGGCGCCAACGTCAAACACCCGGCGCGCCAGGCGCGCGGTTTCGGCACGGCGATTGCATCCTCAGGGGCAGACCCCCCTTCAGGAGCCCGCTCTGTGTCAGCCGCCGACAAATCCAAGAAAGACGCCAAGGACGCCCCGGAAGGCGGCAAGTCGAAGAAGAAGCTGCTGATCATCGTCGTTGCGGCGGTGCTGGTGCTGGGCGGCGGCGGTGCCGGTGCGTTCTTCTTCCTGAAGAAGCCCGAGGGCGGCCACGCCAAGGCCGAGGCGAAGACCGCCGAGATTCCCAAGCCGGCGCAGTACTTCCCGATGGAACCGGCGTTCGTGGTCAACCTCAACGGTGGCGCGGAAGACGGCCCGCACTATCTGCAGCTCGAAGTGCAGCTGATGACCCGCGACCCGGAAGAGCTGAAGCTGATCACCGAGAACGCCCCGGCGATCCGCGCCAACCTGCTGATGCTGTTCTCGCAGGTGCAGGCGACCGACATCGCCAACATCGACGGCCGCAAGAAGCTGCAGGCCGAGGCGCTGGCCACTGCGCAGAAGCTGATGACCGCCGAGACCGGCAAGAAGTGCGTGGAAGAACTGCTGTTCACCAGCTTCGTCACCCAGTAAGGCGCCGCCGCGATGACCGACCTGCTCTCCCAAGACGAGATCGATGCCCTGCTGCATGGCGTCGACGCCGGCGTGGTGGACACCGAGCCGGCGCCGGCCGAGCCGGGCGAAGCGCGCAACTACGACTTCTCCAGCCAGGACCGGATCATCCGTGGGCGCATGCCGACCCTGGAGATGGTCAACGAGCGCTTCGCCCGCCTGTGGCGGATCGGCCTGTTCAACCTGATCCGGCGCTCGGCCGACCTGTCGGTGCGCGGCATCGACCTGATCAAGTTCAACGACTACATGCACTCGCTGTACGTGCCGAGCAACCTGAACCTGATCAAGTTCAAGCCGCTGCGCGGCACCGGCCTGATCGTGTTCGAGCCGACCCTGGTGTTCACCGTGGTCGACAACTTCTTCGGCGGCGACGGCCGCTACCCCACCCGCATCGAGGGCCGCGAGTTCACCCCCACCGAGATGCGGGTGATCCAGCTGATGCTCAAGCAGACCTTCGCCGACCTGGCCGAAGCCTGGGCGCCGGTGATGGAGGTGGAGTTCGAGTACCTCAATTCCGAGGTCAACCCGCACTTCGCCAACATCGTCACCCCGCGCGAGTACGTGGTGGTCAGCCGCTTCCACGTGGAGCTGGAAGGCGGCGGCGGCGAGATCCACGTGACCCTGCCGTACTCGATGCTGGAGCCGATCCGCGAACTGCTCGACGCCGGCATCCAGAGCGACCGCGTGGACCGCGACGAGAGCTGGAACATCATGCTGCGCGAGCAGTTGTTCGGCTCGGAGGTGACCATTTCCAGCGTGCTGGCGCAGAAGCAGATGAGCCTGCGCGAGCTGACCCGGCTGAAGATCGGCGACGTGCTGCCGATCGACCTGCCCAAGCAGGTGCCGCTGTGCGTGGAGAACATCCCGGTGTTCACCGGTGAGTTCGGCATCTCGCACGGCCAGAACGCGGTGAAGATCACCGCCACCCATCCCCCCGGCGCGCCGCGCCGCCGCCCCGCTCTCCAGGAAGACCTGCCATGACCCAGACCGATCCCACCCAGCCGGCGCCGGCCCAGTTCGACAGCCTGCAGCCGGATGCCATGGCCGAGTCCAACGACCTGAACCTGGACGTGATCCTGGACGTGCCGGTGACCCTGTCGCTGGAAGTGGGCCGCAGCCGCATCCCGATCCGCAACCTGCTGCAGCTCAACCAGGGCTCGGTGGTGGAGCTGGAGCGCGGCGCCGGCGAACCGCTGGACGTGTACGTCAACGGCACCCTGATCGCGCACGGCGAGGTGGTGACCATCAACGACCGCTTCGGCGTGCGCCTGACCGACGTGGTCAGCCCCAGCGAGCGCATCCGGAGACTGCGGTGAGCCTGCTGCTCGCCGTCGCCGCGCAGACCACCGCCAAGCACGGCGCGGGCGTCGGCAGCGCGGCGCCGTCGGCGCCCAGCCTGGTCGGTGCGGTGTTCGCGCTGCTGCTGGTGCTGGGCCTGATCCTGGCCATGGCCTGGGTGCTCAAGCGCCTGCCCGGCAGCGGCTTCCGCCCGGCACAGGGCCTGCGCGTGGTCGCCAGCCTGGCGGTCGGCGCCAAGGAGCGGGTGGTGGTGGTCGAGGTCAACGGCGAACAACTGCTGCTCGGCGTGTCGCCCGGCGGGGTACGCACCTTGCATCAGCTGCCCGAGCCGCTGCCGCAGGCGCCCGCGCCGACCCTGCCCTCGATCAAGCAGTTCAAGCAGCTTCCCGATTTCGCCCAGCTTCTGGCGCAGAAGCTGCGCAAGGACAAATGACCATGCCGTTTTTCTGGAACCGCAACGCCCGCCGCCTGCGCCTGCTGCTGATCCTGTTGACGCTGAGCCTGCTGCCCGCGTTCGCCTGGGCGCAGGCCAAGCCGGCGCCGGCCACCACGCCGACCGCGCAGGCCCCGCAGAACGCCGCGCCCACCCTGCCCTCGCTGCCGGAGGTCAATGTCGGCAAGATCGGCGCGCAGCCGGTGAGCCTGCCGCTGCAGACCCTGCTGCTGATGACGGCCATCACCCTGCTGCCGTCGCTGCTGCTGGTGCTGACCGCCTTCACCCGCATCACCATCGTGCTCGGCCTGCTGCGGCAGGCGCTGGGCACCGGGCAGACGCCGTCCAACCAGGTGCTGATGGGCCTGGCGCTGTTCCTGACCGCGCTGGTGATGATGCCGGTGTGGGAAAAGGCCTGGGGCCAGGGCATGAGCCCGTATCTCAATGGCCAGATCGATTTCCAGACCGCGTGGACGCTGACCACGCAGCCGCTGCGCGCGTTCATGCTGGCGCAGGTGCGCGAGACCGACCTGATGACCTTCGCCGGCATGGCCGGTAACGGCACCTACAGCGGCCCGGACGCGGTGCCGTTCCAGGTGCTGGTGGCCTCGTTCGTGACCAGCGAACTGAAGACGGCGTTCGAGATCGGCTTTCTGATCTTCATTCCGTTCGTGATCATCGATCTGGTGGTCGCCAGCGTGCTGATGTCGATGGGCATGATGATGATGTCGCCGATGCTGATCTCGGCGCCGTTCAAGATCCTGCTGTTCGTGCTGGTCGATGGCTGGGTGCTGACGGTCGGCACGCTGGCCGCCAGTTTCAACGGGGTCTGAGCCATGAGTCCGGAGCTGGCGTTGACCGAGTTGCGTGGCGGGTTGATCACGGTGTTGTGGGTGGCGGGGCCGTTGTTGCTGGCGATGTTGGCGGTGGGTGTGGTGATCGGTGTGTTCCAGGCGGCGACGCAGCTCAATGAGCCGACCATTGCGTTCATCGCGAAGGTGGTGGCGTTGACGGCGATGTTGTTCGCGACGGGGAGCATGTTGCTGGCGCATCTGGTGGAGTACACGACGATGCTGTTTCAGCGTATTCCGCATTTGATTGGGTAGCTCGCATGGCTGCGCTTCGCGTCCTGCTTGTTGCTGGGAAATCTTTCCTTGTTGAAAAGCAAAAGCTTTCGCCTGGCGGCGAGTCACTTTTCTTTGCTTGTGCAAAGAAAAGTAACCAAAAGAAAGCACACCCCGCCTTCGCGCCCGCTACGCGGGTCCGCTCCGCTAGCGGGATTTTCGGACGGGGCATCCTGCCCCGGCCGAAAACGGCGCACATCCCTGTGCGCCGCCCCCCTGCGGGGGGTTTGACCCGCCAGCTCCGCCGCTACGGAGGGGACCCGGTGGAGCAAGAGCAAAACAACAGCAAAAACAACCGCAACGGCAACGGCAACGGCAACGGCAAAAGCGATAGCTGCGGCCATCGGGGCGTTGTCTTGGGTGCCGGTCGGGCGGTGCACGTTGTTGTTCGCGGACTCGCTGGTCCGTCCTCGGCTGCAAGCCGCTCGCGCTGCGCGATTGGTGCTGGTCGTTCCTTCGTGATGTCTGCCGGGGTCTCGGGCTGATGGATGCCGCCACGCAAATGGTCGTCGATGGGTCGCGGGCGTTCGCGATGATCGGGGCGGTGCTGTGGACGATGCTGCGGATCGGGGCGATGTTGACGGTGATGCCGATGGTGGGGAGCAAGGCGGTGCCGGGGCGGGTGCGGGTGATCCTGGCCGGGACGCTGGCCATCGCGCTGGCGCCGATCCTGCCGCCGGTGCCGGATTGGGATGGGTTCAATGCCGCGGTGGTGCTCAGCGTGGCGCGGGAGCTGGCGGTGGGGGCCAGCATGGGCTTCATGCTGCGGATGATCTTCGAGGCCGGGGCGATGGCCGGGGAACTGGTCTCGCAGAGCACCGGCCTGGGCTTTGCGCAGATGGCCGATCCGCTGCGCGGGGTCAACTCGCCGGTGATCGGCCAGTGGTTCTACCTGGCCTTCGGCATGATGTTCTTCACCGCCAACGGGCATCTGGCGGTGGTGTCGCTGCTGGTGGACAGCTACAAGGCGCTACCGATCGGCACCGCCCTGCCCGATGCGCAGGCCATGGCCTCGGTCGCGCCGAACTTCTTCATGAGCATCATGCGCGGGGCGGTGACCCTGGCGCTGCCGGTGATGGTGGCGATGATGGCGGTGAATCTGGCCTTCGGCGCGTTGGCCAAGGCGGCGCCGTCGCTGAACCCGATCCAGCTCGGCCTGCCGGTGGCGGTGGTGCTGGGCCTGGCGCTGCTGGCGGTGCTGGTCGGCGAGATGGGGCCGCCGGTGCAGCGCCTGTTCGATACCGCCTTCGACGCCGCGCGCGCGCTGACCGCATAGCCGCGACTCAAGCTGCACCACAACGCGGCCGATACCGGCAGAAGGCTATCGTTGGCGCGCCGGGATGGGCGGCGGCACTGCCGACCGTCCCGGATACCGCCGATCGCCGCGGTCCGTCCCTTCGCCCATCGCTCGCCGCACGCCATGCCCTATCGCTCGCCAGCGTCCGCTCGTGCCTGCCCTCGCCGTGTACCACGGCGGTGCGGCGGCGGCTGAGCGTCGTATGCGCATGTTCATGGGTCGATCCCTGTGCTGGCCGCTCTGGCTGTTGCTGTCCACCCTGACCTGCATCGGGTCCTCGCAGGCCCAGGTCATCCCGTTGCGGCACTACGCACAGGACCAGGGCCTGCTCGGCCTGGCCGGCACCTGCCTGCTGCAGCGGCGCGACGGCAGCCTGCTGGTCTGCAGCGAAAGCGGGCTGTACGCCTTCGACGGCGACCAGTTCCAGCAGGTGACGCTGCAGGGCCGCGGTGGCCATTACATCTCCGATGCCGCCGAGGATGCCGAGCGGCGGCTGTGGGTGGCCACCTTCGACGCGATCTACGTGGACGACGGCGCGCCGGTGCGGTGGATCCCACTGGAACAAAACGGCCTGCCGTCGCATCGAAAGCTGAATCGTCCGCGCCTGGCCGCCCCGGCCTGGGGCACGGTGGTGCTGGACGACCGCCGCCTCCTGCGCGCGGTGCGCAAGGCCGATGCCAGCGGATGGGAGCTGCGGCCTCTGTTCGATGCGGCGACGCTGGCGCGGCAACCGGAACTGGCCGACATCCACGACCAGTTCGTCGTCGACGACACGCTGTGGCTGGGCTGTGCCAAGGCCTTGTGCCGGATCGATGCCGACGGCCGCGCCACCCGCTACGACCAGGCCCACGGCCTGCCGCCCGACTTATGGCGCAACGCGTTGCGGGACCGCGCCGGCAGCCTGTGGGTCGTCGGCAGCAACAAGGTGATGCGGCTGCCGGCCGGCGCGACGCGCTTCCAGGAGCAGACACCCCCTGGGCTGGACGGGCCGACCCTGGTGACCTGGCGCACGCCGATCCTGCTCGACCCGCAAGGCCGCGTGCTGGTGCGCACCAACCAGGGCCTGGCGCGCTGGGAAGATGGGCACTGGCGCACCTTCGACCGTCGCAACGGCCTGCCCGAAGGCAACGTCGTCGCCATGCGCTTCGACCAGGCCGGCGACCTGTGGCTGAGCATGGACGGCGAAGGCGTGCTGCGCTGGAACGGCTATGGCTGGATCGAGAACTGGGATGTGTCGCAGGGCATCAGCCGGGCGCCCACCTGGAGCATCCAGCGTACCCAGCGCGGCGAGCTGCTGCTCGGCAACGAGGGGGGTGTCGACCTGCTGCGCGAGGACGGCCGCTTCCAGCACTGGGCCAGCGACAACGGCACGCAGATGATCGGCCTGCGCCGCGCCGCGGACGGCACGCTGTGGAGCATCGGTTCGGTCGGCCTGCTGCGCCACTACGACGCGCAGGGCCGGCTGCTGCGTGCGTATCCGCCGCTGCGCAGCGTCGTCCGCCAACGGATGGTGATCGCCAAGCAACTGTTCGTGGACGCGAGCGACCGCGTCTGGATCCTCACCGACGACGGCGTCTACCTGCTGGCGCAGGCGACTGCAGACGCCGTCCCGCAACGGCTGTCGACGCTGCCCGGCGGCGAGTATTCGGATATCCAGCAGCGCCACGACGGCAGCGTGCTGGTGACCGGCGCCGCCGGGCTGTTCCGCCTGCGCGGCGACACCTGGACCCCGATCCGGCTGGTCGCGGACGGCGCGCCGGCGCAGCCGGCCCTCAGCAAGCTGCTGGTCCTGGACGACGGCCAGGCCTGGGCCAGCCTGTACGGTCCCGGTGCCTGGCAAGGGCGGCTGGACGGCGACACCCTGCGCCTGGCGCCGGCCGATGCGGAGTTGAGCGGCCTGTATATCTACAGCCTGCGCCGCACCCGCAACGGCTGGATCTGGATCAGCCACAACCAGGGCGTGGACGTCTATGACGGACGCGCCTGGGCGCGGCTGACCCAGGCGCAGGGCCTGCTCTGGAACGACATGTCCGAATCGGCCTTCCTGGAGGATCACGATGGGTCGGTGTGGCTGGGCAGCAGCCGTGGCGTCACCCATCTGCTGGATCCGACGCGGCTGTTCCCGGCACGGGCGCCGCGGCTGGTGCTCAAGGAATTCAGTCGCGGCGGCGTGCCCGTCGGCGCGGGCACGCGCCTGCGCTGGAGCGAGGACCCCCTGCATATCGCGGTCGGCTCGCCGGACCTGTACGACGAACGCAACCGCATCAGCTTCCGTTATCGCTTCGAGGGCGCGCATACCCGCTGGCTGCACACGCCCAACTTCGAATTCGAGCAACCGCCGCTGGCACCGGGCGACTACGTGCTGGAGGTGCAGTTGCTGGACGCCTACCGGCGCAGCGCCTCGGCGCCGCTGCGGGTGGCGTTCTCGGTGGCGCCGGTGTGGTGGCGCAGCCAGCCGATGCTGGCGCTGTATCTGTTGCTCGGCGGCGGCCTGGTGGTGGCGCTGCTGCTGTGGCGCGAACGCCGCCTGCACCAGCGCCAGCGCGAACTGGCCGACCTGGTGGCGCGGCGCACCGAGGAACTGGAGCACGACAAGCGCGAACTGGAGATCGCCCGCGCCGCGCTGGCGGTGAAGGCCTCGCACGACGCGCTCACCGGCCTGCTCAACCGCGCCGGCATCCTCGAGGCGCTGGCCGCGCAGATGCGCCGCAGCGACGCCGAACAGACGTCGCTGGCCGTGGCGATGATCGACCTCGACCACTTCAAGCGGATCAACGACGAGCATGGCCATCTGGTCGGCGACGCGGTGCTGATCGAGGTGGCGCGGCGCCTGGGCGCCAACCTGCGCGACGCCGACCTGGTCGGCCGCTACGGCGGCGAGGAACTGCTGGCGGTGCTGCCCGGGTTGCCGACGAGCTGCGGCGACCGGCTGCAGGCCTTGCGCACCATCATCGCCGGGCAGCCGCTGCGCATCGGCGAGCGGCAGTTGGCGATCACCGCCTCGATCGGCGTGGCCTGGTACCGGCCCGGCGAACCCCTGCAGCAGTTGCTGGCGCGCGCCGACGCCGCCCTCTACCAGGCCAAGCGCCTGGGCCGCGACCGGGTGGAGCTGCAGCCGGCCTAGCTGACACCGGACGACGCGCCGCGGCGGCGCCCGGCCTCCTTCCCGGGAACGGCACGTTCCTTGCAGTGCGCAGGGTCGATCCTGGCCGAGCGCACCCCCGATGTCCGAGAGCGAAGAAGGCGCAGAGCGCACAGAACAGCCAACAGACAAACGCCTGCGCGAAGCCCGCGAACAGGGCAACATCCCGCACTCGCGCGAACTGGCGACGGCCGCGGTGTTCAGCGCCGGCGTCTTCGCCCTGATGGGCCTGTCCACCTCCATGACCGCCGGGGCGGTGGCCTGGCTGAAACAGGCGCTGCGCCCGGACCTGTCGATGCGCGAGCATCCGGAGGCGATGTTCGGCCATTTCGGCGACTTGCTGCTGAACCTGCTCTGGGTGGTGCTGCCGCTGGTCGGCATCTGCCTGGCGGCCAGCTTCGCCGCGCCGGTGCTGATGGGCACCCTGCGCTTCTCCGGCCAGGCGCTGATCCCCAAGTTCGACCGGCTCAACCCGATGAACGGACTCAGCCGCATGTACGGCGCCGAGACCATCGTCGAGCTGCTCAAGTCGATCCTGCGCATGGGCTTCGTCGGCGGCGCCGCGATGCTGTGCCTGTGGGGCAGCACCGACTTCCTGCGCGGCCTGCTGCTGCAGCCGCTGGAACAGGCCATCGGCCACGGCCTGGGCTTCACCCTGCGGCTGCTGCTGTACACCGCCGGCGCGCTGGCGCTGCTGGCGGCGATCGATGCGCCCTATCAGAAATGGAACTACATCCGCAAATTGAAGATGACCCGGGAGGAAGTGCGCCGGGAAATGAAGGAAAGCGACGGCAGCCCCGAGGTCAAGGGCCGCATCCGCCAGATGCAGATGCAGATGTCGCAGCGGCGGATGATGGAAGCCGTGCCCAAGGCCGACGTGGTGGTGGTCAACCCCACCCACTACGCGGTGGCGCTGAAGTACGAGAGCGGGCGCATGCGCGCCCCCACCGTGGTCGCCAAGGGCGTGGACGAGATCGCCTTCCGCATCCGCGAGGTCGGCGAGCAGCACCGCGTGGCGGTGATCTCGGCGCCGCCTTTGGCACGCGCCTTGTATAGGGAAGGCCAACTCGGCAAGGAAATTCCCGTGAGACTGTATTCCGCGGTGGCGCAGGTCCTCTCGTACGTCTACCAGCTGCGCGCCTGGCGCAGCGGGCCGATGCCGCCGTTGCCGCCGTTGGAAGTGGATGAATTCGCCCCGGGGAGCCAGCCATGAGCCAGCCTGCCGCGCAGATGAACACGCGCAAAGTGATGGACATGATCAAGCACGGGCTCGGCGCCCCGGTGATCGTGTTGCTGATGCTGGCGATGGTGGTGGTGCCGCTGGCCGCCCCGGTGCTGGACGCCCTGTTCACCTTCAACATCGCCATCTCGCTGATGGTGCTGCTGGCGGTGGTGTACGTGAAGCGGCCGCTGGAGTTCAGCATCTTCCCGATCGTGCTGCTGATGACCACGATGCTGCGCCTGGCGCTGAACGTGGCCTCCACCCGCGTGATCCTGATCAACGGCCAGGGCGGCCACGGCGCGGCCGGCAAGGTGATCGAGGCCTTCGGCGAATTCGTGATCGGCGGCAACTATGCGGTCGGCATCGTGGTGTTCGCGATCCTGACCATCATCAACTTCGTGGTCATCACCAAGGGCGCCGGGCGCGTGTCGGAAGTGACCGCGCGCTTCATCCTCGACGCCATGCCCGGCAAGCAGATGGCGATCGACGCCGACCTCAACGCCGGCCTGCTGACCCGCGAGGAAGCCAAGGCCCGCCGCGAGGAAGTGCGCGAGGAAGCGGACTTCTACGGCTCGATGGACGGCGCCAGCAAGTTCATCCGCGGCGACGCCATCGCCGGCATCCTGATCCTGTTCATCAACCTGATCGGCGGCATGGCGGTCGGCGTCCTGCAGCACGGCATGCCGGTGGCGCAGGCCGCCTCCACCTACACCCTGCTGTCGATCGGCGATGGCCTGGTCGCGCAGCTGCCGGCACTGCTGGTGTCCTCGGCGGTGGCGATGCTGGTCACCCGCGCCTCGCGCTCGCAGGACATGGGCGCCTCGATGATGGGCCAGGTGTTCGGCCAGCATAAGGCGCTGGCGGTGGCCGCGGCGATCCTGGGCCTGGTCGGCCTGATCCCGGGCATGCCCAACGTCGCTTTCTTGACGCTGGCGCTGATCCTGGGCGTGCTGGCCTGGAAGATGTGGAAGCGCAGCCTGCAGCCGGCCCCGGCCGCCGCCGAGGCGGCGCCGCAGGCCGCGGCCGCGGCCCAGGCCAATGCCGAACTGGGCTGGGACGAACTGCGCCCGATCGACCCGCTGGGTCTGGAAGTGGGCTACCGGCTGATCCCGCTGGTGGACAAGGCCCAGGGCGGCGAACTGATGGCGCGGATCAAGGGCGTGCGCCGCAAGCTGACCCAGGACATCGGCTTCCTGGTGCCGCCGGTGCACATCCGCGACAACCTGGAACTGCCGGCCAACGCCTATCGTCTGCTGGTACACGGCGTGCCGGTGGCCACCGCCGACATCCACCCGGACCGCGAACTGGCGCTGGACCCGGGCGGCGCGCTCGGCAAGATCGACGGCATCCCCGGCAAGGACCCGGCGTTCGGCCTGGATGCGATCTGGATCCAGCCGCACCTGCGCGCCCAGGCCGAGACCATGGGCTACACCGTGGTCGACCCGGCCACGGTGATCGCCACCCACCTCTCGCACCTGATCCGCGAGCACGCCCCGGAACTGCTCGGCCACGAGGAAGTGCAGCAGTTGCTGGCGACCCTGGCCAAGAGCGCGCCCAAGCTGGTCGAGGACCTCACCCCCAAGGCGCTGCCGCTGTCGGTGGTGGTGCGGGTGCTGCAGAACCTGCTGATCGAGAAGATCCCGGTGCGGCAACTGCGCAAGATCGTCGAGGCCCTGGTCGAGCACGCCCCGCAGAGTCAGGAACCCGGCGCGCTCACCGCCGCCGTACGCAACGCCCTGGGCCGGTTCATCGTCCAGGAGATCGCCGGCATGGCCCCGGAACTGCCGGTGTTCACCCTGGCCCCGCAATTGGAACGTGTCTTGCAGGACTCTACCCAGGGCAACGGCGCGGCGCTGGAACCCGGACTGGCCGAACGCTTGCACCAAAGTCTGGCGGACTGCGTGAGCAAGCAGGAGGCGCGCAACGAACCGGCAGTGGTGCTGGTCCCGGCGCAGGTCCGCGCCGCCCTCGCCCGCCTGGTCCGCCACAGCGTCCCCGCGCTGTCGGTCCTGTCCTACAGCGAAGTGCCGGAGGACAAGCGGCTGAAGCTGGTGGGCACGATCAGTTGAGATGACGGGAATCGGGAACAGGGAATGGGGAATCGCACCCTTGCCCCGGCAGCGGAGAGAGCAATGAACACGATCACGAAAAACCAGACACGACACCGCGGCCCGCCACGTATCGGCACCGATCACGCATCCATTCCCCATTCCCCATCCACCATTCCCGGCTCCCACCCATGAAGATCAAACGCTTTGTCGCCCCCGACATGCGCACCGCCTTCCGGATGGTGCGCGACGAGCACGGGCCGGATGCGGTGATCCTGTCCAATCGGCGTACCGATGAGGGCATCGAGATCGTCGCCGCCAGCAACTACGACGAGGCCCTGGTGCAGCGGGCGCTGGATGCGGTGCGCCCGGACGAGGCGCCGCGCGCCGCCGCCGCGCAGGCACCGGCCGCTGCCGCCCCGCGTGCTGCACGTCGCGACAGCGCCGCCGCCAGCCCGGCGATGGCGATGATGGCCGCGATCAGCGAACGCCGCGGCAGTGCCGTGCCGGCCGCTCCCGCCGCACGGCCGCTGACCCAGCCGGCCGCGCTGGCCGCCTCGGCCATGCCCGCCGCGGCCGCCCCGGCTGCCGCCGCACGCCAGGCC
>NZ_JAGHWV010000031.1:0-27795 GCF_017746095.1 Xanthomonas sp. D-109
TCCACCATCGCCAACCTGAGCTCCACCTCGGAGAACCTGTCGGCCTCGCGCAGCCGCATCCGCGATACCGACTACGCCAAGGAAACCGCCGAGCTGACCCGCACGCAGATCCTGCAGCAGGCCGGCACCGCCATGCTCGCCCAGGCCAAGCAGGCCCCGCAGAGCGTGCTGAGCCTGCTCCAGGGCTAAGCGCCAACGCAACGCAAGCGCCACCAGACCCCTCCGCAAGGAGGGGTCTTTTTTTTGACGCGGGCGGAAGCGGCACAGGATTTGCATCGCATTGCGGGCCGCAGCGACGCGCGGGCGGCGCTCAAGAAGCGCCCCCGCGCGCCGATACTCCCCTCAGCCGCTGGCGCGTCGCGCGCCCGCCACCTCAAGGAACGCGATCATGTCCACCACGTCGATCGGCTCAGGCCTGGACATCCCCACCTTCGTCGCCAAGCTGGTGGCGAAGGAACGCCAGCCGCAGGAAGACCGAATCAACCGCGACGGCACCGCGTCCAGCGCGCAGTTGTCGGCCCTGAGCACGATCAAGAGCGCGTTGTCCAACCTGCAGACGGCCATGAGCACGGTCTCCGACAGCGCCGACAGCGGTGCCTACAAGTCGAGCGTGGACGACGGCGCCGGCTACACCGCCACCGTGACCTCCAGCGCCAGTGCCGGCAAGTACGGCATCGAAGTTGTGAAGCTGGCGCAGTCGCAGAAGCTGACCTCGTCGGGCTACGCCAGCGGCGCCGTGGTCGGCAGCGGCACCCTGACCATCGCTTACGGCAGCACCACGCTCAACGTCAACATCGATACGGGCAGCAAGCTCAGCGACGTGGCCGCCCTCATCAACAAGGCCGCCAACGGCGCCGGCGTCACCGCCAGCGTGGTCAGCGCCGACGATGGCGACCATCTCGTCCTCAACGCGGTGGACTCGGGCACCAAGGGCGCCCTGACCATCACCGCCTCCGGCGGCGACGGCGGCCTGGCCAACCTCACCTACCCTGCCGGCAGCAGTGGCGGCCTGACCCAGACCATCGCCGCCGACGACGCGGTGGTGAAGGTGGACGGCTTCACGCGCACCTCCAGCAGCAACACCATCGCCGACCTGGTGCCCGGCGTGGCGCTGAACCTGACCAAGGCCATCCCCGGCAGCACCTTCAACCTGAGCATCACCAACGACAACACCCCGCTGAAGGCCAATCTGACCGCCCTGGTCAGTGCCTACAACTCCGCCAACAGCGTGCTGAAGTCCTCCAGCGCCTACGACGCCACCAACAAGAAGGCGTCGGCGATGACCGGCGATGCGATGGTGCGCGGCCTGCAGCAGTCGCTGCGCCGCCTGGTCAGCGACAACGTCAGCGGGCTGATGGCGCTGGGCGTGACCATCGACAAGGACGGGGTGATGAGTTTCGACAGCGCCAAGTTCGACACCGCGGCGGCCAGCGATCCGTCCGCGGCCAAGACCCTGCTGGGCAACAACGGCAGCTTCGGCACCGGCATGAGCACGTTGTTGAAGAGCAACCTGGACAGCACCGACGGCACCCTGACCCAGCGCACCAACTCGCTCAACAAGCACATCTCCGACCTGACCGACCAGCTCAGCGATCTGGACGCGCGCATGCAGACGCTGAGCGACCAGTACACCGCCCGCTTCACCGCGATGGAAACGCTGGTGACGCAGATGCAGACCGTCAGCGATGGCTTGACCAAGCAGTTCAGCTGACGCGCGCGCGGCCGCGGCTCAAGTCGAAGCGCGTCGCGGCCGATATGAAGAGTATCGACAGTCATTACGGATTGGCCGCAGCAACCGCCCACAGCGTCGCCGCTCATCGGCACGGCGCGGAGGCCAGCCGATCCACCCGAGGAGTTTTCCATGTACGGTTCCAGCCGCCAGTACGCTGAGCAATATCGCAAGATGGGCATTTCCACCAGCGTCACCGATGCCGATCCGCACAAGCTGGTCGCCATGCTGTTCGCCGGTGCCTGCCAGCGCATCCGCCAGGCCCAGGCCTGCCTCGCGCAGGGCGACCAGGCGCGCAAAGGCAAGGCGATCGGCGAGGCCTGCGCCATCGTCGGCCATCTCAACGGCTCGCTCGACCACGAGGCCGGCGGCGAGATCGCCGGCAACCTGTCGGCGCTGTACGACTACGTGATGCACCGGCTGACCGAAGCCAACCTGCACAACGACGATGCGGCGCTGACCGAGGCACTGGAACTGCTCAGCGAGATCGACGCCGCCTGGGCCGCCATTCCCGCGCAGCAGCGCGAACTGGCCACGGCGAACGCGTCGTGAGCATCGCGCTCGCCGACCTGCACAACGACCTGCACGAACTGCGCGAGATCCTGCGCGGTGAGGATTACGCGCTGGCCCAGGCCATGGTCACCGACCACGCACGGCGCCTGCAGGCGTATCTGCAGCAGGACGGCGCCGACCGCTCGCGCGAGGCGCTGAAGCCACTGCTCGCCCTGCAGCAGGCGGTGACCGCGCAGATGCGCATGGAGCGCGACCACGCCGCGGCCTGGCTGCGCGCCAGCCGCCAGTCCAGCCATGCCGCGCGGAGCTATTCGCAGGCCGGACTGCTGGGATGAACGCCGGCCCGGACGGCGCGGCGCAGCATCCGGCCGACGCCGAACTTTTCCACGACACCCTCAGTTGCGCGCTGGCGCTACCGGCGGACTTCCGCCTGGGCAACGGTGCCGGCCGGCTGGCTGCCGGCGAGACGCTGTTGCGCAGCCTGGCGCAGATCGAGGATCTGCGCGGCGAAGACGGCAGCGACGACCGCAGCGACGCCACCGCGCAGACGCAACGGATGGAGGCCAAGCTCGACCTGATGCTGGTGCTGCTGGGCCGGTTGGCCCGCCAGCACGAGGATGCCCTGCCGTTGCGGCCGCTGTGCTGGTCGCGCCGGGGCGTGCGGTTGGACCTGGGCGCGCGCTCGGGCGCCGCGCCCGGCGCCGCCGGCCTGCTGCGCCTGCAGCCCTCGGACTGGCTGCCGGACCACCTGGAACTGCCGGTGCGGGTGCTGGCCGAGGCCACCACGGCCGGGGTCGTGCAACTTTGGCTACGGTTCGAGACACAGCCGCCGGGCCTGGAAGAGGCCCTGGAACGCCACCTGTTCCGGCTGCACCGCCGGCAGATCGCCGACAGCCGGCGGGCGCGCTGAGCCCGCCCCGCGGGCACCGGCCGCCGCGACGAGGTTGGCGGCGGCGAGCGGCTCGGCTAAGGTGCGGATCTGAATAGAAGGACCTGCACCGTGCGAGTCATCATCGTCGACGATCACACCCTGGTACGCGCCGGCCTGAGCCGGCTGCTGCAGACGTTTGCGGACGTGGACGTGGTCGCCGAGGCCAGCAACGCCCAGCAGGCGGTGGACCTGACCACCCTGCACCGCCCCGACCTGGTGCTGATGGACCTGTCCCTGCCGGGGCGCAGCGGCCTGGACGCGCTCACCGACGTGCTGCACAGCTCGCCCAAGACCCGGGTGGTGATGATGTCGATGCACGACGACCCTGTGCATGTGCGCGATGCGCTGGACCGCGGCGCCACCGGCTTCGTGGTCAAGGACGCCGCGCCGCTGGAACTGGAACTGGCGCTGCGCGCGGCCAGCGCCAACCAGGTGTTCCTGAGTCCGCAGATCTCCTCCAAGATGATCGCGCCGATGCTCGGCCGCGAGCGCCCGGTGGGCATCGCCGCGCTGTCGCCGCGGCAGCGCGAGATCCTGCGCCAGATCGGCCGGGGCCAGAGCAACAAGGAAATCGCCTCGGACCTGGGCATCAGCGTCAAGACCGTCGAGACCCACCGCGCGCGGATGATGGAGTCGCTGGGCTGCCGCCGCGCCAACGATCTGGTCCTGCTGGCCGCACGCCACCAGGGCGAGCTGAGCTGAACTGGGGACGGCATCCCGACACGGGACATTGGCATAGCGCTTGCCTTAACCGGTCAGCAGGCGTGACGATCCCGCCGAACCCCGCCGCATCAGGCAATCCGCCGTCGACTGTCCGGCGCCCACGACGCAGATGTCGGGAAATTCCTGACACCCTGTCGGGAATTTGACTACTCTACTCAGGAACCCCCCGATTCTGTTACCGTCGGGCGACAAGCACTATGCGTTCCACGGGCGCCAGAGGGTTGGCGCCGAACCGAGGAAGTCCGCATGAAGCCGACCGTTTCCGCCCAACTGGGCCAGCAACTGCATCTGACTCCGCAACTGCTGCAGTCGATTCGACTGCTGCAGCTGGACGGCATGCAACTGGAACTGGAAATCCGCCGCGCACTGGAGACCAATCCATTGCTCGAGCTGGAAGAGGCCGAGGGCGCGATCGAGCCGGTGGTGAAGCACGAGGATGCGGCGCTGGAAACCGCGGCATTCGACGAACTTCCCGAATCGTCGATGTGGGACATCCCGGCCGGCGGCTGGAACGACGGCGAAGACGACCGCATGCAGCGCATCGCCGCCGGCGAGTCCACCGATCCGCACCTGCGCGTGCTGCAGCGGCTGGCCCTGGAACTGCCGGCAGCAGACTTGGAGGCGGCCGCGTTCTGGCTGGAGCACTGCGACGATGCCGGCTATCTGGACGGTCCGCTCGACACCTTGCAGCAACTGGGCAGCGCCCGGCTGGGCCTGTCGGTGGCGCAGGCCGAAGCGGTGCGCCAGCGCCTGCTGCATGGCGACCCAGGTGGCCTGGGCGCCTGCGACCTGCGCGAGTGCCTGCAGGCGCAGCTGAGCGACCTGCCCGGCCGCGTGCCCGGCCGCCACCTGGCCGCGCGCATCCTCGCCGGCGACCTCGACCTGCTCGCCAGCCATGACTACGCCCTGCTGGGCCGTCAGCTCGACGCCGAGACCGACGACGTGCGCGAGGCGGTGCGGCTGATCCTGTCGCTGCAGCCCCGCCCCGGCGACAGCCTGCAGCCGCAGGACCTGGGCCACGTCCTGCCGGACGTGGTGGCATGGCACGCCGACGGCACCTGGCGGGTGGCGCTGAACCCCGCCACCACCCACCGCGTCACCGTCAACCCGATGCACGAGCGCGCCCTGGCCGAAGCCGGCGACGCCGCGCAGCCGTTGCGCGAAATGCTGCAGGAAGCGCGCTGGCTGACCCGCGGCCTGTCGATGCGCTACGAGACCCTGCTGCGCACCACCCGCGCCATCGTCGAGCGCCAGGCCGCGTTCCTGGTCAAGGGCGAGGAAGCGATGGCGCCGCTGACCCTGAAGGAAGTGGCCGATGCGATCGGCATGCACGAATCCACCGTGTCGCGCATCACCACCGGCAAGTACCTGCAGACCCCGCGCGGCACCTTCGAACTCAAGCACTTCTTCGCCGTGCGCCTGGAGGGCGCGGCGGTCTCCGGGCAGGCCGTGCGCGCGATGGTGCGGCGCCTGATCGAATCCGAGCCTGCCGGGCGGCCGCTGGCCGACGAGGCCATCGCCGGACTGCTGTCGCGACAGGGCGTAAACGTGGCAAGGCGCACAGTCGCCAAGTATCGTGAACAATTGGACATCGCTCCCGCACGCGAACGCCGCCGCGGCAGCAAAACGCTGCTGGCCCGTGCGGGCTAAGGAAAAACGACGCATATGAACAAACTGTCCGTGCTTCTGGTCGACGACCACGAAGGTTTCATCAATGCCGCCATGCGCCACTTCCGCAAGCTCGACTGGATGGAAGTGATCGGCAGCGCCGCCAATGGCCTGGAAGCCATCGAGCGCTCCGAGTCGCTG
Source organism: Xanthomonas sp. D-109 (assembly GCF_017746095.1). Classification (NCBI taxonomy): domain Bacteria; kingdom Pseudomonadati; phylum Pseudomonadota; class Gammaproteobacteria; order Lysobacterales; family Lysobacteraceae; genus Xanthomonas; species Xanthomonas sp. D-109. The sequence continues at coordinate 5,706 of NZ_JAGHWV010000031.1, forward strand.
CGCCCGCAGGTGGTGCTGATGGATCTGGCCATGCCCGAGATGGGCGGCCTGCAGGCCACCCGCCTGATCAAGACCCAGGACCAGGCGCCCTACATCGTGATCGCCAGCCATTTCGACGACGCCGAGCACCGCGAGCACGCCATGCGCGCCGGTGCCGACAACTTCGTCAGCAAGCTGTCCTACATCCAGGAAGTGATGCCGATCCTGGAGGGACTTCGCACGGAAGGAGTGCCGGCATGAGCGAATCGCGGATCCTGGTGATCGACGACGACGCGGTGCGCGCCGAGCGGACCGTGAGCCTGCTCGAATTCATGGACCTCAACCCGCGTTGGGTGACCGACGTGGCCGACGTCCAGCCCGGCCGGCACCGGCAGACCGAATGGATGGCGATCCTGGTCGGCGGACTGGACGACCAGGACCAGGCCGATGCCTTCTTCGGCTGGGTGGCGCGCAGTTCGCTGCCGCCGCCGGTGCTGCTGCTCAACGGCGACGCGCAGGCCTTCGCGCAGCGCCATGGCCTGCACGAAGCCAACGTCTGGCAGCTGGAAGCGCCGCTGCGCCACGCGCAACTGGAAACCCTCCTGCGCCGCGCCAGCCTCAAGCGGCTGGACGCCGAGCACCAGGCCGGCGCCGCGCAGGACAACGGCCCGACCGGCACCAGCGCGGCGGTGACCCGACTGCGCCGGCTGATCGACCAGGTTGCGGCCTTCGACACCACCGTGCTGGTGCTGGGCGAGTCCGGCACCGGCAAGGAAGTGGTGGCGCGCGCGATCCACCAGCAGTCGCCGCGCCGCGATGGCCCGTTCGTGGCGATCAACTGCGGCGCGATTCCGCCGGACCTGCTGGAGAGCGAGCTGTTCGGCCACGAGAAGGGCTCGTTCACCGGTGCGCTGAGCGCGCGCAAGGGCCGTTTCGAGATGGCCGAAGGCGGCACCCTGCTGCTCGACGAAATCGGCGACATGAGCCTGCCGATGCAGGTGAAGCTGTTGCGGGTGCTGCAGGAGCGCAGCTTCGAGCGGGTCGGCGGCAACGTCACCATCCGCTGCAACGTGCGGGTGATCGCCGCCACCCACCGCAACCTGGAAGAACGCATCGCCGGCAACCAGTTCCGCGAGGACCTGTTCTACCGGCTCAACGTGTTCCCGATCGAGATGCCGGCGCTGCGCGAACGCAGCGACGACCTGCCGGCGCTGGTCCACACCATCGCCGCGCAGCTGGCGCGGACCGGGCGCGGCGAAGTGCGCTTCTCCGAAGAGGCGCTGCAGGCGCTGCGCAGCTACGAGTGGCCGGGCAACGTACGCGAACTGACCAACCTGGTCGAACGCCTGGCGGTGCTGCATCCGGGCGGCCTGGTGCGGGTGCAGGACCTGCCGGCCCGCTACCGCGGCGACTTCGCCTCATCCATCGACGTGTCGGCGCCGCCGGCGCCGATCGCGGCCGATCCGCGGCGGGTGCCCAACGTGGTGGACCTGCACGCCGGCGGCAAGACCGGCGGCGCGGACGCCGATGCGGCGGCCCCGGCTGCAGCGACGCTGCCGGAAAGCGGCCTGGACCTGCGCGGGCACATGGCCAACATCGAGCTGGCGCTGATCAACGAGGCGCTGGAGCGCACCCAGGGCGTGGTCGCGCATGCGGCACAGTTGCTGGGCCTGCGGCGCACCACCCTGGTCGAGAAGCTGCGCAAGTACGGCATCGACCGCGACCAGACCGAACTGGCGAGCTGAGCCGGCGCAAGGCGCCGGGTGCGACGGCACCCGGCGCGCCCGTTGTGCCGCCGGATACCGTCTCCCCCCTGCCTACCCTTGAGACCCGACCCGCGCTGGGGCTGCTGCGCTGCGCGCCCGCGGCGATCACGCCACCCTTCGTCTGCATTGCATCCCGGTCGAACGCGCCGACAGTGGACAGGCACCTTTGGCATGTGGCTTGCTTCACGTTTCCACAGCACCGGGCGGGCGTTCCGCACCGGGGACTTCCACCCGTCGCCAGGCAGGTCCCATGTCCATCCCCGTCACCAGTCCGCTGCTGCCGCCCCTGGAGGCGTTCGTCCCCTACCTGGAGCAGATCTGGCGCAGCCGCATCCTGACCAACGGCGGCGACATGCACCGCGCGCTGGAGAAGGCCCTGGCCGAGTACCTGGGCGTGAACCACTTGGCGCTGCTGACCAACGGCACCCTGGCGCTGCTGACCGCACTGCAGGCGCTGCGCATCACCGGCGAGGTGATCACCACCCCGTACTCCTTCGTGGCCACCGCGCACTCGCTGCTGTGGCGCGGCATCAAGCCGGTGTTCGTGGACATCGATCCGCAGACCATGAACCTGGATCCGCTGAAGATCGAGGCGGCGATCACCCCGCACACCACCGCGATCATGCCGGTCCACTGCTACGGCACGCCCTGCGACACTGCCGCGATCGAGCGCATCGCCGACACCTACAACCTCAAGGTCATCTACGATGCCGCGCATGCGTTCGGGGTCAAGGACGAAGGCGGCTCGATCCTGCGCCATGGCGACCTCAGCGTGCTCAGCTTCCACGCCACCAAGGTGTTCAATACCTTCGAGGGCGGCGCCATCGTCTGCCCCGACGCCAAGACCTACCAGCGCATCAGCCGCCTGAAGAACTTCGGCTTCGTCGACGAGACCACCGTGGTGGCGACCGGCATCAACGGCAAGATGAGCGAGATCAACGCCGCCTTCGGGCTGCTGCAACTGCAGCACATCGATGCCGCGCTGGCGCAGCGCGGGGCGATCGATGCGCAGTACCGGCAGCGCCTGGCGCAGGTGCCGGGGATCCGGTGTCTGGCGCCGCGGGAACCGGCACTGTCCAACTACGCCTCGTTCCCGATCCTGGTCGAGGACGCCTTCCCGCTGGCCCGCGACGAGCTGCACCGGCTGCTGCGCAGCCACGACATCCTGGTGCGCCGCTATTTCTACCCGCTGATCAGCGATTTCCCGATGTACCGCGGCCTGCCCTCGTCCGCGCCGGCCGGCCTGCCGGTGGCGCGGCAGATGGCCGAGCGCGTACTGTGCCTGCCGATCTTTCCCGGACTGGCAGCCGAGCAGGTGGACGCCATCGTCGACCTGATCGCCGCGGCGGGCGGCGTCATGCCCGCGTCCGATTCCCGTCGCACCCTCGCCTCTCCCTCCTTCGCCCAACCCGTGGAACCCGCAGCATGAGCCAAGAGACGTTTATCGAGAATTTCCTGTCGGCCACGGATTTCCAGAATCCGGTCGAGGTGACCATGGACACGGTGTTGCGCGAGTTGCCCGAGTGGGATTCGCTGGCCGCGCTGGGCGTGATCGTGATGTTCGACATGGAGTACGGCAAGACCATCACCGGCGAGCACCTGGCCGCCGTGGTGACCCTCGACGATCTGTACAAACTGACCGGGGCGTAACATGCCGACCTCCACGCTGCGCAATGTACGCTTCGCCGGCATGGCGACCTGCGTGCCCAAGCGCGTCGTCTCCAATCTCACCGATTGCCGGCCGCAGATCCGCTCCGAGCGCGAGCGGCTGGTGCGCAACATCGGCATCCATACCCGGCGCATGGCCGCGGACTGGCAGTGCTTTTCCGACCTGGCCTTCGACGCGGCGCAGGTGCTGCTGGAGCGCCTGCAGTGGCAGCGCGAGGAGGTCGATGCGTTGATCGTGGTCACCCAGTCGCCGGATTATCCGATCCCGGCCACGGCGATCATCCTGCAGGACCGCCTGGGCCTGTCGCACGCCACCGTGGCGTTCGACGTCAACCTGGGCTGCTCGGCCTACCCGTTCGGCATCAACCTGCTCGGCTCGATGATCGCCGCCGGTGGGGTCAAGAAGGGCTTGCTGCTGGTCGGCGACCGCAGCGCCAACTTCGACGATCCGATTTTCTCCGACTCCGGCACCGCCACCGCGCTGGAGTTCAGCGCCGATGCGCCGCCGATGCATTTCGACCTCAACAGCGACGGCAGCGGCTACCGCGCGATCATCCTGCCGGTCGGCGGCCACCGCGAACCGGTCGGGGTGCAGCACCTGATCCCTTACCGCGCCGACGAGAACGACCACTGGCATCGCGGCGTGGACCTGCAACTGGACGGCGTGGCAGTGCTGAGCTTCTCCACCCAGCGGGTGCCGCCGGCGGTGCAGAAGCTGCTCGACTACAGCGGCGTGTCCAAGGACGAGGTCGATTACTTCGTGTTCCACCAGGCCAACCGGATGATCAACGAGACCATCCGCAAGAAGCTCGGCCTGCCGCCGGAAAAGGTGCCCTCCACCCTGCACGATTTCGGCAACACCAGCGGCGCCTCGCTGCCGGTGACCATGACTGCGCGGATCAACAAGGAGCTGGAAGCCGGCCGCAAGCGTGTGCTGCTGTGCGGCTTCGGCATCGGCCTGTCGTGGGGCACCTGCCTGGTCGATATCGACGGCGCGGTGTTCCCCGACCTGATCGAGTCCTGACGATGGCGCCTGCCGCACCCACCGATGCCTTCGGGCTGCAGGGCAAGACCATCCTGGTGACCGGCGCCTCTTCGGGCATCGGTGCCGCCGTCGCCTCGCTCTGCGCGCGCCTGGGCGCGACACTGGTTCTCAACGGGCGCGATGCGGAACGTCTGCAGGCGGTCGCCGCGGCGCTCCCTGGCGAGGGCCACCGCAGCGTCGTCGGGGACCTCACCGAGGACGCGACCCGCACGCAGCTGTTGGAGGCGGCCGAGCGCTACCACGGTCTGGCCTCGTGCGCCGGCATCGCGGCACTGGTGCCATTCCGGATGGCCGCGGAGAAGCACCTGCAGCAGATGCTGTCGGTGAACTATCTGGCGCCGATCGTGCTGACCCAGCAGTTGCTGGCCAAGCGCCGGCTGCAGGAAGGCGCCTCGCTGGTCTACGTCTCGGCGCTGACCGCGCGCGCTGCGCCGCAGGCCAGCGCCGGCTACGCCGGCTCCAAGGCGGCGCTGGAGGCCGCGGTGCGGTCCTTCGCCCTGGAACAGGCCCGGCACCGCATCCGCGCCAACTGCATCGCCCCGGGCTATGTCGACACGCCGATGCTGAGCAAGTTGGGCAGCACGGCGGACATGGGCGACAAGATCGCTCTGACCCCGCTCGGCCGCATCGACCCGGCCGATGTCGCCAACGGTGCCGTCTACCTGCTGTCCGACGCCAGCCGCTGGATCACCCGCAGCACCCTGACCATCGACGGCGGGCTGTCTCTGCCGATCCGCCTATGAGCCCGGAGACCGCCATGTCCGTTGCGGAAACGCCCGCCGCCCTGCTGCAGACGCTGTACGGCGTGCACGGCAAACGCATCCTGGTGACCGGTGCCTCCAAGGGCATCGGCGAGGCGGTGGCCAAGGCCTGCGCCAGCGCCGGTGCGCAGTTGCTCGTCGCCGGCCGCGACCTGCCCCGGCTGCAGGCCCTGCTCGACGGCTTGCCTGGCGACGGTCACCGCCTGTTCGCCGGCGACCTCTGCGACGCTGCCACCGTGCAACGCCTGGCCGCCGAGAGCGGGCCGCTGGACGGCGTGGTGCACAGCGCCGGCATCCGCGGCCTGTCGCCGATGAAACTGGTCAGCGAGCGCTTCCTCACCGAGGTGATGACCATCAACTACGTCGCGCCGACGATGCTGACCCGCCACCTGCTCGCGCGCCAGGCGCTGCGCCCCGGCGGCTCCATCGTCTTCCTCGCCTCGATCGCCGCGCTGACCGGCACCGTCGGCGTCGGCCCCTACGCCGGCTCCAAGGCGGCGCTGATCGGCATGCTGCGGCCGTTGGCGCTGGAACTGGCGCGGCGCCAGATCCGCGCCAACGCACTGTGCCCGGGCCTGGTCGAGACCACGCTGATCAACGAGGACAAGGCCTGGTTCGAGGAGAGCCGCAAGCGCTATCCGCTGGGCATCGGCGATCCCGAGGACGTGGCCCTGGCCTGCCTGTATTTCCTCTCCGACGCCAGCAGCAAGGTCACCGGCCAGGCCTTCAGCATGGACGGCGGCGTGGAGTTCGCATGAGCGCTGCGCCACCGCAACACGTGCTGATCGTCGGCGCCGGCGGCTTCGGCCGCGGCATCGCAGCAATGGCGTACAACGACGACCCGGGCCATGGCCAGGCCTGGGACATCAAGGGTTTCCTCGACAGCCGCAGCGAACTGGCCCCCGGTCTGCGCTGGCCGCTGCTCGGCGATCCGGACACCTACCAGCCGGTGCCCGGCGACCTGTTCGTGTGCGCGCTCGGCGATCCGGCGGCGCGCCGCCGCTACAGCCAGCCGCTGCTGGCGCGCGGTGCCGACTTCATGGTGCTGCGCCCGCGCCTGCGCGAAGCATCGGACACGCCGATCGGGCGCGGCAGCGTGTTCGAGGTCGGCGTGTCGATCGGCGCCGATAGCCGCATCGGCGAGTTCGTCACCATCCTCGCCACCACCATCGTCGGCCACGACGTGGTGATCGGCGACTACGTGCAGATCGGCAACTTCGTGTTCGTCGGCGGCGGCGCCCGCATCGGCGACGACGTGGTGATCCACCCACACTCGACCGTGCTGCCCGGCATCGCGATCGGCGACGGCGCCGTGATCGGCGCCGGCAGCGTGGTGGTCAAGGACGTGCCACCGAATGTCACCGTCGCCGGGAATCCGGCGCGTACCATCTTCAGCCGTTGACCCTACGCGCAGGATGCCTCGCCGCATGACCCGCCACGCCCTCGACGCCGAGCACTACATCAGCCCGCACAGCCTCCGCCTGGAACAGCAGCGGCTGTTCGGCAAGCTGTGGATCTTCGTCGGCTTCGCCTCCATGGTGCGCGAACGCAATCAGTTCTTCGCGCGCCAGGTGGCCGGGGTACCGGTGCTGGTGCAACGCACCGAGGCCGGCATCCGCGCCTTTCTCAACCAGTGTCCGCACCGGCAGTCGGCGATCCAGATCGAGTCGCACGGCAAGCGCCCGCTGGTGTGCCCGTACCACGCGTGGTCGTTCGGGGCCGAGGGCGAGTTGCGCGGGCTGCCCAATTCCGGGCTGTACCAGTTCACCGCCGAAGAGAAGGCCGGCATCTGCCTGACCAAGCTGCATCTACAGCAGGTCGGCGAGCTGCTGTTCGTGAACATGGCCGAGCAGCCGCTGCCGCTGGAGGAGCAATTTGCACCGGCGTTCCTGGAGACCCTGCGCGAGGCGGCATCGCACGTGGATTCGCAGCTGATCTACAGCTGCCACCGCGTGCGCTACAACTGGAAGCTCAACATGGAGAACGTGAAGGATTACAACCATATTCCGTTTATCCACCCCAAGACCTTCAACCCGCTGATGACGGCCGCACCCAAGCCCTCGGCGCATGTGGAACGGCCGGCAGACGTACCCTCGGTGGTGCAACAACTGCTGCGGGGCGGCGAGCCGGTCCCGCTGCACGCACTGAGCTTCCCGGCCAAAGCCGAGATCGCGGTGCAGGATCACTGGTACCGGCCGCTGTGCGAGCGCTATGGCGAGGACTCGGCGTTCTACAACTGGTTCCTGTATCCGAATGTGAACTTCTACAGCGTGCGCGGCGATTCCTTCGTGCTGCAGCAATACGACCCGGTCTCGCCACACGAGACCGACTACCACCTGTGGGTCGCCACCGCGCGGCGCAGGAGCGAGCGGACCGATTTCACCGCCCTGCTGAGCACGCTAATGCGCATCGAACATCAGGTCATCGCCGAAGACACCGCCGTGCTGGAACGCCTGCAGGCCGGCCTGGGCTCGCATCCGCGCTTCTTCATGCACGGCGACTACGAGACGGAACTGGTACGCCAGCACCTCTGGTATCGCGCCAACGTGCTGGAGCAAGCGGCATGAAGACCCTGGTGCTGATCGGCCAGGGCCATGCGCTGGAGCAGGCGCAGCGCACCGCGCAGGCCTGCGGCCTGGACCATGTCGTCATCGCGTTGGAATCGCCGGACCGCTACAACTTCGACCTGGGCGCCCTGCGCGCCAGCCATTCGCCCGCCACGACCGACGTGTTCGTCGCCATGGACGAACGCGCGGTCAACCAGTCGCGGCACAAGCTGCTCGCCGACGTGCGCCTAGCCGGCTACGGCAGCGTCGATCTGGTGTGGCCGCAGGCGCACATCGATGCAGGCGTGCGCCTGCTCGGCAACGTGCATGTCGGGCCCGGCTGCAACCTGACGGCCGGCAGCAGCATCGGCGCCGGCAGCTGGCTGGAGCGTCAGGTGATCGTCGAACAGGACGTGCGTATTGGCGCCTGCGTCACCCTGCATGCGGGCGTGCACCTCGGCCGCGGCACCCAGATCGGCCAGGGCAGCACCCTGGGCGGCAGCAGCATGACGCGTAGCGGCGCGAGGATCGGCCGGCATTGCGAGTGGCTGCTGCCAGGCACGGTACCGGACGTGCTGCCGGACCGCTGTTTCTACGATGCGCTGATGCCTGGCGGCGCCCGCATCCTGCGTTGACGCGCTGAAGCACAACCCGCCTCGACTCTCGTCACGACCATGTCTCGCGCTGCATCGCAGCAGCGCTGCTGCGGCTACGCCTTGTTTCTTATGCCAAAAGCAAAGAAAACAGCAAGCCACGGAAAAAGTGGGATGAATGCACGGAGCGTGCTTTGCACGCTCCGCTAGGATCGAGCGACTGCAACGTTCGATGCGCGCCCAGAGTGCGCGATCAGGCGATGCGAAGCCCAACCTGTTTCCAGCACCGCGCGCCGGCAGGCGCGCCCTTCCGAGTGAACCCATGACCGACCCTCTGGCCGCGCTTCAGTGCGAAGCGGACCTAATCGATGCTTGTAGGCGCGCCGGCGGCGCCATCTTCCTGGCGCCCAGTTCCAGTCTCGGCGGGCTCTATGCGGCCCGCGCCGCTACGCTATTGGCCGAGCGCGTCCCGGGCATCCGCATCGTCGCGCTGGACGATGTGTTTCACGAACGCCGCATCACCGATGCCGGCTTCGAGGACGTGCGTCCAACGGCAACCTTCCTGCGCGACCCGGAACTGGCTGGATTGCCCACGATCAACTGCGCCTACATGCCGACCGCGTGGCTGCACTTCGATCAACTGCAGCGTCTTGGCAACGGTCGCCGCATCGATCTGCCGCAGTTGATGTACGCCTTGGACATGCCGTTGGTGTATCAGAGCGGACAGGTGACACGCGAACAGACGCTTGCGCACGCCGCGCAGTTCGATTCCGTGCGCGGCCGCTTGGCGGACGCGCTGAGCGTGCGCACGCTGGACGCATTACTGCAGATGCGCATGGACGGCAACCGGCGGCCGCTGCTGGACGTCCTGTGTCCGATGGAGCAGGAGTACTACTCGGTGTATTCGGCCGTAGAGCATCCGCTAAGCATTGGTGCGGGCGAACACTACGTGGATATCGGCGCCTATCGCGGCGACACGGTCAAGAAGTTTCGCGCCGCTTCGCGCCACGACTATGCCGCCATCCATGCCTTCGAACCGGATCCAGCGAACTTTGCGGCCCTGCAGCATGGACTGGCGGAGGACGGCGGACGCACTACCCTGTACAACGCGGCGGTCGCCGATGTTGCCGGGACCCTGGCGTTCGACGCCCAGGGCACCATGGGCAGCCGCCTCGATGGTAATGGCTCAGCGCGCGTGGATTGCCTGCGGCTGGACGACGTAGTCGAGCATGTCACTTTGCTGAAGATGGACGTGGAGGGAGCCGAGCCCAAAGTACTACGCGGCGGCGCCAACCTAATCCGACGCTGCCGCCCGCGCATGGCGATCACCTGCTACCACCACGCGCTCGACCTGCTGGACATCGTTGCCGAATTGGACCTCATCCTGCCGGATGCAAAGCTGCGCCTGCGCCAGTACGCCATGTACTACTTCGACAGCGTGCTTTATGTAGAGTGACACCGGAAGAACCAATGGGTCTTTTAACGCGCAGCATGCTTTTAGAGCCAGCCAATTTCCACTTGACAGCGAAGTGCTTGATCAACGGCTGAAGACACTCGGTTCGCCTGATCCACCCATCCCAGGCTTGGCTACCGGCGCTTACCGATTTCTAAAAGCAACATACTACGAAAGGCTTACGGCTGTCCGCTGCAAGAAGACTGCAGCGGATGCCGTAGGCGCAAGCAGTAAGCGCTCTAATTCAGAAATTGCTTCGTATGGACGTCGCGGCCGCATTTCCGCCGACTTCCAAGCGCATGCTTTTCCCAATACAGGTCATTGCTCATGCCGATCCGCAAGCTTCCTTACATCGAGCGGACCCTGGAAAGGGTGCCCGACCAGGCCTATCCGATATAGTATCTGTGCTATGCGACGACAACCCCGATGGCGAAATTGCCGCCGCATTGAAGCACAAACCGGCTGCGGCGTGGCTTTCGATCCGCTAACACTCAACCAGTCGATTAGGCGAATTCGGAAGGTGTCGTCCTAGCGAAGTGCGACTACGTCAAGTTCCAGCGCGACGAGTGCTGGAACCGGACTGTATCGCCTAGTCGATACACGCCATCGAGTTCCGCCAAGGCGTGCGCAACTTGGTATCGACAGCGTGGACAGGCCTAGTATCTGAATCCAAAACGCAAGCCGCCACTATACTAAAAACTCTTCGCAACTGCTAAATGTCAGTAATAGTTACCTCCCGTATTCAGAACCCCGGCCGCATTTCCCGGGAAAACATTTTGACCCTTTCCATTGAACCAAACAGCCCCATTAAGATAGACCTTATAACGCAAGCCCGTAGCCGCCCCAGAAAAGGTAAATGTTGCGTCGCCACCATTTACGCCACCCACGCGACCAATGTCAGCGAAGGCAATAGAAAAAGCCGGCGTACCCGTCAACGTGACGGTGATACCACCAAGAACAAGCTGACCACCATCGTATACTCCGTAATGCGTCGTGCCACCTCCAGTGATACTGTAGCTGCCTGAGACGTAGCAGACGCCATTTGTCACCGTGGTGATTTGGGAACCGGCCATGGCTGCAAACACGTGGCCGCCCAAGAAACTGCATGCTGCTCTATTACCGATCAAGACACCGTTTGCTGTGCTCCCGCCGCCGAAAGTGAAACCAGACACCTGAACCCTGCTGGCATCGCCCATCGTCAGGATCCATCCCGAAGTGTTGCGCCAAATAGCCGACGTGCTACCTACAAACCGAACGACGCCCCCTGGGACGTTGCCCACTGAAACATTCTCCACATACGTCCCATCCGCGACATTGATGAATACCGTATAGCCGCACAGCGAGTAACGCGTTCGCACTACATCCACAGCGCGCTGAATCGTCTGGAATGCAGTCCCAGCAGTTAGCCCATCATTGGAATCGCTACCCGTACTGGAGACATACAAGGACAAGTCCTGAGCCAATGCAATGGCGCAAGTCACGTAGCTATTTGCACTGGTACCGATTGCGAACCTTCCTTCATCACTGATGAAGTATGGCTCGCGGGCAGCAAGTTCACCAGCCGTTGCAGCAGCGTCAAATTGCGCACGCGTGCCACTTTTCACATAGATATTGGCGCTCGAGATTACGTCCGACATGATAAGAGACTCCTTAGATTTTAATTGGAATTTCAACGCCACAGAACCAACCCACCACAATGCCCCTAGTGCTGACAACCTCCTTAGTCCAGACCGCGCTCAACATAACCCACGAGCATTAACCACCCTTCCAAGTAAAGCAGCCTCAATAATTAAAAATCTCGAAATAACACCCCAATAATTCAGGCCCTTAGTTGAGGCCAGACAGACAGCATAGCCACCAAGCATCAGGCGCTACTATGGAGGCTATTCAGCCCAAGAAACAGCATGATGCAGCTCTCATCGGAATGCTTGTTGTGACCCTCTGAACTCCCCGCCTCAACAGGTATGGACACTGTACGTCCCAGCAGGATCAAATCCTGCGACTGCATTGAGCATGCGTCGACAAGACGTTCTGGAATCGAATTAGTCTAGGCAGCCCGCTAATTGAAGCTATTTAATTCCAGCTCATGAGGCGAAGCGAAATCACGTTATCAATATAAGAAAGGTAACAATCTCAGATTTCTAAGGAACCGCTTCACGTTCTTCAACCACGTCGCTATTGGACGGAGCCTATATGGGATTGTGACCAGGCATGAAGAGCGAACTCCGTTACCCGCTGATCCTGCATACCACCTGTCACGCGTCCCCGGATCGCATCTTCTTACCCACATTTCTTGTTGCCGCACTCTTGCGCCAGATCCCGCCCCACCCTATTTCACCGGGGCGGACTCCCATCGGCACGCTTATTGCATGATCGGGAAACTGCCCCACTTGATCGCGACCTCGCTCGCGACCGAACCTGCCCCCTCCCGACACGGTCCATCGTTCATGCCCCACCCGCCCCTGGTCAGCGTGGTCATGCCGGCCTACAAGCTGCGCTACTTCGAGCAGGCGCTCGACAGCGTGCTGGCCCAGACCTATCCGGCGCTGGAACTGGTCATCTGTGACGACAACCCCACCGAGGCGATCGCCGAGGTGGTGGAACGCCGCGCCGCCACTGCTCCGTTCCCGATCCGCTACCACCGCAATCCGGAGCGCTACGGCGAACTCGGCAGCACCGCGCGCGCCATCGCCCTGGCCCAGGGCGAGTACGTGAAGTTCCTGCACGACGACGACGTGCTGGCGCCGGACTGCGTGGCCGCGCTGGTCGCGGCGATGCAGTCGGCGCCGGACGTGCTGCTGGCCTCCTCGCGGCGGCAGCGCATCGACAGCCACGGCGCGCCGCTGGAGGACATCCACGCCACCGCCTTCCCGTTCGCCGGCGATGTGCTGCTGGACGGACCGGAACTGCTGTCGTTCCTGGCCGACCACACCATCAACTTCGTCGGCGAGCCCAGCTGCGTGCTGTGCCGGCGCAGCGACCTGCTGGAGATCGGCGACGAGCTGATGACGCTGGCCGGCAAGGTCATCAACTGGGTCGGCGACCTGGCGCTGTACGCCAAGCTGCTGCACCGCGGCCACCTGGCGCTGCTGGCAAAGCCCTTGACCAGGTTCCGGGTGTCGGAAGAGCAATACAGCCAGGCCGGCCGCGACCAGCCCGGCATCGGCGACCAGGGCCACGCCAACTTCCGCCAGGGCGTGCGCGCCATGGGCTGGTACCGCGGCGATGGCGACGTCCGCCAGGTCACGGTGACGCCGCTGGGCGGCGGCCCCGGCTCGCCGGTGGACCTGCTGCAGGCGATCCAGGACGCCTACGCGCGCGTCTGCGTGCAGGCCGCGCTGCGCGACTGGCAGGCGCGGCGGACGCTGACGCCGGCGCAACGCGACCTCCTCGACGCGCGCCTGGACGCCCTCGGCGGCGCGCCGCGGCTCGCCGTGCTGGTCGACGCACGCGGCGCCGACCGTGCCGCGCTGGACGCCACGCTGGACAGCCTGCTGCTGGAGGGCACGCCGTTCGCGCAGGTGCAGGCGCTGGTGCTGGGCGACGCCCCCCTTCCCGCGTGGCCGGACCTGCGGGTCCGGATCCTGCCACCGCTGCCGGCCGAGGCCGATGCCGCGGCGCTGTCCGCCGCGCTGGATGCCGCTCCGGCCAGCGACTGGTGCCTGCGCGTGGTCGCGGGCACCCGGTTCTACGCCGGCGGCCTGCTGCGGCTGCTGCTGGAACTGGCGCAGCAACCGCAGTGCAACGCGCTGTATGCGGACGAATGGCTGGCCGTGGACGCGGACACCCTGGCGCCGCTGCTGCGGCCGGACCCGGACCTGGACCTGCTGCTGGGCAACCCTCTGGTCACCGCCGGGCACTGGGTGTTCCGCCGCGCGGCGGTGCAGGCGCTGGGCGGCTTCGATCCGGCCTACGACGGTGCCAGCGAGCTGGACCTGATCCTGCGTTTGTTCCTGCGCGACGGCGGCGACGGCATCGCGCACCTGCCCGAGCCGCTGCTGGTCGCCACGCCGGCCAGCGCCGAGGTCGGTAGCCAGGCGCGCCAGCGCGCGATAGCCGCGCACCTGCAGGCCCGCGGCTATCCGCAGGCCGCGGTCGAGCCGCTGCCGGGCGGCCTGTTCCGCATCGACTACGGCCATGCCGCGCAGCCACCGGTCTCGATCGTGCTGTTGGCGCAGGACAACCTGCCGTCACTGCAGCGCGCGGTGGTCAGCCTGCTCGAACAGACCGCCTACCCGGCCTACGAGCTGCTGCTGGTGGACAACGCCAGCCAGGCGCCGGAGATCACCGCGTGGATGCAGGCGGTCGCCGAACTGGGCAACGGCCGCATCCGCGTGTTCGCCCTGGAACAGCGGGTCTCCCAGGCCGAGGCGCACAACCTCGCCGCCACCCAGGCGCAAGGCGAGTACCTCTTGTTCCTCGACGCCGACAGCGCCGCGGTGCAGGACGGCTGGCTGCACACGTTGATGAACCACGCGCAGCGGCCGGAGGTCGGCATCGTCGGCGCCAAGGGCGTGTCCGCCGATGGCCGCATCACCCACGCCGGCCTGCTGCCGGGCTTGCTGGCCGGCGCCGGCCACGCCTTCACCGGCGAGACGATGGCCCAGCCCGGCTACATGGGCCGCTTGCAGGTGGCACACCGCTACAGCGCGGTGTCGGCGCACTGCCTGCTGGTGCGGCGGGCGTTGTTCGAGCATTTGTCCGGCTTCGATGCGGGCGGCTTCGCCGCCGGCGGCGCCGACGTGGATCTGTGCCTGCGCGCTGCCGCGACCGGCGCCTGGACCGTGTGGACGCCACAGGCGCTGCTGCTGCAGCCGGCCCCGGCCACCCGCAGCGAGGCGGCCGACGACGCCCTGCTGCAACGCTGGCTGCCGGCGCTGGCGCAGGATCCGGCGTATTCGCCCAGCCTGGGCCTGGACCAGCCCGGCGGTTTCCAGCTGACCGAGTCCGAGTTCTCCTGGCAGCCGCTGACGTGGAAGCCGCTGCCGCGGGTGCTCGCCCATCCGGGCGACACCTTCGGCAGCGGCCAGTACCGGGTAATCCAGCCGTTCCAGGCGCTGGCCGAGGCGGGACAGATCGACGGCCTGTACTACGCGCGCCTGCTCGATCCGGTGGAGCTGCAGCGCATCGGCGCCAACGCGGTGGTGCTGCAGCGCCGGGTCGGCGATGCGGAACTGGCGCGGATGGAGCGCATGCGCCGGTTCGGCAATGCCTTCATGGTCTACGAACTGGACGACTACCTGCCCAATCTGCCGCTTAAGAGCGCGCATCGCGAGCAGATGCCCAAGGATGTGCTGCGTTCGCTGCGGCGCGCCGCCACCTTGGTGGACCGGGTCACCGTCTCCACGCCGGACCTGGCCGAGGCGCTGGCCGGCCTGCACGGCGACATCCGCGTGGTGCGCAACCGGCTGGAGCCGCAGCTGTGGGGCGCGTTGCCCGCGCCGGCGGCATCCGCCTCGGCCAAGCCGCGGGTCGGCTGGGCCGGCGGGCTCAGCCACACCGGCGACCTGGAACTGATCGCCGACGTGGTGCAGGCGCTGGCCGGCGAGGTGCACTGGGTGTTCATGGGGCTGTGCCCGGAGCGGCTGCGCCGGCACGTGCACGAGGTGCACGCAGGCGTGGACTTCGCCCGCTATCCGCAGGCGCTGGCCGGACTGGGCCTGGACCTGGCGCTGGCGCCGCTGGAAGACAACCTGTTCAACCGCTGCAAGAGCAACCTGCGCCTGCTCGAGTACGGCGCCTGCGGCTATCCGGTGGTGGCCAGCGATCTGGCGCCCTATCGCGACGGCGGGTTGCCGGCGACCCTGGTCAAGAACCGCTTCCGCGACTGGGTCAATGCGATCCGCGCACACCTGGCCGATGCCGACGCGCGGGCGGCAGCCGGCACCGCGCTGCGCGCGGCGGTGCAGCGCGACTGGATGCTGCAGGGCGCCAACCTGCAGGAGTGGCGGGCGGCCTGGCTGCCGGACTGAGGCCGCCCTTCCCGCCCGAGCCGAGGTCCCCGCGCCGGTGCTGGCGCCCGACCGTGACGACGCGCACAGCGTCAACCCGCCGACACGTCGCCGGCGCCTGCCCTGCGTCGGCACAGCGGCCGGCGCCGGGAACCCGTCACCGGCCATCCGATGCCGCCGCCCGCGCCCGCCTGGGTGCCGGGCGGCGCGTGCCGGCCGTTTCGGCACACCGCTTGCATTGCATACGGGCAAGCCGTTTCCCGGCAGGGACTTCACCGTATGAGCGACTCCATCAGCTCCATTCTTTCGCAGATCCGCAGCTACCAGGGCCAGGTCGGCCAGGCAGCGCAGACGCGGGTGGGCGATGTCGGCCGCAGCAATGCGATCGAAGGCCTGGGCGGCAGCCAGGGTGTGCAGGGCCCGAGCTTCACCGAGACCCTGCGCAACGCCATCGGCGGCGTGAACGAGGCCCAGCAGAAGTCCGGCGACCTCGCCAAGGCCTTCGAACTGGGCGACCCCAGCGCCGATCTGGCCAAGGTGATGCTGGCCGCACAACAGTCCCAGGTGGCGTTTCGCGCTACCGTGGAAGTCCGCAACCGACTCGTCCAGGCGTACCAGGACGTGATGAACATGCCGCTGTAAGGGTAGAAGACGATGGCGCTTGCGATCAGCAAAGAGACGTTCAGCAGCGAAAAGGCCGGCGCGTGGTTCGACCGCCTGCAGAGCCTGCAGCTCACCCGCCGCATCGGCCTGATGGCGATGATCGCAGTGGCGGTGGCGGCCGGCCTGTTCGTGTTCTTCTGGTCGCAGAAGCCGGCCTACACCCCGCTGTACACCGGCCTGGACGAGAAAGGCACGGCCGAAGCCACCGACCTGCTGCGCACCGCGCAGATCCCGTTCAAGCTCGACCAGGCCACCGGCGCGATCACCGTGCCGGAGGACAAGCTGTACGACGCGCGGCTGAAGCTGGCCGGCTCCGGCCTGACCGACAACGGCAACATGGGCTTCGAGGTGATGGAGAAGGATCCCGGCTTCGGGGTCAGCCAGTTCGTGGAGAACGCGCGCTACCAGCACGCCCTGGAAACCGAACTGGCGCGCACCATCGCCAGCCTGCGCCCGGTGCGCGAGGCGCGGGTGCACCTGGCCATCCCCAAGCCGAGCGCGTTCACCCGCCAGCGCGAGGCCGCCAGCGCCTCGGTGGTGCTGGAACTGCGCGGCGGCACCACCCTGGAACGCAACCAGGTCGATGCCATCGTCAACATGGTCGCCTCCAGCATCCCCGACCTGGCGCCGGACCGCGTCACCGTGGTCGACCAGAGCGGGCGCATGCTGACCATCGCCGACCCCAACAGCGACGCCGCGCTCAATGCCGCCCAGTTCGACCAGGTGCGGCGCCAGGAAAGCGCCTACAACCAGCGCATCCGCGAACTGCTGGAGCCGATGACCGGCCCGGGCCGGGTCAACCCGGAGGTGAACGTGGACATGGACTTCTCGGTGGTCGAGGAAGCGCGCGAGCTGTACAACGGCGACCCGCCGAAGCTGCGCAGCGAGCAGGTCAGCGACAGCAGCACCAGCACCAGCGGTCCGCAGGGCGCGCCCGGCGCGACCAGCAACTCGCCGGGCAGCGCGCCGGGCCAGCCGGGCGCCACCGGCGCCCCGCCCGCCGCGGGCACCGCCGGCACCCAGCAGGCCGCCGCCGCGACCCCGACCGAAAGCTCCAAGAGCGCCACCCGCAATTACGAGCTGGACCGCACCCTGCAGCACACCCGGCAGCCGGCCGGGCGCATCAAGCGCGTCTCGGTGGCGGTGCTGGTGGACCACGTGATGCGGCCGGGCGCCAAGGGCAAGATGACCGAGCAGGCGCTCAGCGCCGCCGAGCTGACCCGCATCGAAGGCCTGGTCAAGCAGGCGGTGGGCTTCAATGCCGAACGCGGCGACACCGTCTCGGTGATGAACGCCCCGTTCGTCCGCCAGGCCCCGGAAGCGACCGACAAGCCCGGCTGGTGGGAAGATCCGCGGGTGATGAACGTCGCGCGTCTGGTGCTGGGTGCGGCGGTGGTGCTGGCGCTGCTGTTCGGCGTGCTGCGCCCGGCGCTGCGCCAGATCGCCGGTCCCGCGCCGGCTGCGGCCGTGGGCCACGACCGCGAGGGCGGCGAGCCGCGCGACGCCAAGCTGTCGATGCTCGACGACGACAACCCGCTGCTGCCGTCGCTGGGCGAGGACACCGCCAGCCTCAGCGGCGGCGCTGGCGGCAACCCCGCCATCGCCCTGCCCGACGCCTACGAAGAACGGTTGCGTCAGGCCCGCGAAGCGGTCAAACAGGATTCCAAGCGCGTGGCGCAGGTCGTGAAGGGATGGGTCGCCAGTGAAGCCTGATGCGAATGCAATGAATGGCACCCAGCGCGCCGCCGTGCTGCTGCTGTCGCTCGGCGAGGCCGACGCGGCCGAGGTGCTCAAGCACATGGACCCCAAGGAGGTGCAGAAGATCGGCATCGCCATGGCGACGCTGAGCGGCATCTCGCGCGACCAGGTCGAGAAGGTCATGGAGGAGTTCAACGCCGAGCTGGGCAGCAAGACCTCGCTGGGCGTGGGCGCCGACGACTACATCCGCAACGTGCTGGTGCAGGCGCTGGGCGCCGACAAGGCCGGCAGCCTGATCGACCGCATCCTGCTGGGCCGCAACACCACCGGCCTGGACACCCTGAAGTGGATGGACCCGCGCTCCATCGCCGACCTGGTGCGCAACGAGCATCCGCAGATCATCGCCATCGTGATGGCGCACCTGGACAGCGACCAGGCCGCCGAGGCGCTGAAGCTGCTGCCCGAGCGCACCCGCGCCGACGTGCTGATGCGCATCGCCACCCTCGACGGCATCCCGCCGCACGCGCTCAACGAGCTCAACGAGATCATGGAGCGGCAGTTCTCCGGCAACCAGAACCTGAAGTCGTCCAACGTGGGCGGGGTCAAGGTCGCCGCCAACATCCTCAACTTCCTGGACAGCGGGTCGGACCAGGGCGTGCTGTCGGCGATCAGCAAGATCGACGCCGACCTGGGCAGCCGCATCCAGGACCTGATGTTCGTGTTCGACAACCTGGTGGAGCTGGACGACCGCGGGCTGCAGACCATGCTGCGCGAAGTCAGCGGCGACCGCCTCGGCCTGGCCCTGCGCGGGGCCGACATCAAGGTGCGCGACAAGATCACCAAGAACATGTCCCAGCGCGCGGCCGAGATCCTGCTGGAAGACATGGAGGCGCGCGGCCCGGTGCGCCTGTCCGACGTGGAGGCCGCGCAGAAGGAGATCCTGGCGATCGTGCGGCGCCTGGCCGATGAGGGCGCGATCAGCCTCGGCGGCAGCGGTGCGGAGGCCATGGTATGAACGGCAACGTGGTGCGCTGGCTGGCGCCGGAACTCGATGCCCCGCCCCCGCTGGCGGCGCAGCCTTACGAAGACGTGCTGCCGGACGAGCCGGTGCTGCGCCCGCCGAGCCTGGAGGAGATCCAGGCGATCGAGGCCGCGGCCCAGCACGAAGGCTTCGAACGCGGCCATGCCGAGGGTCTGGCCCAGGGCCAGGCCGAGATCCGCCGCCTGACCGCGCAGATCGAAGGCATCCTGGACAACTTCTCGCGGCCGCTGGCGCGGCTGGAGAACGAAGTGGTCGGCGCGCTCGGCGAACTGGCCGTGCGCATCGCCGGCAGCCTGGTCGGCCGCGCCTACCAGGCCGACCCGGTGCTGCTGTCGGAGCTAGTCGCCGAGGCGCTGGACGCGGTCGGCGGCGCGCGCCGCGACGTCGAGGTGCGCCTGCATCCGGACGACATCGCCGCGCTGACCCCGCTGCTGACGCTGATGGACCAGGGCATCCGGCTGGTGCCGGACCTGAGCCTGAGCCGCGGCGACCTGCGCGTGCACGCCGAATCGGTGCGCATCGACGGCACCCTCGAGGCGCGCCTGCGCGCGGCGCTGGAGACGGTGATGCGCAAGTCCGGAGCGGGCCTGTGAGCGCGCTGTCCGGCACCCACCCCGCCGACTGGCTGGATGCGCGCAACCTGCGCCTGGCCGGCCGCCTGGGCAAGCTCGACCTGGACGCGGCCGCCGGCCGCGGCCTGATCCGCGAGGGCATCCTGCGCCGTGCGGTCGGCCTGACCCTGGAAGCGGTCGGCTGCGAGGCGCCGATGGGCGCCACCTGCAAGGTCGAGGTCGACGGCGGCTGGGTCGATGCCGAAGTGGTCGGCTTCTCCGGCGACCGCACCTCGCTGATGCCCAGCGCCGAAACCCACGGCCTGCTGCCCAACGCGCGGGTGGTGCCGCTGCACCGCCGCGGCGGCGTGGAAGTGGGCGAAGGCCTGCTCGGCCGGGTCATCGATTCGGACGGCGTGCCGCTGGACGGCAAGGGCCCGATCCGCGCCGAAGGTTCGGTGGGCATGGCCGGCGTGTCGATCAACCCGCTGGCGCGCGAACCCATCACCACCCCGCTGGACGTGGGCGTGCGCGCAATCAACGCGCTGCTGCCGATCGGCCGCGGCCAGCGCGTGGGCCTGTTCGCCGGCTCCGGCGTCGGCAAGTCCACCCTGCTGGGCATGATGACCCGCTACACCGCCGCCGACGTGATCGTGGTCGGGCTGATCGGCGAACGCGGCCGCGAAGTGCGCGATTTCGTCGAGACCACCCTGGGCGAGGAAGGCCTGCGTCGCGCCGTGGTCGTCGCCGCCCCGGCCGACCGCCCGCCGCTGGCGCGTCTGCACGGCGCCTACCGCGCCACCGCCATCGCCGAATGGTTCCGCGACCAGGGCCTGAACGTGCTGCTGCTGATGGACTCGCTGACCCGCTTCGCCCAGGCCCAGCGCGAGATCGGCCTGTCGGTCGGCGAGCCGCCGACCACCCGCGGCTACCCGCCGTCGGTGTTCGCCAAGCTGCCGGCGCTGGTGGAACGCGCCGGCAACGGCGCCAAGGGCCGCGGCTCGATCACCGCCTTCTACACCGTGCTCACCGAAGGCGACGATCCGCAGGACCCGATCGCCGACGCCGCGCGCGCCATCCTCGACGGCCACATCCTGCTGTCGCGGCGCGTGGCCGACAGCGGCCTGTACCCGGCCATCGACGTCGAGTCCTCGGTCAGCCGCGTGGTCCAGGACATCGCCGACGAGCCGTGGCGCCTGCGCATCCGCTCGCTGAAGCGGCTGGTGTCGGCGTACTCGGCCAACCGCGACCTGATCACCATCGGCGCCTACCAGCGCGGCAACGATCCGGCCGTGGACGAAGCGCTGGAGCGCTGGCCGGAGATCATGGAATTCCTCGGACAGGACGTCGCCAAAGCCGCAGATCTGCCCCACAGCCAGGCCGCCCTCAAGCGCCTGGTCGACCGCGAGAACTAAGCCATGATGCAATCGCAACGTCTCGATCCCCTGCTCCGCCGCGCCCAGCAGCACGAAGACGAGGTCGCCCGCGATCTCGCCGAGCGCCAGCGCGCCCTGGCCACCCACGAGTCGCGGCTGGAGGAACTGCGCCGCTACGCCGAGGAGTACGCCAACAGCCAGATGGCCGCGACCAGCCTGGCGCAACTGGCCAACCGCCGCGCCTTCCTGGACCGGCTGGAGAGCGCGGTGCAGCAGCAATGCCAGACCGTGGACCGCAACCGCGAGAAGGTGGAGATGGAACGCAGCCGGCTGCTGCTGGCCAGCCGCGACAAGCAGGTGCTGGAACAGCTCGCGGCCAGCTACCGGGCCCAGGAACGCAAGGTCGACGACCGCCGCAGCCAGCGCGAGATGGACGACCTCGGCGCGCGCCGCGCGCGACTGGCGGCCACCGCCGACGAACACGATGACGGAGACGGACGATGAACAACGCGCTTTCCGCGCTGGGCGGCAGCGGCCGCGCCAGCCAGATCGGCGGCGGCAGCGACACCCAGGGTGCGGACCGCAGCGGCGGCAGGGACAAGGACTTCGCCAAGCTGCTCGGTGGCGGCGGCTCGGCACGCACCACCGCGCCCAAGCCCGCCGCCCGCGAGACGGCCAAGGCGGCGCAGGGTGCCGACAAGGACCAGGCCGACAAGCGCCCGGCCGCCGCGGACGACACCGCCAGCGATCCGGCGCGCAGCGCGCAGGCCGGCGACAAGGTCGCCCAGGACACCGAGAAGAGCAGCACCGAGACCAAGGCCACGGGCAAAGACAAGGCCAAGAGCGAGGACAAGCGCGACGACGCCAAGCCGGACGACAGCGCCTGGCCGCCGGCCGGGCTGGCCGGCATCGGCCTGGGCCTGCTGCCGGCGATCGGCGCGGCGGTCCTGCCGGCCGCCACCGCGACCCCGCTGGGTGCGGCGGAAGTACCAGTCGTA
>NZ_JAGHWV010000032.1:0-5567 GCF_017746095.1 Xanthomonas sp. D-109
TGCATGACAGTTGACTCCTACGAGGTAACGTGCATCGGTTCGACCGTGGCGGGAGCGGCACGTTGGCGCTGCCCTCGCGTCGCACTGTGTTTACCAGCCGAACGGCGGCGGGCCGTACGCGCCAGGATAGTAGCCGCGACCGAATGCCGGGCCATCGCCGCGGCCGACGCTGATGCTGATGCCCATCTGCCGCGGCTTGCCGTCGTCGGTGTAGGAGGTCTTGCACATGTTCAGATTGGCGGCCTGGTAGTTGCTGTTGCCGCCATGCGTGGAATAGCCGATGCCGGTGGAGACGCTGCCGTGCACGTCGCCGTTGCAACGGTCCGCCTGCGCCTGCAGGGCCTCGGCGCGCGCCTGCGCGGCGGCGGCCTTCTGCGCCGAGGCGGAGGTGCCGCTGGTGTCGCCGTAGTAGGTGCCCGGCGGATCGGCCTTGGTGCCGGGATCGGCATAGGTGATCGGCTGCTGCGGCACGCTCAGGTCGAGCTTGCGCTTGGCGGCCTCGCTGTCGCTGGTGGCATCGGCGGTCTGGGCCAGGGCGGGGCCGGCGAGCAGGGTGCAGGCGAGAAGAAGGAGGCTGCGGTTCATCGGGCATCCGCCAGGAGAGAGAGGGCCGGGCGGGGTCGGTGAAACTCCCCGCCATGACGCTGACGCTATCAATACCACGTTGAACCCGGCCTGTCGGCACCGGGAAATTTTCTTGCCGGCGCCGGCCATCTTTCGCGATGCGCCGGCAAGCGGCGCCTCGCACCTGGCGCCGCTAGCCTTGCTGCAGGACGATATCGATCAGTTGCTGGCCGTAGCGGGCCAGCTTGCTGCCGCCGATGCCGCCGACCCGCGCCAGTTCGTCCAGGCTGGTCGGACGCTGCTCGGCGATGTTGCGCAAGGTGCTGTCGTGGAAGATCACGAAGGCCGGCACGTTCTGCTCCTTGGCCAGGCCGGCGCGCAGGTCGCGCAGCGCGTTGAACAGCGGCAGGTCCTGCGCCTGCACCGGCATGCCGGTACGCGGACTGCCGCTGCGGTCGCCGCGTTCGCGGCCGCGGCTGGGCAGTTCGCGGCGCATCATGATCTTGCGTTCGCCCTTGAGCACCTGGCGGCTGGCGTCGGTCAGGCGCAGGCCGCCGTAGGCATCGCTGTCCACTTCCAGCAGGCCGGTGGCGACCAGTTGCCGGAACACGCCGCGCCAGGCGCGCGCGTCCAGGTCCTTGCCGATGCCGTAGGTGCTGAGCTGGTCGTGGCCGAACTGCTTGATCTTCTCGCCCTCGTTGCCGCGCAGGATGTCGATCAGGTGGCCGACGCCGAAGCGCTGGCCGCTGCGGTAGACGCAGCTCAGCGCTTTCTGCACCGCCACGGTGGCGTCCCAGGCGTCGGCCGGCTGCAGGCAGTTGTCGCAGTTGCCGCAGGGTTGCGGATAGGTCTCGCCGAAGCCGGCCAGCAGCACCTGGCGGCGGCACTGCATCGATTCGCAGTAGCCCAGCAACTGGTCCAGCTTGCGCCGTTCCACGCGCTTGCGTTCTTCGCCGGCCTCGCCCTGCTCGATCATCTGCTTGAGCAGCACCACGTCGCCCAGGCCGTAGCACAGCCAGGCCTCGGCGGCCTCGCCGTCGCGGCCGGCGCGGCCGGTCTCCTGGTAGTAGCCCTCCAGCGACTTGGGCAGGTCGGTATGGGCGACGAAGCGCACGTCGGGCTTGTCGATGCCCATGCCGAAGGCGATGGTGGCGCACATCACGATGCCGTCCTCGCGCAGGAAGCGGCGCTGGTTGTCGGCGCGCACCTCGGCCGGCAGGCCGGCGTGGTAGGGCAGGGCGTTCAGGCCCTCGCGGGCCAGGAAGTCGGCGGTTTCCTCGACCTTGCGCCGCGACATGCAGTAGACGATGCCGGCGCTGCCGCGGTGCCCGCGCAGGAAGTCCAGCAGCTGACGCCGCGCGTTGTCCTTCTGCACCACGGTGTAGCGGATGTTGGGGCGGTCGAAGGAGCTGACGAAATGGCGGGCCTGCGCCAGGTCCAGGCGCTCGGCGATCTCGCGCTGGGTCGGCGGGTCGGCGGTGGCGGTGAGGGCGATGCGCGGGGTCTGCGGCCAGCGCTCGTGCAGCACGGTGAGCTGGCGGTATTCGGGGCGGAAGTCGTGGCCCCATTGCGACACGCAGTGCGCCTCGTCGATGGCGAACAGGGCGATGCGGCTGCGCTCGATCAGCGACAGGAAGCGCGGGGTCAGCAGCCGTTCCGGGGCGACGTACAGCAGGTCCAGCTCGCCGGCCAGCAGGGCGCGCTCGACCCGCTGCGCGGTCTCGCCGTCCAGGGTGGAGTTGAGGTATTCGGCGCGCACGCCGAGCTGGCGCAGCGCCTCGACCTGGTCCTGCATCAGCGCGATCAGCGGCGAGATCACGATGCCGGTGCCGTCGCGCAGCAGCGAGGGGATCTGGTAGCACAGCGACTTGCCGCCGCCGGTGGGCATCAGCACCAGCGCGTCATGGCCGGCGGCAACGTGTTCGACGATGTCCTGCTGCAGGCCGCGGAACTGGTCGTAGCCGAAGACGCGGCTGAGCAAGGCGTGGGCGGGGGAAGACATCTGTGTAGGATACCGCGCCGCGCAAGGGCGGTTGCCTTCCTGGTCTGCGCAAGCGCGTGTCAGGCGAACGCGCGCTGGTCTGTAGGTGGCGACTGCCTTGCGGTCGCGGCAGACGAAGCCTGCCGGGGCCGAGATCGAAAGGCGTCGGGACCGACGTCCCTCCCACAGTGCACCCAGCCAACGTCTCGCTCCGCGCGGCGGGGCGCGCGGGCGGCTGGCCCTGCCTGCCGGGCAGGCAGGGCGGCAGCGCTTACTGCAGCAGCGAGCGCAGCATCCAGGCGTATTTCTCGTGGGTCTGCAGGCGCTGGGTCAGCAGGTCCACCGACGGGTCGTCGCCGGCGTCGTCGGCGGTCTTGAGCACCTTGCGCGCGGTGCGGCACACCGCTTCGTTGCCGACCACCAGCTGGCGCACCATCTCGCGCCAGTCGGCGCTGTCGCCGAGGCCTTCCTCTTCCGGGATCGAGGTCAGCGCGGCGTATTCCTTGTACGAACCGGGGGCGTTGAAGCCCAGGGCGCGAATGCGTTCGGCGACGTCGTCCAGCGCCGCCCACTGCTCGGTGTACTGGGTCTCGAACATCAGGTGCAGCGAGTTGAACATCGACCCGGTCACGTTCCAGTGGAAGTTGTGGGTCTTCAGGTACAGGGTGAAGGCGTCGGCCATGTAGTGCGACAGGCCGTCGGCGATCTTCTTGCGATCGCCGCCGCCGATCCCGATATCGATGTTGGGCGCGGACGGCGCCAGGCCGGCCAGCGGCTGGGCGGCGACGGCCTTGCTGGCGGCGTTCTTGGTCTTGCCGGGGGTCTTGTTCTTGGCCATGGGAATTCCTCTTTGGGGGTTACAGACGAGATGGCGTCACAATAGACAGACTAAAGCATGTGCTGTGATTCAACGTTCAATGGCATCCGATTGATGAACGCTATCGAAAAACCTTCCGTGCCGGCACGCCTGCGCGAACGCCGCACCGCGATCGACGGCGCGCTGACCCGCGACCGCGGCCGCCTGCTGGGCCTATGGTCGCGCTGGCAGGCCGCGCCAGGCAATGCCACGCTGGAGACGGCGTTCGAGCAGGCGTTGCAGGCGTCGCAGGCGCGTTGCGCCGCGCGCGCGGCGCAGCAGCCGGCGATCACGCTGGATCCGCAACTGCCGATCGCACGCGAGGCCGAGCGCATCGTCGCGCTGATCCGCGAGCACCAGGTGGTGGTGATCGCCGGCGAGACCGGTTCGGGCAAGACCACGCAGTTGCCGAAGCTGTGCCTGGCCGCCGGACGCGGCGCCGCCGGCATGATCGGCTGCACCCAGCCGCGGCGCATCGCCGCGCGCGCGGTGGCCAGCCGCGTGGCCGAGGAACTGCGCACGCCGGTGGGCGAGACGGTGGGCTTCCAGGTGCGCTTCAACGACCGCGTCGGCGAGCAGACCCGCATCAAGTTCATGACCGACGGCATCCTGCTGGCCGAGATCGCCAGCGACCGCTGGCTGTCCAGCTACGACACGATCATCGTCGACGAGGCGCACGAGCGCAGCCTCAACATCGATTTCCTGCTCGGCTACCTGAAGCAGTTGCTGCGCAAGCGCCCGGATCTGAAGGTCATCGTGACCTCGGCGACGATCGACACCGCGCGCTTCGCCGCGCATTTCGACGATGCGCCGGTGATCAGCGTGGAAGGCCGCACCTATCCGGTGGAAGTGCGCTACAGGCCGCTGGAGGAGGCGGGCGGCGAGGAGGCCGACGCCGACAGTGGCGACAATGCCGGCGACCGCACGGTCAACCAGGCGATCGTGGCGGTGATCGACGAAATCACCCGGCTGGATCCGCGCGGCGACGTGCTGGTGTTCCTGCCCGGCGAGCGCGAGATCCGCGATGCGCACCATGCGCTGGAGCGGCGCAAGTACCGCGAGACCGAGGTGCTGCCGCTGTACGCGCGGCTCTCCAACGCCGACCAGGACCGGGTGTTCAATCCCGGGCCAAAGCGGCGCCTGGTGCTGGCCACCAACGTCGCCGAAACCTCGCTGACGGTGCCGCGCATCCGTTACGTGGTCGATCCCGGCTACGCGCGGGTCAAGCGCTACAGCCCGCGGCAGAAGCTCGACCGCCTGCACATCGAGCCGATCTCGCAGGCCAGCGCCAACCAGCGCAAGGGCCGCTGCGGCCGCATCGCCGAGGGCATCTGCTACCGGCTGTACGCCGAGGCCGATTTCCAGGCGCGGCCGGCGTTCACCGATCCGGAGATCCGCCGCTCCAGCCTGGCCGGGGTGATCCTGCGCATGCTGCAGCTAGGGCTGGGACGGATCGAGGATTTCCCGTTCCTGGAGCCGCCGGACGAGCGTGCGGTGGCCGATGGCTGGCAGCAACTGGTGGAGCTGGGCGCGGTCGGCGAGCCGGACCGCCATGGCCTGCGCAAGCTGACCGAGATCGGCCGCAAGATGGCGCGGCTGCCGGTGGACGTGAAGCTGGCGCGGATGCTGGTGGCGGCGCAGCAGCACGGCTGCCTGCGGCCGATGCTGGTGATCGCCGCGTTCCTGGGCATCCAGGACCCGCGCGAGCGTCCGCCGGAGGCACGCGAGGCCGCCGACAACGCGCATGCCAGGTTCGCCGATGCGCGCTCGGAATTCGTCGGCATCCTGCGCCTGTGGGACGGCTATCGGCAGGCGCACGAGGACCTGACCCAGTCCAAGCTGCGCGACTGGTGCGGACGGCATTTCCTCGGCTTCCTGCGCATGCGCGAGTGGCGCGAACTGCACCGCCAACTGCATCTGCTGTGCGCGGAACTGGGCTGGACCGAGGAGCCGGCAGAAGCCTCCCTGCGGCCCCTGCTGGCCGGCGCTTCCGCGCCCGCGCCGGCGCGCGATGCCGAGACCGCGGCGCGCGCGACCCGCGGGCAGCTGCACCGCGCCGCGCGTCTGGCCCGCGAAGGCCGCGGCACCGGCACGCCGGCCACGCCCGCACCGGCGGCTCCGCCACCGGCGCCCGCCGAGTCGGGCGAGGCGCCGCGCGCCAGCGAA
>NZ_JAGHWV010000033.1:0-455 GCF_017746095.1 Xanthomonas sp. D-109
GGCGCAGCTGCGCGATGCGGCGATCGCCGGCAGCACGGCGCCCGCTGCCGCGGCGGCGCCCGCGTCGGCCTCTGCCGCGTCCGCGGCGCGTCCACGCCGCCGCGGCGCGCGCCCGGCCCTGCGCACGCGCCTGGCCGGGGCGGTGATCGCCGTCGTGGTCCTGGCCCTGGTCGGCACCGTGTTCTGGGACCGCCTGCCTTGGCACCGTTCCCGTGCCGCGGCCGCGGCCGGCGGCAGCGACGCGAGCCTGGCGCTGGGCGATACCGGCCCGGTGCAGGTGGAAGTGCTGCCGCCGGAGTCGGACACCGCCAGCGCGCCGCCGCTGCCGGCCGACCCGCCGGCGCCGCTACCGGAGCCGGCGATCTACGACCTGGACTTCTATGCGTGGTACGCGGCGGGTGCGCCGCCGCCGCGGATCGAGCGCAGCGTGCCCAGCGCCGCCGACCTGGCCGAGG
>NZ_JAGHWV010000033.1:528-7656 GCF_017746095.1 Xanthomonas sp. D-109
CAGCGCCGCCGACCTGGCCGAGGCGGCCGAAAACCCGCCGGCCGCTGCGGTTGTCGCGCCTGCCGCGGCGGCGGCCACGCCACCGGCGCTGACTCCGGCGCAGTTGCGCGCACGCCAGGTCGCCTGGGACGCGCTGCCGTCGGCGGCGCAGGCGCGGTTGCGTCAGGTCGCCACGGCCTTCGCCGGCCTGCCGATCGAGCAACAGCACAGCCTGCATGCGCAGTTCGCCGAGATGGACGCACTGGAGCGCCACGGCTGGTTGCTCGGCCCGGAACTGGGCGCCGAGTTCTGGGCGCTGCAGCCGCTGCTGGGGTACGTGCCCGAGGCGCAGCGGCAGGCGCTGCTGGGCCTGCTGCGCAGCCTGCCGCCGGACCAGCGCGAGCATCTGGCGCTGCTGTCGCAACGCACCCCGCCGCAGGACCGCGCCGCCTTGCGCCGCGACCTGCTGGCGCAGAGTACCGACAGCCGTGGCGCCTGGCTGAAGCAGCGCGCCGCGCGCTGAGCTGCGCGCGGCAACGCAGTCATCCGCCGCAGCAGGTAGAATGCGCGGCCTCCGCCACCCGGTGCCGGCGCTGTCTGCGCGGCCGCAGTCGGCGAGATCGCCAGAGTCTTGCAATGTTTTCGTCTTCCACCCCGGCCTCGGTCCGGGGCCGCGAATTGCGCACCACCGCGCAGCTCGCCCTGCCGCTGGTCCTGGGGCACGTCTCCACCGGCCTGATCAGCTTTGTCGACAATGTGATCGCCGGCCACCACGGCACCCGCACGCTGGCCTCGGTGACGGTCGGCACGGCGCTGCTGTGGCTGCCGATGATGATCCCGATCGGCACCCTGATCGCCCTGACCGCGTCGGTGTCGCAGCTCGACGGCGGCAAGCGCCAGGCGCAGATCGGGCCGCTGTTCCGCCAGGCGCTGTGGTTGTCGCTGGGCCTGGGCCTGCTGATGTTCGCGTTCCTCAGCGTGATGCCGATGGCGCTGCCGCAACTGGGCATCGCCCCGGAGATCGTGCCCGGCGCGCGCGACTTCCTGCATGCGATCCGCTGGGGCGTGCCGGCGCTGGTGCTGTATTTCTGCATGCGCTACCTCAGCGAAGGGATGCACTGGACCCTGCCGACCATGCTGCTCGGCTTCGGCGGCCTGCTGTTGCTGGCTCCGCTCGGCTATGCGCTGACCTTCGGCCTGTGGGGCCTGCGCGAACACGGCGCCGGCGGCCTGGGCATGGCGTCGGCGATCACGATGTGGGCGCAGGCGCTGTGTTTCGCGGTCTACCTGGCGCGGTCCAGGCGCTTCGCGCCGCTGCGCCTGTTCGCGCAGTTCGAGGCGCCGGATCTGCGCGCGATCGCCGGCTTGCTGAAGACCGGGCTGCCGATCGGCGTGACCATCCTGATGGAAGGCGGCCTGTTCATCGTCACCGCGCTGCTGATCGCGCGGCTCGGCGAGGTGCCGGCGGCGGCGCACCAGATCGCGATCAACGTGGCGCAGCTGTGCTTCATGGTGCCGATGGGCGTGGCCGAGGCGACCACGGTGCGGGTCGGCCGCGCCGCCGGCGCCGGCGATGCGGTGGGCGTGCGCGGTGCGGCCTGGGCCGGCTATGCGATCGTGCTCGGCACCCAGGCGCTGTCGGCGCTGGTGTTGCTGGTCGGCCACGACGCCATCGTCGGCGTCTACACCAGCGACCTGGCGGTGGCGGCGCTGGCCTCCACGCTGCTGTTGTACGCGGCCACCTTCCAGTTCCCCGACGGCGTGCAGGTGCTGTCGGCCGGTGCGCTGCGCGGCCTCAAGGACACCCGCGTGCCGATGCTGCTGGCCCTGTGTTCCTACTGGGGCCTGGGCATGCCGCTGGGCGCCGGCCTCGGCCTGTGGCTGGGCTGGGGACCGCAGGGCATGTGGATCGGCCTGATCCTGGGCCTGACCGCGGCCGCGGTGATGATGGGCGCGCGTTTCCGCTGGAGCAGCGCGCGGCTGTCGGGCGCCTCGGCGGCCCCCTGACTTCAGACGCATGTGCGGCGCCTGACGCAGCCGGTATGCTGCGCAGGCGCAAGACGCCTACCTTTCGGAGTTTTCCATGAACCAACCCGTGCGTCGCAGCCCCGTCGCCAACTTCTTCGTCGGCCTGTGGGATGTGATGAACTTCACCCGCCGGTTGATCTTCAACCTGGTGTTCTTCGGTTTGCTGTTGCTGATCCTGCTGGCGATGGTGTTCGCGATGGCGCGCGGCGACGGCGGCAAGGCGCTGCGCGACCGCACCACGCTGCTGATCGCGCCGGAAGGCAAGCTGGTCGAGCAGTTCAGCGCCGACCCGGTCAGCCGCGCGCTGGCCAAGGCGATGAACGACAAGGGCGCGCAGGAGATCCAGTTGCGCGACCTGGTGCGCGCGATCGAGGCGGCCAAGACCGATCCGAAGATCGAGCGCGTTGCATTGCGCCTGGACAAGCTGCAGCCCAGCGGCTTCGCCTCGATGCGCGAGGTGGAGAAGGCGCTGCAGGACCTGCGCAGCTCCGGCAAGCAGATCGTCGCCTACAGCGACAACCTGAATCAGTGGCAGTACCTGCTGGCCGCGCAGGCCAACGAGGTCTACCTGGACCCGATGGGCTCGATGACCCTGGAAGGCCTGGGCCGCTACCGCCAGTACTTCCGCGAGGGCCTGCAGGACAAGCTCGGCGTGGACGTGCACCTGTTCAAGGTCGGCGAATACAAGTCCGCCGCCGAGCCGTACGTGCTCGACGCGGCCTCGGCGGCGTCCAAGGAAGCCGACCTGTTCTGGATGAACGACGTGTGGCAGCGCTACCTGGCCGACATCGCCAAGGCGCGCAAGCTGGCGCCTGAGCAGATCAGCGCCGGCATCGACACCATGCCCGAGGGCGTGGCCGCCGCCGGTGGCGACCTGGCCAAGTTCGCCCTGCAGCAGAAGCTGGTGGACGGCCTGAAGACCCGCGAGGACGTCGAGCAGTTGCTGGCCAAGCGCGGCGTGGCCGACGACGATGCCGACACCGGCTATCGCAACGTCGACCTGGACGGCTACCTGCAGCAGTTGGACCTGCGCCGTTCGCCGGTGGATTCGCGGCCGCAGGTGGCGGTGGTGGTCGCTGCGGGCGAGATCAGCGGCGGCGAACAGCCGGCCGGCCGCATCGGCGGCGAATCGACCGCGGCGCTGCTGCGCCAGGCGCGCGACGACGACGCGGTCAAGGCGGTGGTGCTGCGCGTGGATTCGCCCGGCGGCGAAGTGTTCGCCTCCGAGCAGATCCGCCGCGAGGTGGTGGCGCTGAAGGCCGCCGGCAAGCCGGTGGTGGTGTCGATGGGCGACCTGGCCGCGTCCGGCGGCTACTGGATCAGCATGAACGCCGATCGCATCTATGCCGACCCGTCGACGATCACCGGCTCGATCGGCATCTTCGGCATGATCCCCAACATCACCCGCACCCTGGACAAGATCGGCGTGCACACCGACGGCGTCGGCACCACCCGTTTCGCCGGCGCGTTCGACATGACCCGGCCGATGGATCCGGCGGTGGGCCAGCTGATCCAGTCGGTGATCAACAAGGGCTATGCCGACTTCACCGGCAAGGTCGCGCAGGCGCGCGGCAAGTCGGTCGAGGCCATCGACCAGGTCGCGCGCGGCCGCGTGTGGAGCGGTGCGCAGGCCAAGGAGCGCGGGCTGGTGGACGCGTTCGGCGGCTTCAAGGATGCGGTGGCCGATGCCGCGGCGCGCGCCAAGCTGGGCGGCCCGGACAAGTACCGAGTGCGCTACGTCGAGAAGCCGGCCACGCCGTTCGCGCAGTTCGTCAGCGGGTTCGCCGGCAGCCGCCTGGGCGTGTGGATGCTGAGCGACTCGGCGCTGGGCCATGCCCTGCTGGCGCGCAGCCTGCCGGAACTGGACACCCAACTGCGCTTCGTCAAAGACGCGGCCGACACCCGCCCGGGCGCACCGGTGAAGGCACTGGCCTACTGCTTCTGCGGTCTGTAAGCCGGCCCTGCGCCGGCAGCGGCGCGCTCTTGCGAGCGCGTCGCCTGCTTCCTGCAACGCCGGCCCCCGTGGCCGGCGTTGTTCATTGCGCGGTGGCGGCGTCGAGCGCGGCGTTCTGCGTGGCCACGGCGCGGTCGAGCGTGGCCTGGGTCTGCCTGGCGCGGTCCAGCGGCTGGGCGATGGCGCCGCGCAGCGCGCTGGCCTTCGGCGGTGGCGGCGCATCGGGCGGTTGCGGCGGTGCCGGCTTGCATGCGGCCAGCAGTGCGAGCAGCGGCAATGCCAACGTCATCCTGCGCAGTGGTGCGGACATGGCGGCGACCTCCTCGAGGGTGGAGGTATCATCCTACGCCTCTCACGTGAGCAGACAGGCACGCGCATGCAGCACCGTTGGCGGCTGGACGGACAGACCGCGCTCATCACTGGCGCCAGCGCCGGCATCGGCCTGGCGATCGCGCGCGAACTGCTCGGGTTCGGCGCCGACCTGCTGCTGGTGGCGCGCGACCTCGACGCGCTGGAAGCGGCGCGCGACGAACTGCGCGAGGCCTTTCCCGAGCGCGAGATCCTGGCGCTGGCCGCCGACGTCGCCGACGACGAGGACCGTCGCGAGATCCTGGACTGGGTCGAGGACCATGCCGACGGCCTGCACCTGCTGATCAACAACGCCGGCGGCAACCTCAGCAAGCCTGCGGTGGACTACACCGAGGACGAGTGGCGCGGCATCTTCGAGACCAACCTGTTCTCCGCGTTCGAGCTGTCGCGCTACGCGCATCCGCTGCTGGCGCAGCATGCGGCCTCGGCGATCGTCAACGTCGGCAGCGTGTCCGGGCTGACCCACGTGCGCAGCGGCGCGCCCTACGGCATGACCAAGGCGGCGTTGCACCAGCTCACCCGCAACCTCGCCGCCGAATGGGCCGAGGATGGCATCCGGGTCAATGCGGTGGCGCCCTGGTACATCCGCACCCGCCGTACCTCCGGCCCGTTGTCGGACCCGGACTACTACGAGCAGGTGATCGAGCGCACGCCGATGCGCCGCATCGGCGAACCTGAGGAAGTGGCGGCGGCGGTCGGCTTCCTGTGCCTGCCGGCGGCCAGCTACATCACTGGCGAATGCATCGCGGTGGACGGCGGGTTCTTGCGCTACGGGTTCTAGCGGCTGAGTGGCGGCTGCGTGCGCGCCGGGCACCGGCCGAAAGGCGCAGTGCAGGAGGCCCCGGGCGTATGTCGTCGGGACTGAAGTCCCTCCCACAAGGTGGCTGCGCGCTTACCGCGGTGGATCGGCTGCGGGGTAATCCGTAGGAGCGGCTTCAGCCGCGACCGGGCGTTCCCGGGAACGCCTGGTCGCGGCTGAAGCCGCTCCTACGCAACCAGGCGCACACCCACGCGCGAGCGAGCTGGATTACGGCGCGGGCTGCTCTACGCCGCAGTTGCTGGCCTCGAGCAGGTGCTGGCGGCGTTCGAACTCCGCGTGCAGCGCTTCGGCATGCTCGGGCACGGCGAAGCGCCAGTGCGTCTCGGCTTCGGCCACGTAGTTCTTCCAGGCGTCGCACAACTGCTCGGCGGGCAGCGGCTGGCACTGGTCGCGCAGCACTTCGCAGGCGCTGCCGCCGGCCTGGTTGGGGCCGCCGTCCAGGTCCGTCGTGTGCAGCGGCACGCAACGCGGCGGCGGTTCGGCGGCCTCGCCGATGTAGGACGATTGCTCGCGGGTGGTGCAGGTGTACAGCGATGGCGGTGGCAGCTTTGGAGGCGGTGGTGGTGGCGGTGCAGCCGCCGCGTTATCGGCCGCGGCCGGCGCGTCCGCAGGCGTGGCCTCGTTCGCGGCGCTCGCCGGGGGCGACGATGGCGCAGGCTTGGCCGCGAGCGTGGTCGGCAGTGCGGCGCTGCTCACGCCCTGCATGATCTTCTTCTGCTGGCGCATGCCCTTGGGGCAGGGCTGGTTCTGGATAGTCAGGTTGTCCTGCGCGTCGGTGCAACGATAGAACACCACCGGTTCGGCGTGCGCTGCGCCGGTGCAGGCCAGCAAGGCGATCAGACAGAGCGCTTGGCGCATCAGGTGCCGCCGCAGTCGCGTGCCAGGCGCGCATCGATGCCGCGCTGTTCGATCTCCATCGCGCGGCGTTCGCTCTGCAGTGCGCTGTTGTAGCGACGGATCAGTTCCCAGCGGCGGTCGCTCAGGCGTGCACAGACCTCTTGCTCAGGCAGCGCTGTGCAGGTGTCGCGGATCATCGTGCTGCCGGCCGGCACGATCACGCCGGCGCCGGCGGCCACCCCCGGCGGCGGTGGTCCGGGCGGGCGCGGTGCACCGGGTGGAGGCGGTCCCGGCGGGGCGGGCGAGCGGCCATCGGGGCCGCGCCCGGACGGCCGCGCGTAGGGCCCCTCGGCGTAGCCGTAGGCCCACAGCGGCACCCAGCGCGGATTGCCGGCGTTGTCGTCGCTGGTGTAGCGCGTGCCTTCCGGGGTGACGCATTCGTACATCGGCTGCGGCGGCTGCACGGTGACGATGCGCAGTTCCCGCTGCGGCAGCGGCGCCGGCGAGGCCTCGCCACGCGCTGGATCGGTGCTGATGGTGGTGGTCGGCCGCGGCGGCGGATCGCGTGGACGCTGCATGTCCAGCACCTGCTGCTGGCGGGCGTTCTCGCAGGGCGCGTTCTGCAGGCTGACTGCGCCGGAGGCGGCGATGCAGCGGTAGATGCGCACCGAGCCGGTGCTGCCGTCGCTGCTGACCGTCTGCGTCTGCTGCGCCCAGCCGGCACCGATCCAGGACGACAGGCTCAGCAGCAGCAATGGGCGAAGAAAGCGGCGCATGCACGCATCTTGCGCGCCTTGGGCGGCCAGGGAAAGGGCGGGCGATCGGGGATTCAGGACACGGTGGCGCGGGTGGTGCGCAGCAGGGTCTCGTAGCGCATCGGTAGGCCCTGGGTTGGCCAGCGCGCTTCCTGCAGCATTTCGCAACGGCTGTGCGGCGTCGCCGGCCTCGGCCAGGGCGCGCTCGTGCAGCGCTGGCGCGTTGCTCTGTCGCTGCGAGGCTGCGCCCGCACCCTCATCCGGCCCTTCGGGCCACCTTCTCCCAATGGGAGAAGGGAGCAGCTAGCCCCTCTCCCGTCGGGAGAGGGGTTGGGGTGAGGGTCCGGCGCGAAGCGACTCGTGTAGTTTGAGTGCACGAGGCTGCG
>NZ_JAGHWV010000034.1:0-12407 GCF_017746095.1 Xanthomonas sp. D-109
GCGCTTTCTTTTGGTTACCTTTTCTTTGCGCGAGCAAAGAAAAGTAACTCGCCCGTCAGGGCGAAAGCCTTTGCTGTTGCTTCAAGCATGGGTGTCAGACAAGACGAACCGTAGGAGCGGCTTCAGCCGCGACCGACATAATCAGTAATGCCTACGCGGCGTAGCCGCCCCACAATCCAGCCGCCGTAACAGCAAGTGCAAGAGCAAAGCTTTCGCCTGGCGGCGAGTCACTTTTCTTTGCTTGTGCAAAGAAAAGTAACCAAAAGAAAGCACACCCCGCAGCGCGCCCTCCGCGCTACGCGCTCCGGGTCCGCAGCCACGACGGGGATTCGCGGAAGGGGCATCCTGCCCCTGCCGCGAACGGCGCACATCCATGTGCGCCGCCCTTCGGGTTTTTCCCGCCGCGGCTGCCGCGCCGAGGGGACCCCGATACATCAACAGCAACAGCAGGAGCAACAGCAACAGCAACAGCAAACCCTGCTGCACCCGTAGTCCGCCGCGACACTCGATCAGCCACTGCAAACCAAGCACTTATTCCCGCATATCGCGCTGCGCCCACAGGCGATACCAGCAAAATCCTCAGACAAAAAAAACCCGGCCGAAGCCGGGCTTTTCGTAGGTGCATCGTGCGCCGGACTAGCGACCGCCGCGCCACTCCGGGACCGGCATCGCATCCACCGGCACCGTCGGATTGGTCTCTTCCTCGCGCAGATAGGCCGGCAGATCGTCGTCCTGCCGCTTGTGCCCGCGCATGTCGCTCTCGATCTGATAGTTGCGGCGCTGCAGCCACGCATCGCGGGTCAGCTGGTACTCGTCCGGCGCCTGGTCGCGCATGCTGTCCAGCGACAGCAACTGCGCCCGCGTGTCGACCAACTGCAGGCCCTGCAGGCCGACGCGCACCCGGTCCTCCTCGATCTGCTGCAGCGGCGACAGCGGCGCGTCGCCGACCAGACCGAACGCGTCGCGCACCGTGCGCGGACCGAACAGCGGCAGTTCCAGGTAGCGCGAGCGGCGCCAGCCCCACACGCCCAGGGTCTGGCCGAAGTCCTCGCTGCGGCGCGGCAGGTTGGCGTCGGTGGCCGGGTCGAAGATGCCGCCGATGCCCAGCGTGCTGTTGATCAGGAACCGGCTCAGCGTCTGCCCCGCCTGCAGCGGCCGACCCTGCAGCAACTGGTTGACCATGGTCAGCGGCGAACTGAGGTTGTCGAAGAAGTTGGTCACGCCCAGCCGCACCGGCCGCGGCACCACGTTGACGTAGGCCCGCGCCAGCGGCCGCGCCACGCCGCGATCGACCACGTTGTTGAAGGCATGCACCTTGCGGTTGAACTTCTCCCACGGGTCGTAGCTCTGCGGTGCGGGCACACCCGCCGGCAGGGTCGGATCGGCGACCGGGTTGTACGGGTCGCCGCCGTACAGTGCGGCGTAGTCGTCCTCGGCCGAGGTCGGCGTGCCGTTGGCCGACGCAGTGCCCGTGGCGTTCGCCTGGGGCGCCGCCGCCGGCGCGCTCGATCCTGCCGGGGCGCTGGCGTCCATGGCGGTCGTGCCGTCCGCGGTGGCCGCCATGGCATGCGCATCGGTGGGCGCGACGTTGTCGCTGGCGGCCGGCGCCGACTGCGCCACTCGCGGCGGAGGCGGGGGCGGCGTGCGCTTGGGCGCGCCGGCGCAGGCGCCCAGAGCGGCGGCCAGGGTGAGGGAAGTGAGGATACGCAGCACGTTCATGTGTCAGCTCGCCGCAGGGGGAGAGTGGAAATCCAGGGTCGAGGCCAGCCGGTAGGCGGCGCTCAGGTCGGTCAGGCCGGCCGGGGCGCCATGGATGGCGACCTCGGCCTGGCCCTGGGCGCGCAGGCGCGCGGCAAGTTCGGCGAGCAGTGCCAGGCCGGCGCTGTCCACCCGCGACACCGCCCGCAGGTCCAGCGCGCGTGCGCCCGGCAGTGCGCGCAGCGCCGCCGGCCACAACGCGGTGGCCGCGGCACGGTCGAGCACGCCGCTCAGCGCGAGCGTGTCGCCGTCGCGGCGCAGCTGCGGCGCATCACTTGCCACTGTTGCCCGCCGGCGCCGCCTGCAGCGTGCCGTTGCGCAGCTCGGCCGCGACCTCGGCGATCGACTTGTTGCGCAGCGGGGTGTCGAACTGGTTGCGGAAGGTCTGCACGTAGGACACGCCCTCGACCATGACGTCGAAGATCTTCCAGCCCGCGCCGGTGTTGCGCAGCAGGTAGTCCACCGGCACCGGGTCGCCGCCGCTGCGCAGCAGCTCGGTGGAGACCTTGACGCCGCGGCCGCCCGGCAGCGGGGTTTCCGACTTCACCCGCACCTGCGGCTTGCCTTCGAAGGTCAGCAACGAGGTGCCGTAGCGCTGCATCAGGTTGTCGGCCATCGCGTCGCCGAACAGCTTGACGTCGGCATCGGAGGCGCCGCGGCCGTGCACGCCCAGCACCAGGCGGGCGGCGTAGTCGCGGTCGAAGGACTTGTTCATCTCGCTGTCGATGAACTGGCGCAGCGCGGTCGGGTTGCTCTTGAACTCGCTGCGGCGCTGTTCCAGCGTGGTCAGGATGCGCGTGCTGTTCTCCAGCACCACCTTGCTGGCCGAACCGGCCTGGGTGGCGGAGGCAGCCGGCGCGGCGGCCTGGGCCAGGGCGGCGGAGGGCGCGGCCACGGCCAGCGCGGCAGCGAGAGCGGCGGAAAGCAGTTTGATCGTCATGGCTTGGGTTCCGTTGCGGGCGTGGTGGGGTCGGCCGAGGGTGCGGCAGCGGGTGTTGCGTTCTTGTCGCCGCCGGCGCTGCCGCCGCCGAACATGTACTTGCCGACCAGCTGGATCAGGTCCACCGCCGGCTGGGTGAAGGCGATTTCCTGGCCGGGCTTGAGCGTGTCGGGGTCGCCGCCGGGCTGCAGGCCGACATAGCTCTCGCCGAGCAGGCCGCTGGTCAGGATCGCCGCCGAGGTGTCGGCCGGCAGGTCCTTGTACTTGTCGTCGATGGACAAGGTCACCACCGAGTCGAACTTGGTCGGGTCCAGGTCGATCTTGGCGACCTGGCCGATGATGACGCCGCCGATCTTCACCGGCGCCTGCGCACGCAACTGGCCGATCTGCGAGAAGCGCGCGACCAGGTCGTAGCGGTGGCCGCCGAAGCCCCACTGGCGGTTGGTGGAAGCCAGCGCCAGCACCAGCAGCGAGGCCAGGCCCAGCAGCAGGAAGGCGCCGACGGCGAACTCGAGACGGGGACCACGGAGAGCCATAACGTGTCTACCTTGTTGATTCAGCGTGGCCGCGGCGCCAGTGCCGCGACCGGGATGTTGCCGCGGGGCCTGCCGTCGCCGGCCGGCTCCGCGTTGGTGCCGCTCAGCGGAACAGCAGCGCCGACATGACGAAATTGAACATCAGCACCAGCAGCGAGGCGTTGACCACGGCGCGGGTGGTGGCCACCGAGGTGCCCTCGATGGTCGGCTCGGCATGGAAGCCGACATAGGCCGCCACCAGCGCCGCCGTGCCGCCGAACACCGCCGACTTCAGCATCGCCACGCCGAAGTCGTCCCAGAAATCCACACTGCTCGACAGCGCCGACCAGAACGTGCCGCGGTCCAGGCCGAGCGCGCCCACCGCCTCGAAGTAGCTGGCGCTGATCGCCAGCGAGCAGAAGATGCCGGTCAGCAGCGGCACGGTCAGCACCGCCGCCCAGAAGCGCGGCGCCACCGCCTTGGCCACCGGGTCGATCGCCATCAGCTCCAGCGCCTTGATCTGGTCGGTGGCGCGCATCAGGCCCAGTTCGGCGGCGATGGAGCTGCCGGCGCGGCCGATGAACAGCAGCGCGGTCAGCACCGGCGCCAGCTCGCGGTACAGCGACAGGCCGAGCAGGGTCGACAGCGCATCGGAGGCGCCGTAGGTCTGCAGCGTGCGATAGCCCTGCAGGGTCAGCACCAGGCCGACGAAGGCGCCGCCCACGGCGATGATCGGCAGCGAGCGCGCGCCGACCTTGTAGATCTCGCGGATCAGCTCGGCCAGCAGGTCGCGGGTCGGCAGCGAGCCGCGCAGCACGGTCAGGAAGAACAGCCCGGCGCGGCCCAGGGAACGGATCGGGGCAACGATGGCCATCAGGCGGCGCTCCGCGCGCGCTGCGGCGCATCGAACGGGATCGGGCCGTCGGGGCGGCCGTGCAGGAACTGCTGCAGCAACGGATCGGTGCTGGCCTGCAGGTCCTGCGGGGTGCCGGCGAAGACCACGCCGCCGTTGGCGATGGCCACGGCCTGGTCGCAGATCGGCAGGGTCTCGTGGACATGGTGGCTGACGATGATGCTGGTCAGGCCCAGGGTGTGGTTGAGGCGCTGGATCAGGCTCATGATCACGCCGGAGGCGATCGGGTCCAGGCCGGTCAGCGGTTCGTCGTAGATCATCAGCGGCGGATCCAGGGCCAGCGCCCGCGCCAGCGCCACGCGCCGCGCCATGCCGCCGGACAGCTCGCGCGGCCAGGCATCGGCGGCGGCCAGCAGGCCCACCGCGTGCAGCTTCAGCGCCACCAGCCGCTGCAGCACCGGCTCGGGCAGGCGGGTGTGGGCGCGCAACGGCAGCGCCACGTTCTCGGCCACGCTCAGGTCGGTGAGCAGGCCGTTGCCCTGCAGCAGCACGCCGATGCTCTTGCGGGTCTCGCGCAGCGCGCGGCTGCCGCGCGGCAGCGGCTTGCCGAACACTTCCAGCGTGCCTGCGGCGGGCACCAGTTCGCCGGTCAGGGCGGCCAGCAGCGTGGACTTGCCGCTGCCGGAAGGCCCGAGCACGGCGGTGATGCTGCCGCGCGGCACGCTCAGCGAGACGTCGCGCAGGATCGCGCGGCCGCCGCGGTCGATGCGCACGCCCGACAACTGCACCAGATTGGGTTCGGAAGACGCCATCACGACCTTTAACGAAAACACAACATAGGATCGATCCGTTCGGCTGAACTTAACCGAACTGGCCCGTGCAGTATTGTGGCACCGCTCACGCCCCTGTGCGCGCCTGGCGCATGCCCCCGTCTACGCAACAGCGTGTTCTTCCACGCCGCCGGGCGCGGGCGGCGGAGCGCGCGGGCCGGCGCGGCTGGGGCGCATCCGGCACAATGCCCGGCACATGCCTGCCCCGTCCGCGCCCGATTTCCGGCTGTATCCGTCCAACGCGCTGGATACCCTGGCCGCCCTGCTCGCCGAAGAACTGCGCCGGCCGCCGCCGGGGCAGCCCTTGCTGGCGCCGGAGGTGGTGCTGATCCCGCAGGTGGCGATGCGGCGCTGGCTGCAATCGACCCTGGCCGCGGTGCACGGGGTGGCGGCGAATCTGGAATTCCTCACCCCCGGCGAGTTCGTCGCGCGCGCGCTGGAGCGCAATCTCGGCGCGGCGGCCGACGACCTGGACATGGCGACCATGCACTGGCGCCTGTACGCGGCGCTGCAGGGCGACCTGGGCAGCGATGCGGCGCTGGCGCCGCTGGCCGGCTATCTGGCCGACGGCGATGCGCTCAAGCCGTGGAGCCTGGCCGGCGAGCTGAGCAACGTGTTCGAGAAGTACCAGGCCTGGCGCCGCGACTGGCTGCTGCGCTGGGAAGGCGGCGCCGACCCGGACGATCCGCAGGCGCGGCTGTGGCGGCGCATCGCCAGCGGCCGCGCCTACCGCGCGCGGCGCATCGGCCAGTACCTGGACCGCTACGCGCGCCCTGATGGCCCATTG
The DNA here is from genome assembly GCF_017746095.1 of Xanthomonas sp. D-109. Lineage (NCBI taxonomy): Bacteria > Pseudomonadati > Pseudomonadota > Gammaproteobacteria > Lysobacterales > Lysobacteraceae > Xanthomonas > Xanthomonas sp. D-109. The sequence goes on from NZ_JAGHWV010000034.1 coordinate 5,684, forward strand.
CCGCAAGGCCTGCCGCGGCGCCTGTTCGCCTTCGCCGTGCTCAACATCTCCCCGGACGTGCTGCGCGTGCTGGCCACGCAGGCGCGCGCCGGCACGCTGCACTTCTACCTGCCGACCCCGGCGCAGGGTTACTGGGGCGATCTGCAGACGCTGTGGCAGCGCCGCCGCGAGGGTGGGGCGGTGGACCTGTTCGCCGACCACGTGCAGGAGAACCCGCTGCTGCAGGCCTGGGGCGCGGCCGGGCGCGATTTCATGGCGCTGATCGGCGACTACGAGGTGGTGCACCCGCTGGCCGAGATCGCGGTCTATGCCGATCCGCTGGAGTCGGGCCGGCGCGCGCTGGCCGATGGCGGCCTTGGCGACAGCCTGCTGCGGCGCATGCAGAGCGATCTGTTCCATCGCCGCGCGCCTGCGCGGCCGGCACCGCTGGCCGCGGTGGATCCGCACGATCCCAGCCTGCAGGTGCACGCCTGCCACACCCGCCTGCGCGAACTGCAGGTGCTGCACGACCAACTGCGTGCGCTGCTGGACGACCCGCGCTTCGATCCACCGTTGCAGCCGCGCGAGATCGCGGTGCTGTCGCCGGACATCGATCCCTACGTGCCGTACCTGGACGCGGTGTTCGGCGGCCACGCCGGCGACGACGCCTTGCCCTATGCACTGGCCGACGCCAGCCCGCTGGCCAGCGAGCCCCTGGCCGAGGTGTTCCTGGCGCTGCTCGGCCTGCCGATCGCACGCTTCGGCCTGCACGAGATCCTGGACCTGCTCGCCAGCGCGCCGATCGCCGAGGCCGCCGGGCTGGACGAGGCCGGGCTGGAACGCCTGCGCGCCTGGCTGCACGCCGCCGGCGCGCGCTGGGGGCTGGACGCAGCGCACCGGCAGCGCCACCAGGCGCCGGCCGACGACGCCTATACCTGGCGCTTCGCCCTGGACCGGCTGCTGCTCGGCCACGCCAGCGGCGCCGAGGACGACATCGACGGTGTGGCGCCGTGGCCGCAGCTGGAAGGCAGCGCGCTGGCCGCGCTGGACACGCTGCTGCGCCTGCTGCGCGTGCTCGACCGCCACCAGGCGGCGCTGGCCGAGCCGATGCCGCCGGCGCAGTGGCGCGAAGTGCTGCTGGGCCTGCTCGAGGCGCTGCTGCCGCAGAGTCCGTCGGCGCCGCGCCAGCAGCGCGCGCTGGAGCGGCTGCGCGCGCTGATCGACCAGTTCGCGCGCGATGCCGCGCGCGCCGACTACACCGAGGCGGTACCGGCCGAGGTGGTGCGTGCGCACTTCGCCGCGGTGCTGGGCGAATCGGACACGCGTGCGCCGCTGCTCACCGGCGGCATCAGCTTCGGCCGCATGGTGCCGATGCGGCTGCTGCCGTTCCGGGTCATCTGCCTGCTGGGCATGAACGATGGCGACTTCCCGCGCCGCGATCCGGCCGCCGGGCTCAACCGCCTCACCGCCGAACTGGGCACCACGCGCCGCCGCCACGGCGACCGTTCGACGCGCGAGGACGATCGCTTCCTGTTCCTGCAGCTGTTCGCCTCGGCGCAGGAGGTGTTCTACCTCAGCTACCTGGGCGCCGACGCGCGCGACGGCAGCGTGCGCGAGCCCTCGCCGCTGGTCGGCGAACTGCTGGCCTGCGCCGCCCAGTACCACGCCGACCCGGCTGCGGCCGCAGCGCTGGTGGTGCGGCATCCGCTGCAGCCGTTCGCCGCCGCCGCGTTCGGCGCCACCGGTGCCGAGGATGCCGACCCGCGCCGTTTCAGCTACCGCCGGCAATGGCGGCCGGCGGTGGACAGCCTGGTCGGCCAGCGCCAGCCGCTGGCGCCGTGGATCGACGCGCTGCCGGCCGCGGCCGACGACGCGCTGCCGGCGCAGTTGTCCATCGACGACCTGCGCCGGCTGCTGGTCGATCCGGCCGGGCAGTTCCTGCGCCAGCGCCTGGGCCTGCGCCTGCCCGATCCGGCGCAGGCCGACACCGACCTGGAACCGCTGCTGGCGCCCAGCCGCGGGCTCGATCAGTACGGCCTGCAGCAGCAGGTGTTCGAAGCGGTGCTGCGCGATGACACCGAGGCCCTGTACGAACGCCTGCGCGCCCGCGCGTTGCTGCCGTCCGGGCCGCTGGGCCGGCGTCAGCTCGACGAGCGCGTGCGCCAGTTGCGCCCGTACGCCGAGGCGTTCCGGCAGTGGCGTGGTAGCGACGCCGCACCGCTGGCGCCGAGATTGCAGGTGGACCTCGGCGGCACCGCGCTGCATGGCCGCCTGCCGGGTTGGTACGCGCCCGGCGTGGCACGCGTGCAGGTGGGCGCCTTGAGCGGGCGCAGCGCGATCCGCCACGGGCTGGAATGGTTGCTGCTGCGCGCCGCCGGCGAACGCGCGCCCTACGTGCGTTTCTTCGACCACGACGACAGCCTCGGCCCGCATCCGATAGACCGCGAGCCGCTGCCCGCCGCCCAGGCGCAGCAAGCGCTGGGCGAACTGCTGCAGCTGTACCGGCATGGCCGGCAGGCGCCGCTGGCGTTCGCGCCGTACAGCAGCTGGAAGTACTACCAGGCCGCGCGCGCCGGCGATCTCGATAAGGCAATCAAGGACGCTGCCGCGCAATGGCAGGCCAGCTTCGGCTGGAGCGAGGCGGACAGCCCGGAACTGCGCCTGGTCGGCCGCGGCCGCGACCCGTTCGCCGATGCGCAGCGCTTCGCCGACTTCGCCGCCACCAGCCAGCGCGTGTTCGGCCTGCTTGAACAGGGCGATGCCGGCCCCGCGCTCGATCCCGAGCGACTGAGCGAGAGCTGGCAGCGCTGGCGCGTCACCCAGGAAGATGCCGAATGAGCGCCGCACCCGACCGCGACCCCTACCTGCAGTTGCCGCTGCACGGCGTGCGCCTGATCGAGGCCAGCGCCGGCACCGGCAAGACCTTCACCCTGGCCACGCTGTTCACCCGCCTGGTGGTCGAACGCGGCCTGCGCCTGGGCCAACTCCTCGCCGTCACCTTCACCGAAGCCGCCACCCAGGAACTGCGCCGGCGCATCCGCGAGCGCCTGGCGCTGGCGGCCAGCCTGGTCCCCGATCCAGACCTCGTAGGAGCGGCTCTTGTCCCCTTTTCGGGATCAGCCGCGACCGATATCGCGAGCGACCCATCGCGCCCAACCCCGCAACAAGACCCCCCGGACGTCGCCCTCACCCGCGCCATCCTCACCGCGCACCTGGCCGCCAGCACCGAAACTCCCACCGCCCTGCGTCGCCGCCTGCAGCAGGCCGCCGAGGACATCGACCTCGCCGCCATCTTCACCATCCACGGCTTCTGCGCGCGCGTGCTGCGCGAGCATGCGCTGGAAAGCGGCCAGGCCTTCGCCGCGCCGCAACTGCTCACCGACGACCGCGAACTGCTGCGCGATGTCGCCGCCGACCTGTGGCGGCAACGCGCCGCCGATCCGGCGATGGCCGAGGACCTGGTGGCGCTGTGGCCGGGTGGACCGGACGGCATGGCCACCGATCTGCGCGAACTGGTGCGGCATCCGACCTTGCTGCCGGCCGCCCCTGTCTTCGCCGCCGAGGACGGCGCCGTGCTGCAGCAGGCCGCGCAGCGCGCCGGCGTTGCGCTGGCCGAGGCGTTCCGCCTGCATGGCACTGCCTGTTTCGAGGCGATCGCCGCGGCGATCGAGGCCGGCGTGCTGAGCAAGGTCAGCTACAAGCCCGACTGGCTGACCGCGCTGTGGCACTGGCTGGATGCCTTCGCCGCGGCGTCGTCGGCGGACGCGCCGCCGCATCCGAAGCTGGTCAAGCTCACCGCCGCCGAACTGGCCGCCGGCACCAACAAGAAGCACGCCGAGCGCACTCCGGCCTCGCCGCTGAGCCACGCCATCGACGGCTACCTGGCCGCATTGGCGCAACTGGCGCAGTGGCGCACGCAACGCCGCATCCGCCTGCTGCACGCGCTGCGTGCCGACGCGGCGGAGCGGCTGGCCTATCTCAAGCGCCAGCGCCGTGTGCAGACCTACGACGACCTGGTCGAGGGCGTGGCGCGCGCGCTGGAAGGCCCGCACGGCGCCGCCCTGGCGCAGCGGCTGCGCGCGCAGTACGCGGTGGCCCTGGTGGACGAATTCCAGGACACCGACGATCGCCAGTGGACGATCTTCCGCAAGGTGTTCGCCCCGGACACGGCCAATCCCGCTGCGGCGCAGGACGACGCGGCGATCGCGCCACTGCTGCTTGCGCCGGACGACACGCCGCCGCTGCTCGCCCTGATCGGCGATCCCAAGCAGGCCATCTACGGCTTCCGCGGCGGCGACGTGCGCACCTACCTGGCCGCCGCCGCGGACGCCGAACGCGCGCCGCCGCTGGCGCACAACTTCCGCTCGCGCCCCGCGCTGCTGGCGGCGATCGACGCGCTGTACGCGCAGGCCGGCTACGCCGCGGCCTTCCTCACCGATGGCATCGCCTTCCACCCGGTGCAGCCGGGCAGCAAGCGCGCCGATGCCGACCTGCAGCGCAATGGCGCACCGGCCCCGGCGCTGACCGTGTGGCGCGCACGGGAACCACCGCCGCCACCGGCCACCGCCAAGGCGCCGGGCAAGCCAAAGCCGTGGAGCGCCGGCCGCGCCCGCGAGCTGTGCACCGCGGCCTGCGTCGCGGCGATCCGCGGCTGGCTGGCCGATGCGCGCGACGGCAGCGCAAGCTTGCTCGGCCGCCCCGTGCAGGCCGGCGACATCGCGGTGCTGGTGCGCAGCCACGGCGAGGCCACGCGCATCCAGCAGGCGCTGGCCGCGGCCGGCATTCCCGCGGTTGCCGCCGGCCGCCGCAGCCTGTTCGCCACCGACGAAGCGCTGGAACTGCTGGCGCTGCTGCAGGCGCTGCTCGACCCCGGCGACGACGGCCGCCTGCGCGCCGCACTGGCCACCGTGCTGATCGGTGAGGACGCCGCGGCCATCGCCGTGCTCGACCACGATGGCGAGCGCCACCGCCGCTGGCAGCAACAGGCGCTGGACTGGCGCGAACGCTGGCAGCGCGGCGGCCCGCTCGCCCTGATCGGCGACCTCGGTGCCGCGCATGGGCAACGCCTGCTGGCGCTGGTCGACGGCGAGCGCCGCCTCACCAACTACCTGCAGCTGGCCGAGCTGCTGCAGGAAGCCGACACCCGCGCGCTCGGCCCGCATGGCCTGGTCGACTGGCTGGCGCGGCGCATCGCCAATGCCGACGACAGCGACGAGGCGCAGCAACTGCGGCTGGAATCGGATGCGCGCCGCGTGCAGATCGTCACCCTGCACAAGAGCAAGGGCCTGGAGTATCCGCTGGTGTTCCTGCCGTACGCCGGCATCGGCCGCAGCGAGCGCAGCCCCGGTCGCCACTGCGTAGTGCCGGCGCCGCAGGGCGGGCGCCAACTGCAGTGGAACACCGGCCGCAGCGGCGGCGAGTCTGATCCGGCCTGGGAGGCCGCCGAAGCCGCGTGGAAACAGGAACAGCGCGCCGAGGACGCGCGCCTGCTCTACGTCGGCCTGACCCGCGCCGAACACGCGCTGTGGATCGCCACTGGTGCGTTCTTCAAGCACGACGCGACCGCCCTGGACCCCATGCTGCGCGACCTCGACGCGTTGCAGGCTGCCGCCGCTCCCGGCGCCATCGCCCTCGACAGCACCCCGCCGCCGCCGCAGTTGCCGCGGCTGCCGCCCGAGCCGGCGCCGCCGGTGCCGCCGGCGCGCGTGCCGCAGCGGCGCGTGCTGCCGGAGTGGTGGGTGTACAGCTTCACCCAGCTGGCCAATGCCGACGCCGGCAGCGACCCGATGGCCAGCGCCACCGTGCCCAGCAGCGGCGGCAGCGACGAACCCGCCGCCAGCGAGCCGGTCAGCGCCGCGGTGGAAGTGGACATGGTCGACCGCCGCTTCGTCGGCAACCGTTTCGGCGTGGCCATGCACGACGTGTTCGAGCGCTGCGACTTCGCCGCCTGGCGTAGCTGGCAGCCAGGCCAGCCGGCGCCGGCCGGGCAGGCCACCGCCATCGTCGAAGCGCTGCAGCGCGGCGGCTATGCCGAGGACGAACTGGAAGACGGCACCGCCATGCTCACCGCCCTGGTCGGCCACACCCTCACCGTGGCGCTGCCGGAAGGCACCTGCCTGGCCGCGGTGCCGGAGGAGCAGCGGCGCAACGAAATGGAATTCCACTTCGCCATGCGCCCGACGCGCGTGGACGCGCTGCTGGCGCTGCTGCACCGCTTCGGCGTGGCCGGCGAGCGCCAGGCGTTCGGCGCGCGGCAACGCCTGGAGGGGCTGATGACGGGCCTGATCGACCTCACCTACCAGCACGACGGCCGCTGGTACGTGCTCGACTACAAGTCCAACCGCCTGCCGGCCTACGACCCCGACACGCTGGCGCGGGCGATGGCGCACAGCGAGTACACCTTGCAGGCGCTGATCTACACCGTGGCCCTGCACCGCTGGCTGCGCTTCCGCCTGGGCGAAAGCTACGATTACGCCCGCGACTTCGGCGGCGTGCGCTACCTGTTCTGCCGCGGCCTGGACGCCGCACGCGACCCGTCGCCAGGCGTGCACGCCTGGCGCTTCGACCCGGACCTGATCGAAGGCGTCGACGCCCTCTTCGCCGGCGCCCCGGCCGAGCCCCTCTTCCCCCGGGAGAGGGGTTGGGGTGAGGGTCCATCCGCCCACGGAGCCACCCCGTGAGCCAACCCCCCCCCCCCCCCCCCCCCCCCCCCCCCCCCCCCCCCCCCCCCCCCCCCCCCCCCCCG
>NZ_JAGHWV010000034.1:12459-12666 GCF_017746095.1 Xanthomonas sp. D-109
ACCTCCTCGCCACCCTCTACCGCACCGGCACCCTGCGCACGCTGGACCATGCCTTCGCCAACAGCCTGGCCCGCCTCGACCCGGACACCCCCGACCCGGTCCTGGCCGGCGCCGCCCTGGCCTCGCTGGCGGTGGCCAGCGGCCACGCCGGCCTCGACCCGGCACGCGCCAGCCTCCTGCTCGACACCCGCGACGGCACCGCCCCCG
>NZ_JAGHWV010000035.1:0-361 GCF_017746095.1 Xanthomonas sp. D-109
CCCCGGCCAAGGCCGCAGCGCCGGTCACCGGCCGCGCCGAGTTCAGCATCCCCGAGGACGTGTTCCGCAACGCCCCGATCAGCGTGCCCCTGCCCAGCCCGTTCGCCGCCGCGACCCCGGCCCCGGCCCCGGCCGCTGAGGCCATGCCGGCCTGGCGCGACGACGTCGCCGCGGTAGCGCTGACCCCGCTGGCGAGCCCGAGCACGGCCCCGGCCGCGCCGAGCGTGGCCAAGGCCGACGCGCCGGCCGCTGCCGGAATCCCGGCGGCCGCCACGCTGGCGGCGGTGCCGACCTTCCCCGCCCCGCAGAACGACGAACAATTGACGCAGCTGCGCGACGAACTGGCGCTGATGCGGCAGAT
>NZ_JAGHWV010000035.1:403-4358 GCF_017746095.1 Xanthomonas sp. D-109
ACCGCCTCACCGACGAGCGCCTGCGCGGCTCGCCGGTCCGCGCCCAGGCGCTGGAGCTGATGGACGACTACGGCTTCGACAGCGGCATCACCCGCGACGTGGTCATGCAGATCCCCGCCGACCTGGAGCTGCACCGCGGCCGTGGGCTGATGCTGGGCCTGCTCTCCAAGCGCCTGCCGATCGCCGCGCTGGACCCGCTCGAGGAAGGCGGCGTGATCGCCCTGATCGGCCCCACCGGCGCCGGCAAGACCACCACCATCGCCAAGCTGGCCTCGCGCTTCCTGGAGCGCCATGCCGCCCGCGACGTGGCCCTGGTCACCACCGACACCATCCGCGTCGGCGGCCGCGAACAGCTGCACAGCTACGGCCGCCAGCTCGGCATCGCCGTGCACGAGGCCGACAGCGACGCCGCGCTGCAGCAGCTGCTGGAGCGCCTGGCCGACTACAAGCTGGTGCTGATCGACACCGCCGGCATGGGCCAGCGCGACCGCGCCCTGGCTGCCCAACTGCACTGGCTGCGCGCCTCGCGGGTGGTCCGATCCTTGCTGGTACTCCCCGCCAACGCCCATTTCTCCGACCTGGACGAGGTGGTGCGCCGGTTCGCCGGCGCCGACCCACAGGGGGTCATCATGACCAAGTTGGACGAGACCGGACGGTTCGGCAGTGCCTTGTCGGTGGTCGTGGACCACCGCCTCCCCATCACCTGGGTGACCGATGGACAGCGTGTGCCGGACGACCTGCACCGCGCCAACGCCGCCAGCCTGGTATTGCGCCTTGAAGATTTGCGGCGCGCTGCCGATAAGCCCTGTACTCCGGAGCAGACCCATGCCGTCGCGTGACTACGTCAATCTGACCAATGCCTTCCCCCTGTCGGCGACGCGCAGCGAACCGCTGGGTCCGGTGCGCACCATCGCCGTGACCGGCGGCAAGGGCGGCGTGGGCAAGACCAACATCTCGGTGAACCTGTCCATGGCGCTGGCCGACATGGGCAAGCGCACCCTGCTGCTGGACGCCGACCTGGGCCTGGCCAACGTCGACGTGCTGCTGGGGCTGACCCCCAAGTTCACCGTGGCCGACCTGGTGGCCGGGCGCTGCACCCTGGAAGAGGTGCTGATCGACATGCCCAACGGGCTGATGGTGGTGCCCGCCGCCTCCGGCCGCCGCTACATGGCCGAGCTGCCGCCGGCCCAGCACGTGGGCCTGGTCAACGTGTTCTCCGAACTGCAGCGCGAACTGGACGTGATGATCGTCGACACCGCCGCCGGCATCACCGACAGCGTGCTGACCTTCTGCCAGGCCGCGCAGGACGCGGTGGTGGTGGTCTGCGACGAGCCGGCCTCGATCACCGACGCCTACGCCCTGATCAAGGTCCTCTCGCGCGAGCGCGGCGTGGACCGGGTGCAGATCGTCGCCAACATGGTCCGCGACCTCAACGAAGGCCGCCTGCTGTACGACAAGCTCAGCCGGGTCTGCGAGAAGTTCCTGGGCGATGTGTCGCTGAACTACCTGGGCTGCGTGCCGCAGGACGACTGGCTGCGCCTGTCGGTGCAGCGCCAGCAGCCGGTGGTCAAGGCCTACCCGTCGAGCCCGTCGGCGCAGGCGATCAGCGAGATCGCCCGGCGCACCGCGCGCTGGCAGGCGCCGACCGCCCCGCGCGGCAACGTCGAGTTCTTCGTCGAACGCATCATCCAGCGCGGGGTGGCCGCATGAACGCCGCCGCCCACTACCGCGCCGTCCAGCGCAACAGCGCCAACGACTACATCACCCAGCACTCGGACCTGGTCCGGCGCATCGCCCACCACCTGGCGGCGCGGCTGCCGGCCAGCGTCGAGATCGACGACCTGATCCAGGCCGGCATGATCGGCCTGATCGAGGCCTCGCGCAGCTACGACGCCGAACAGGGCGCCTCGTTCGAGACCTACGCCTCGATCCGCATCCGCGGCGCGATGATCGACGAGATCCGCCGTGGCGACTGGGTGCCGCGCTCGGTGCACCGCCGCGCCCGCGACGCCGCCTCGGCGATCCGCAAGATCGAACAGAGCACCGGCCGCGCCGCCGCCGCCAACGAAGTGGCCGCGGCGATGGACATGCCGCTTCCCGAATACCTGCGTTTGATGGAAGATGCCGCCCGCGGCCAGGTGCTGAGCCTGGAGTCGCGCATCGAGGACCATGGCGAGCTGGATACCATCGCCAAGGGCGGACCCAATCCGCAGCAGATGCTCGAGCGCAGCGAATTCGGCCGCGAGCTGGGCAAGGCCATCGCGCAGTTGCCCGAACGCGAGCAGTTGGTGCTGTCGCTGTACTACGAGCAGGAATTGAACCTCAAGGAAATCGGCGCGGTGCTCGGGGTCAGCGAGTCGCGCGTGTGTCAGATCCATGGCCAGGCCACGGTACGGTTGCGCGGACGCCTGAAGGCGTTCGAGGTCGCCGATGCCGGTCTGGAAGACGAAGAATAGGAACCCTTAGGAGTCAGTGGTGAACAAGAACATGCGGATTTTGATCGTGGACGATTTCTCGACGATGCGACGCATCGTCAAGAATCTGCTCGGCGATCTGGGCTTCACCAATACCGCCGAGGCCGAAGACGGCAACAGCGCCCTGGCCGCGCTGCGCTCGGCGCCGTTCGAGTTCGTGGTCACCGACTGGAACATGCCGGGCATGACCGGCATCGATCTGCTGCGCAACATCCGCGCCGACGACAAGCTCAAGCACCTGCCGGTGCTGATGGTCACCGCCGAGGCCAAGCGCGAGCAGATCATCGAGGCCGCGCAGTGCGGCGTGAACGGCTACATCATCAAGCCGTTCACCGCGCAGACGCTGCAGGAGAAGCTGGGCAAGATCTTCGAACGCCTGGGAGCGACCGCCTAAATGGAAGCCACCGCCGAACGTACCGCCCTGATCGAACGCCTGCAAGGCGCGCTGGACGCGCTGGAAAACGGCGACGAGGCCGGCTGGCGCAGGGAGATCGACACCCTCGCCGCCTGGCGCACGCGGCCGATGATGCAGGGCCTGAGCCGGCTCGCGCGCGATCTGGGGCAGGCGCTCGGCGAACTGCCGGTGGTGCCCAGCGAGGCCGGCGAGCTGGACGACGCCTGCTCGCGCCTGGACCACGTGGTGGAGATGACCGAACAGGCCAGCCACCGCACCCTGGACCTGGCCGAGGAATGCCGTGCGCTGGCCGACCAGCTCGCCGCCGGCGGCCTCAGCGGCGACCAGGGCGAGATCCTCGACAAGATCCGCCACAACCTCACCGAAATGGCCCTGGCGCAGAGCTTCCAGGACCTGACCGGGCAGATCATCCGCCGCGTCGCCGGCATCGTGCGCCGCGTGCACGAGGGCTTCGGCGCGTTGGGTCTGCCGCCGAAGGAAGAAAACAGGAAGGCCGACGGCAGCCTGGCCGGCCCGGCCCTGCCCGGCCTGGACCGCCACGGCGTGTCGCAGAACGACGCCGACGACCTGCTGTCCGGACTAGGACTGTAACTTTATGAGCGCCGTACCCGACGACATCGCTGCCGACTTCATCATCGAGGCCCAGGAAATCCTGGACCGGCTCGGCGAGCAGTTGGTGTCGCTGGAGCAGGCGCCCGAGGACAGCGGCCAGCTCAACGCCGTGTTCCGCGGTTTCCACACGCTCAAGGGCGGCGCCGGCTTCCTGGCGATCAACGCCATGGTCGAGCTGTGCCACGCCGCGGAGGAAACCCTGGGCATGGCTCGCGCCGGCCAGGCCACCCTGCAGGCGCGGCACTTCGACGCCGCCCAGCAGTCGCTGGACTACCTGCAGTCGATGCTCGACGCCTTCGGCAGCGGCCAGGAGCCGCCGCGCGCGCCGCCGGAGCTGATCGCGCAGTTCGACGCACACGGCGACGCCGCGCCGGCCCCGGCACCTGCCAAGAGCGCCGCGCCGGCGCCCGCCGTGGCAGCGGCCGCCATCCCGGCCACCGCCGCGGCTGCGGGA
>NZ_JAGHWV010000036.1:0-12102 GCF_017746095.1 Xanthomonas sp. D-109
TTGCTGGCACTGCGGCTAAACGGCCTGCCGCACTCCGCTCTCACCTGCAACGATAGACCCTTATTTGACACAAGCGGCTTCAGCCGCGACGGGCATTCCCGGTAACGCCCATCGCGGCTGAAGCCGCTCCTACCAATGGGCTTCGTCGTTGTTGGAGGTGTCATGAAGTCCCTCCCGCAACCAACGACCAGTCTTCCGCACTGCCGCCAGCGCCAGCACTTAGACCGGGCACCAAGCGATGCGCCCAACTGTAGGAGCGGTTTCAACCGCGACCTAGGCGAGCCAGGCGATGCCTGCACAGCACCCCACGCTCGAAGCAGCCACAACCCCGCGCCCTCACGCCCGCTTTGCATTCGTCCCCGGCGCGGTTGCTAGAGTCTGCCCGCGCCGCCGCGGCCGCCTGTCCCTGCTTTGCACGGACCGCCCGGTTCGGCGTCTTTCCTCCATTGAAGGAGTCTCGACATGCCCTGGAAATCCCCCCTCGCAACGCTCGCCCTCGCCGCCGTCGCCCTGCCCGCGCTGGCCCAGTCCGACCGGCAGGTGGTCGAGGACATGCTGACCCGCTCGGCCAACGTCTGCCCCGGTCACAGCACCGAGCGCACGTCCCCCACGGTAAAGGCCGTGCCGGTGGGCGCGCTGCGGGTGATGCTCGACCGCGGCCTGGTGATGTGCCCCGACCGGCGCCTGGACGCCACCGCCCCGGCCGTGTTCTACGGCAGGCTCGGCGTGTTCGCCTGGAACCCCGAGGTCGCCGCCGGCTCCAGCGTGATCGTCAAGCAGATCGACGCGATGACCCGAAAGGACGAATACCCGTCCGAAACCCTGGTATGGGACGCCAAGGGCACCGCGCTGAAGCAGCAGACGGTGCCCGCGTTCGAGCCCAAGCCCGGCGCTACCGTGCTGTATCAGGTGCGTTGAGGCCCTGCTGCCGCCCGTGCGTGCACGGGCCGGCAACAAAGCCGGTGCGGCCCCAATGGGCACGCCGGCTTTTTTTGTGCCACATGACGGCCCCATCTCGCCGCAGCGCGCCGGCCGTGCTGCCGGCGCAGCGATCGCCATCGCGGAAGCAGCCGTGTTGCGCCATGTCGTACAGAAGCAGCGAACAGTCCTGCTCGTGTCCTGCCACCGTCCAAGCCCTTCTCGACACCGGACATCGCACGACAATATCCCCGATTATCTCGCGCCAATCTCCGATTGTATTTAAAACCAGGATTATTAACTCCTGAAACATCCCGTGCGCGAGTCGTAGACAATTGCGGCCACACCGGCCTCGCCTGCGCGCAACATCCGTATTCGGCCGAATTCGCACGAAAACCAGTGGATGTTTCATCATTTCCTCAACGTCACTGTGGCGCATCGCACGCCATCGCCTCGACATGCGGCCAGATTTTCCGGCGGCGCATGTCGTTTCCTGCGACCGAATGCCACGCGAATCAATACCGCGGATAAACATTACCCCGTTGTGTCGCAAAAATAATGCAGACGACATAGTAGCGTCTGCGCCCTCCCCCACCCCCGGGCGACCGGGATTCGACACGAGGATGTTTCCATGGCCACACAGCGGAATCGGCTGGCGCTGCGCGCACTTTCCCTCATCGGCGTCGTAGGCGCGTTGTTGCCCCTGGCCGCCACGGCGGCGCCGGCGCGCGGCACCGTACTCAAGAGCAATGTCCTGACCAGCTACACCCACCAGGCGATCGGCACCCTGCTGGCCAACGACCAATCTCCCGACCAGGCCAAGTGCGACGTGCGCGTGGCCGAGTTCACCTACGCCACCATCGGCGTCGAGGGCGAACCCACCACCGCCTCGGCTGCGCTGCTGGTGCCGGGCGGCAGCCAGTGCCCCGGTCCGTTCCCGCTGGTGAGCTACAGCCAGGGCACCGAGTCGCAGCGCCGCGCCGAACAGGCCAAGGAGATCCGCGACGCCAAGGGCGACGACACCATGGTCACCCACCTCGCCACCCAGGGCTACGTGGTAGTGAGCAGCGACTACCTGGGCATCGGCCAATCCACCTACGCGTTCCACCCGTACCTGCACGCCGCGTCAGAGGCCAGCGCCACCATCGACGCCCTGCGCGCCGCGCGCCAGGTGCTGCAGCGGCTCAATACCCCGCTGTCGGGCAAGGTCATGCTGACCGGCTACTCGCAGGGCGGGCATGCCGCCATGGCCACCCAGCGCGAGATCGAAGCGCACCTGTCCAACGAGTTCAACCTGGTGGCCAGCGCGCCGATCTCCGGCCCGTATGCGCTCAGCCAGACCTTCCGCGACAGCTGGAGCGGCCGCAACGCCGTGGGCGAGAACACCTTCGGCATCGTGCTGGCCAGCTACGCCATCGTCGGCATGCAGCACACCTACAAGAACATCTACCTCGACCCGTCGCAGGTGTTCCAGGATCCGTGGGCCAAGCAGGTGGAGAAGTTGTTCCCCGGCAAGCAGAGCCTGACCGACCTGGTGCTCGGCGACACCCTGCCGGGCGTGGACAAGATCCGCCAGTACTTCCAGCCCGGCTTCTACAAGGACTTCGCCAGCAACGCCAACGACCCGTTCCTGCGCGACCTGGAGCGCAACGACCTGCTCGACTGGGCGCCGCGCACCCCGACCCTGCTGTGCGGCTCGGACAACGACGCCACCGTGCCGCTGAAGAACGCCACCACCGCCGTCGCCGCGTTCAAGGCGCGCGGCAGCAACCAGGCGACCGTGCTCGACCTGGGCACCGGCAAACCCAGCGACAACAGCGCGCTGGAGCATCTGTTCACCGAAGAAGCCTGCACCATCGCCGTGCGCCAGCAACTGTTCGATACGCTTCGCTGAGGTCGCGGCGGACGACAACGCAGGCGCACTCCCTCCCCCGGCGTCTGCGACCGTCCGTCCCGCTGGCTGCCACGCCTGGGCGCAGGCGTGGCGGCGTTTTTCAGTGTGGTGAGAGCGGCGCACGTGCCGGCGTCTCGCGGCGATGTTGGCGACGCCGATGAAGGCGCGTTATGCGTCGAGACGCCGCGGCGGCGGAGACGCCGACGCTGTGGCCACAACTGACTCAGACATCCGCATGACCGCAGATCGGCGAGGCGATGCCGGCACCTGAGTCGCAGGCCCGCGCATCGTCCCGCGCGCCCGGCCATCACCCCGCGCCGAGACCGGCGCCACGCAGCAACATCGACACCTGCTTTCGCCGATCCCACGCATCGGCAATCGCCCGGCCTACGCCGTACACCGACAACGGCACCACCCAGCTCGCCCACAACAACAGCGCGATCAAGCCCGGCGACGGTGTGATGCCCAGGCTGACCGCAAACGGCAACGACAAACGGAACACCACCGGCGCCAGCGTCGCCAGATAAGCGCGCACCATCCAGCGCTGATGCCGCAGCACCTGCCCACGCCAGATCGCCACCAGCCCGACCGACCCGGTCACGAGCCACGCCAGCGCCGTCGCCGCGAACGCCACCCGGATCGAAAGCGGCGCCAGCGATGTCGCGATCAGCCCGACCGCCCCGACCATCGCCACCGCCATCCCGGCGAAATACACCCGCCCCACCCAACGATGCAGCCGCGGCCAGCGCCGCCACCGCTGCGTCGCAAACTGCAGCGCCCCCAGCAACAGGCCGACCGCCCCGCCACCGAGATGGCACCACAGCCACCCGCGGCGGGTCAGGAACATCGCGTAGGCCGGCGACTGCAGCGACGCGTACTTCAGATAGACCGAATGCACGAACTCCGCGGCGAACAGGGCCAGGGCGAGCCAGAGCAACCACCAGGCCAGGCGCACGATCGGCGTGGTGCGTGGTGGCGCCAGTTGGCGGCGCGTCGGCTCGCTGTTCATTCCCTGCCCCACGCTGCGCCGGACCCTCGGCAGCGCGACGCTAGCATGGAAGTCTCAGCGCCACGGAAGGCGACGACGGGCGGCGACAGGCGCGTCCGAGAACGCTGCCGCTCACGTCGCTTCGCCGATCACCGCAGGCGATCCGGCTACCAATCGCGATGCCACCACCCAGCCTTAAATGCAACGCGTGTCTCGCTTTGTAGACGACACAGTTAACAGTACAGACATCTGCCGCACACAGGTCTATGGTCGATCCGGGGACGGGGGTCGCATGGGACGCAGACAGGGGAAAACCGGATTCGACGCGCTGGCGGCGTTGCCGTGGCCGGTGGGAATCATGGCCGGCATCGCCGGCTTCCTCGCCGTGCGCGACGGCATCCCCTGGTGGTTTTCCCGCCACGACGGCGCGCTGTCGCAGGCCATCGCCCAGCAAGCGGAAGGCGCATTCGCTCCGATGGCGTGGATCCTACTGCTGCTCTGCTGGATGGCAGCGCTCGCCTCATTCCTCAAAGCGCGGCATCGCCGCCGCCTGCTGGACACCCGCACCACCCTGGAAAGCCTGGCAGCCGGCGGCTGGCGCCAGTTCGAACGCCTGGTCGGCGAAGCTTTCCGCCGCCAGGGCTACACGGTAGAAGAAACCGGCCTTGGCGGTGCCGACGGCGGCATCGACCTGATCCTGCGCAAGGACGGCCGCCGCACCCTGGTGCAATGCAAGCAATGGAAGCGGCAACAGGTCGGCGTCAGCGTCGTGCGCGAGATGTATGGATTGCTGGCGCATCACCAGGCCGATGCGGTGAAGATCGTTTGTGTTGGCAGATTTACGAACGATGCGGAACGGTTTGCGCGGGGCAAGCCGATTGAGTTGATCGGTGGCAAGCGATTGCTGGAGATGATTCAGGCGGCTCAAAGTAGCAGCTCGGCCGGGGCATATCCCAAGCCTAGCATCGAACCGGCACCTATCTCGGTAGTCGATGCAGCATCTCAATTAATAGCGTGTCCGCGGTGCGGAAGCGCGCTTGTACGACGATTTAACAAGCGTACGGGTGAAGCCTTCCTTGGCTGCGGCCAATTCCCACGATGTCGAGGAAGCAAATAATCAAATTTAACTGATAAACAATGCCAACATTAAAAATATATTATAAGCTAGAAAATTATGGAAAACTCGCTGCCACTTAATATATATTTGTTAAAAAAAGGGCGCCTCCCTGATAACCAAATTGATCTCTCTGATTTTAAAGCAACCATATCCATACCTGTAGATAGAAATTACTATTCGACCTTATATTTTAAAGTTAGCGGTTCAGAACCAGAATGGATCACGTCGCTAAAGTCGATAGCGAATAGCGATACTGATTTTGCAAAGTCGGCTTCACCTCAGGCCATTCTATTCATCCGTCATAAGCAACGTTGGTTTGTTGCGACCTTCGGACATGCCTGGCAAAAGGCGGCCTCAGCTGATATTGAACCTGACTTCGGCACCAGATGTGTTCTCAATATTGCCCAACCTGAATCCTTAAGCTCCATCAGGCGAGATCGAGTAGCCGACTCCGCAATACAAGCCATAGAACAGATACCTGAAAGCGATGACATAAGTCGATTTGGCATGGATGTTGAGCGAGATATCCTTCGAGGCGTCAAAGCTAGAGTTGATAAAAGTTATAGATTTGGTCATTCTGTTGTTGGCGGCGATTCATTCAAGGGTACAATCGATCTTTCATCAGATTCTATAGGCGCTTTTTGTCGTCGCGCATTAAAATGCTATGGAAGAAAAGATATATCCGTCAATTTCCCTTGGTTTGATAAGATAAAACCAATTAATGATGACGCCATAATTGACAAGCTTGAGACGCGCTTAGCAAGGGCGATTTCCCTTCGTGTCAAATTCATAACACTTTCCGTTCCAGAGCTTCTGGCGTGGGATGAGTTTGATGCCTATTCTTTTACGAAACTTAGGAAAGGCCACTTACCTGTATCTGAGCCCTTGACTATTGAACAGTGGAGAAACGCCCACGTTACTGGGAGGGTAATCCCATCGACCTTACGATCCAGCTCCGTTTATGCATATAAAGCTGGGCAAACTCACCTCTCAAGAAAATGGAATATAAGGCAGTGCATAAATGCAACGATAAGGTTTAAAACTGACACCTATATCACACAGCTCGGCAAGTGGTACAAAGTAGACAACAACTTTGTCAAAGAAATACATGAGAGAGTAGCGCTAATACCTTCTGAGAAACGCAGGTTTCCCAAGCTGAAATATACGGGAGAAAGCGAGAGTGATTATAACAAAAGAATTGGAAAATCATTCCGCTCTCGATATTACTACCTCGACAAAGATCTCATCCCAGTCGTGGGTAGGAGCTCAATAGAAGTCTGTGATCTTCTACGTTTTGATGGATCTATGGTTTGCGTCAAGCCCTGGGGAGGTCGCTCCCAGGATCTTAGCCATTTATTTCAGCAAGCCATTGTTGCCGGCCAGCTACTTGCAGATCACCCACCGTTCATTGCCGGCGTTTCTAACAAAATACTCAATCCAAGATTTAAAGCGATATGGGACAAGGAGGCCACCAAGAAATCAGGAGCTAGATTTGTTCTAGCAATAATTCGAGGCGTCCCTAAAGAACGCCTACCATTCTTTGCTCAGGTTGCATTAGTCACTTGCTTCAGAAACCTGAGAGAGATGCGATTTGATGTTTCTTACGCTGTAATTGGATAAATTTTTACTTACCGCTCTCAAGCTGCCTAGTAACGCATACCAATCTAAACGCTTTTCCTGTTTTCATCTATTGGAGAGAAGGACAATGAGCGTCGTGTATGAGATGGTACGTACTGCTATCGCTACAAAGCAAATTATTCGCGCTACCTATCAAGGGCACGAACGTGAAATGTGTCCGCACGTAATTGGGCGCAAGAACGGCCGAGAACAGGCCTTGTTCTACCAGTTTGGCGGCTATACAAGTACCGGTCCTATCACTGGGGACGCACCCAATAATTGGCGATGCATACCTCTTGAAGGTTTGACCAATGTGACTTCACATCCAGGACCGTGGCGTACCTATGAGAATCATTCGCGTACTCAGACTTGTGTGGATGACATAGACCTAGAAGTTAGCCTCTAGAGATAGTCGGAACAACTTGGCCAGGGAGATACCGGCTTGAATGGGCTGATATATACCCTGGCCAATAATCACAATCTTCTCCGCCCTCAAGCCGCCAACCGCTTGATCCGAGCCGGCAGATCGCCAAGCAGGCGATGTGCCTCTTCCAGTTCGTAGTTCGCCTGCAGGCTCAACCAGAACCTTTCGGTCGTGCCCAGCGCCGCGGCGGTACGCTGGTGGCGCGGGCGAGCGCATTCTGACTGATGCCCAGCGGGACGAGGAGCTCGTCGCGCCGGAAACAGGGGTCGGACTGCACTATCTGCATCCTCACCCGCGACTCCACAGCCCAGTGAAATCGAATGAAAGCTGCCGGTGGTGGCGAATGGAGAGCAGATACACGGAGGCGGATGCCTCCATCGCCGTGTACAGCATCAAGTAGTCGCCGTGCAGGTAGATGCGCAACGCATCCGGGGCTCCCGCCGGCAATGCGGCCAGTTGCGCCAGCGCCTCGGCCGATTGCGGCGGCGTGTCCAGGTAGGGCCGGCCGATGCGGGGAAGCGCCGAAGGTTCGGGATCGCGGCCTCCCGCAATTCGGCGAGCAGGTCATCGAAGGCCGCAGCGGCATCGGCGTCCAGCAGGAGCGCTTATATCCCGTCGAGGCTCGCGAGGAAGCTCTCCGTCAGTTCGACGCGATGCAATGGTCAACCCCGCTTCTTGACCGCGCGCTTGCCTGGGCTCATCCCGTCGGGCGTCTTGATCGCCGCGCGCCGCTGCTGCAGTTGGCCGATGGCGGCATCGGCATCGACCGTACGGCCGGCGGCGATGTCGGCCAAGCCGCGCTTCGCATCGTCGAGCAACAGCAGGTGGATGCGCTCGCGCTCGAGCCGGTGGTAGTAGTCCAGCCGATCGGCGTCGATCAGCGCGACGTGGCTCTCGCCGTTCTTGATGATGATCTTCTCGGCGCCGGCCTTCGCCTGGTCGGCCGGTTCGGAGAGATTGGCGCGCGCCAGGGTGAAAGGCACCACGTCGTTCACGGAAAAGCCCATGGCCGGCTCCTTTCACTATTGATTACAGGACTCTGTACAGGCTATCGCCTGCCTGGTGTTGCTGTCAGCGCACACGGACGCTCGTACGCAAGGCTCAATGTGCGGCATGGCGATGGACAAGGACGCGGAAACCGGGGTCCTGGGAGCGGGTGCGGAGTGTACGTAATTGCGCAAGCAACAACGTTGCTCGGCAGTGCTTCACCGGGTTCGCCTGCGCTGCCGAACCATCTGCCGCGTCGCATCCAGCAGCCAGTACCCCATCGCTGCCGCCAGGGGAATCTCGATCACCCGCGAGGTGAGCGCGATGAAGCACACCAGCAGCAATACCGGCGCCACGCGCCACACGGGCTGGTGGAATGGATTCAGGTAGTACCGCTGGAAGCCGCGGACGCACGCGACGATCAGCAAGGCGATGGCCAGTGCCCAGGGGATCGGCCACCAGAGCCTGTCGGCCAGCAGCAGGGTCAATGCCGACAGCACGGGAATGCACAGCAGATGCGCCCAGCGCCAACGCCGGACCGCCGTTTCCGGCAGTGCCTGCCAGTGACAGAACTCGACGGCGACCGCACAGGCGACGACGATGGCGCTCAGGCTCATCCAGGCCACCGCGGCTTTTCGCAGCACATCCCACACGGTGGAGGCATTGCGAAGGGCCACGATCGGCACGACGAACAGCGAAAGAATCGCGGTGACCAACAGGCAGCGCGCGGCATAGACCAGGACACGGTCCAGGCTGAGCCGGGTCGGATCGGCGGCGGCCTGCCAGAACGCCCGGTTGCGCTCACCGATGGGCGGCACCAACGTGCCGTCCGGCACGCGCTGCAGACTGTCCAACAGGTCGCGCATGCGGTCCGCCTCACCGATGGGCATGGCATTGAACAGCGCGCTGCGCCATGCGAACGGAGGCGCGAGCTGGGCGAGGTCCTTACGCAGCCGCCAGGCCGGGACGTCGGCCGGTCCCTGCGCACTCAAGGTCTCGGCCAGGATCTCCAGCGAATCGGGGCGCAGTTCCCAGGCGTGGTTGGCGTCATGACGCGCATCTTCCAGGCGCATCGGATCCACGTCGCCATCGAGCGTATCCCACTCGAAGAAACGCTGCAGTATGTCGAAACGGGCAGCCTCGATGGGTCGGGATTCCTGGTCCAGCACCCCGAACAGCGCCTGGCCCACGCGCATCTTGTCCTGCAACGACCACATCACCGGATGTTGCTCAAGCCAATGCTGCAGAGCCGGTGCCGTGCCCTCGATGGCATGGGCGACGATCTCGCGCGCCACCACCTGCGGATCGCAGGGCGGCTGACGGCGTGGTAGCGACACCGGCTGTGGCATCTCACGCGGTTCCTGCGTGCGCGCTATTGCCGGTGGCCGCGGCATGTCGCCCAGCGGTTGGCGCGGCGGTGGCGCCTGTTCCAGCGCCGCTGGTTCGTGGGTCGCCACGCCAGCGTCGCGCGGTTTCGCGCCACTGGATCGACGGCACCACGCCAGGGCCTGTTGATAGGCCTCGTACAGCACCTGGAACCCCGCCGGATCGGTATCCGGCCGATGCTGCTTCAACAGGCGGGCGTAGGCACGCTTGATGCTGGCTTCATCCGCGTCCAGCGCTACGCCGAGCCGCTCCAGCGCGGCGCGTTGCCCAGGACTCACGCGTCACCCCACGTGCGCCCGACGGCGCGATAAAGCGCCACTGTGTCTCGCCAGCGGCCGCGATGCCCAGTGTTGTGTTGCATCGCCATGCCCCCCGCCTGGCTAGTGGATGCGTTTTCGTTGCGCATGCTGTCATAGCGTCGGCGTCACATCCAGGGTCACGCGCCTCCTCGTCCCCCTTCTGCAGGCTGGGCGCCCCGCCTGCCGCCTTCTGTCTGGCGCGCCGGCAAGAAAAGGGAGCGAGTGCACCGTCGGCGCCATCGGAAACTGGCTCTCTCCGATTCTTGACCTCCCATACATCCAAGCCATCGCATCCTCGCCTCGATTCCAACACCGGAGGCGGGGACATGACGAAGTGGATGGGGGCCGCGCTGGCCGCGGCGATGCTGGTGACCGGCTGCGCCAGGGTGGAGGGCGAGAAGTTCGTCGGCCACTGGGTCAACGTGGAGTCGAAGGACGACACGATCGACATCGAGCGCAACGGGGAGTCGTTCATGGTGCGCAACACCACCCCGCGCTTCTTCACCCGCAAGCCCAAGACCGAGAGCTACCCGGCCATCTACAAGGACGGGGTGCTGCAGGTGACCAACGACGGCGAGACGGTGAACTTCGCCATCGACGAGGCCGATGGGCACCTCAATACCGGCAGCGACGAGTACCAGCGGATCCCGGCCAAGTAGTCGCGCGACGTCGAGTCCGGACCACCGGGCTCGCCTGGCCTGCCCGCATCGGAAGGTTGCTGCGGGCGTGGCATGGGTGCCGGCAGTTCGCGGGTTTCCGGGACGCCGCTTCGCTTACTCGCCCGTGGGCCGCTTGGTCCGCGTGGACCGGCGCTTCTCGCTCTCGAGCGCTTTCAGCCTGCGCGTTGCCTCTTCGAAATCCCGCTCCACCGGCGACGGTTCTTCCAACGTGCGCTGCCTGTAGCGGGCGAACTCGGCCTTGGAAAATTCCAATGCCTGTTCGCGGCCGATGCGGCCGGCATGCGTCAACACCTCGCGGTCGCTCAGGCGCAGGAAGTCGTCCAGCTTGGAGATCCATGCGGCCATGGTCATCGGCCTGCGGTTCATGGCCTGCAACTCGGCGAACTCCAGGTAGGCGGTGACGATGCGGTTCAGCGCCTCCAGCTCCTCTGCGTTCAAGTAGCTTTTGGCGACGACCGCATCGGACGCGCGCGGCACGGCGCCCACCCAGTTGGTCATGCCGCTGTGCGGCTTGCTGGCGTCGGCGCGCTCCATGAGCAGTTCGGCAGCGGTGTGGCCGCGGGCCGCCCAGTGCATCTTGTTCTGCACGGTGGCGAAGAAACGCTGGCTGGCCTCGGCCGACGGGTCGTAATCCACGCTGGTCGCGTAGATGTCCAGCACCTTGCGCCAGAACAGCTTCTCCGACGAGCGGATGTCGCGGATGCGGCCCAGCAGTTCTTCGAAATAGCCATCGTCAGGCCCGCGCTTGAGCCGTTCGTCGTCCAGCGCGAAGCCCTTGATCAGGTACTCGGACAGCCGCGCCGTCGCCCACTGGCGGAACTGCGTGCCGCGCGCGGAGCGGACCCGGTAGCCGACGGCGAGGATGGCGTCGAGGTTGTAGTGCCTGAGGTTTCGGCGCACCTCGCGCGTCCCCTCCTGGCGAACTTGTAAGTAATCCTTACATGTTGCCTCTTCACGCAGTTCGCCCTCCTCGTAGATCGTTCTGAGGTGCTGGGTGACGTTCTGCGGGGTCGTCTGATACAGCTCCGCGATCTGCGCCTGCGTCAACCACACCGAATCGCCTTCCAGCCGAACCTGGATCCGCATCTGCGCATCCTCGCTGCGATACAGGATCAATTCCGAGGTGGGGGCTTCCTTGTCGTCGCTACGCATGCCGGCTCCTGAGGCGGTTCGTCAAAACAGCGCGCCCTGGATCGGCGTGCCGGAGGGTGCGGCAAGGATATCGGCTGCAGGCGATCTCGGCGGCTGCTCCACCCCACCCAACCGCCACGCCAACCCCGAGATCCGCGCCGCGTGCCGGGCCAGCGCAGCGCGCAGCACCGGTTCGCTGGCGGCGATGTGCAGCGCGCGGCGGGCGCGGGTGATGCCGGTGTAGACCAGTTCGCGGCTGAGCACGCGGGCGTCGCGCGCCGGCAACTGCAGCCAGACTTCCTCGAACTCGCTGCCCTGGGCCTTGTGCACGGTCATGGCGAAGGCGCTCTCGTGCGCGGGCAGCGCGGCCGGGTGGAAGCCGCGCACCTGGCCGTCGCCGGCGCCATCGAACCAGGCGACCAGGGTGCCCTGCGCGTCCTTCAGGCAGATGCCGACGTCCCCGTTGAACAGGCCGTGGCGGTAGCTGTTCTCGGTGATCAGCAGCAGGCGGCCGTGGAACCAGGGCGCGGCGGCGCCGAGGCGGCGTGCGCCGCTGGCGGTCTCGGCCAGCAGTTGTTCGATGCGCGCGTTGAGTCCGCGCGCGCCCTGCGGGCCGGCGCGCACGGCGGTGAGCAGGCGCAGGCGCGCGGCGGCGCGCAGG
>NZ_JAGHWV010000037.1:0-1183 GCF_017746095.1 Xanthomonas sp. D-109
GTGAAGCGCTCGGAGATCGCCAGGCCGGCGGCGTCGTCCTTGGCGCTGTTGATGCGCAGGCCCGAGGACAGACGCTGGATCGTCGTCGCCAGGCTGGCGCTGGTGGTGTTGAGGTTGCGCTGAGCGTTCAGCGACATTACGTTGGTATTGATGACCTGTGCCATTTTGATATCTCCTCTAAGCGATTTGTCCGGCAACCCATTGGTGCCTGGAGCCTCCGCAGGGGGCCATCAATTGGCCAGTGCCGCTGCTGGTATAAGTAACGGCAGTCGGTGCGCAACCTTTAGGGATTTGCTGCCGAAAATTTGGCGTTTCGGCGATTTGCGTGACACCAGAAACGCGGCGAAAGGCTTGTTTCGGCCGCGCTTCGTCAAACTTTAGGCGTCTTGTCCAAGTCGGAGAAAGGGCGGCCCGAATCGTGCAGGGAGCGATGTGCTCGATGCTCTCGATGGTGTGTCGCGTCGACGACGCGAACGCTTGACCTGCCGGTACGCAACGCATTGCGGCGCAACGGCTTGGCCATCTCTTCCTCTCCCTGTCTGATCGCCTTCCCGTCGGCCTTGGCGATGAAATAGAAGGAGTGTCGGTCGTCCGGCGATGTGGGCAATGCCGGCGCGCTTTCAGGTCGTGCACTGCGTTGACGACGCTTTACAGGCGATCTTGGAATGCGGCTGCGGTCATCGCCAACTGCTGACCGTCATCCAGTCCATTGGTCACGCGTCGCGCGACAGCGCCGGCGGTCGGTGGCATTGGCCGTCTCCCGTTGATCCCTCATAACGGGTCGCATGCACGGGGATCACCGCGAATAGCATGGCCACGCTGTCTGCTGGCCGCCGCCCTACCAGGCAGGGTAGCGCTTACCTTCGGCGTCGAGGACCGGCAACGCGCGGAGATGGCGCTTCCTCCGAGATGCGACGGCCCGTGGCGGGAACAGGGAACAAAAAAGGCCCCTCCTTGCGGAGGGGCCTCGGTGGTGCGATGCGGCTGGCGACGCTTAGCCCTGGAGCAGGCTCAGCACGCTCTGCGGGGCCTGCTTGGCCTGGGCCAGCATCGCGGTGCCGGCCTGCTGCAGGATCTGCGTACGGGTCAGCTCGGCGGTTTCCTTGGCGTAGTCGGTATCGCGGATGCGGCTGCGCGAGGCCGACAGGTTCTCCGAGGTCGAGCTCAGGTTGGCGATGGTGGA
>NZ_JAGHWV010000038.1:0-231 GCF_017746095.1 Xanthomonas sp. D-109
CGTGCACCAGCGCGGCTGCGCGCCCATCGCCGCCAGGTCGGACAGATTCACCGCCAGCGTCTTCCAGCCGATGTCGGCGGCCGCGGTCTCGGCCGGGAAATGCACCCCGACATTGAGCGTATCGGTGGTGATCGCCAGCAACTCCCCCGGCGGCGGCAGCAGCAAGGCCGCATCGTCGCCGATGCCCAGCGGCAGGTCGTCACGCGCCCGGCTGCGCGCACGCAGGCGCTC
>NZ_JAGHWV010000038.1:245-16102 GCF_017746095.1 Xanthomonas sp. D-109
GGGAATCGGGAATGGGGAGTCGGGAATGGGAAAAGCAGGAGCAACAACCGGCGCGCCGGCGATCTCGGAGGGGACGGCAGTTGCTTTTGCCATTCCCCATTCCCTTTTCCCCATTCCCAGCCCCTCAGCCCCCCGACTCCACCGCGCGCCACTGCAGCGCGGCGCGGTCGAGGACGCCGTTGACGTAGGTGTGGCCGTGTTCGGAGCCGAAGCGCTTGGCGGTCTCGATGGCTTCGTTGATCACCACGCGGTACGGCACGTCCATGCGGTGCAGCAGTTCGTAGGCGGCCAGGCGCAGCACCGCGCGTTCGATCGCGTCCACTTCCTCGACCGTGCGGTCCAGGTAGCCGACCAGTGCTTCGTCCAGTTCGGCGCGGTGCTTGAGCACGCCTTCGACGAGGTTCTCGAAGTACACCAGGTCGGCGATCTCGTGCGCCTGCTCGTGCGCGAACTGGGCGATCACGTGCTGGGCGTTGCCGCCGGAAATCTGCCAGGCGTAGATCGCCTGCAGCGCACGCCGGCGCGCACGCGAACGCAGGACCGGATCGACGCCGTCGCGGCGGGGGTGGTGCTTGTGGCCAGCGGGTTTGTTCACGGCAGCAGCTCCAGCAGATTGACCATCTCCAGCGCGCCCAGCGCCGCTTCCTCGCCCTTGTTGCCGTGGCTGCCGCCGGCACGCGCCTCGGCATCCTCGACCTGCTCCACCGCGAGCACGCCGTTGAGCACCGGGATGCGGAAGTCCAGCGAGACCCGCAGCAGGCCCTGGGCGCAGCCATCGGCCACGTGTTCGTAGTGGCGGGTGTCGCCACGGATCACGCAGCCCAGCGCGATGATCGCGGCATGCTTGCCGGCCGCGGCCAGGCGCGCGGCGACCAGCGGCAGCTCCCACGCGCCCGGCACGCGGATCACGTCCACCGCGTCATCGGCGATGCCGTTGCCGGACAGGCTCTGCCGCGCGCCAGCGACCAGCACGTCGGTGATGCGGGCGTTCCAGCGGCTGGCGATGATCGCGAAACGCGCCGACTCGGGAGTGCGGAGGTCGCCTTCGTAGTGGGACATGGCGGTGGCAGCTTGAGGGGGTGGGAGAGTTTAGCAGGCGGTGGGGCCGCGCCCCGAGGAAGCGCTCCAGGGGCCCCGTGCAGAAGGCCGAGCCACCGCCAATGGCAGGAATCGCGCGGGATCAGCTTTTACCGATTCCCGATTCCCGATTCCCGATTCCCGGCTCCACATGCTCCACCACCTCCAACCCGAACCCCGCCAGGCCGACCTGCCGGCGCGGGGTGCCGAGCACGCGCAGCTTGCCCAGGCCCAGGTCGGCCAGGATCTGGCTGCCGGCGCCGTTGCGCCGCCACTGGCCCACGTCCTTGCCATGCGCCGCTTCCGGCTGTGCGCGCAGCCGCGCCAGCAGCGCTTCGCTGTCGCGCGGCGCCGACAGCACCACCATCACCCCGCGCTCGGCGGCGGCGATCGCGCGCAAGGCGTCGCTGGCGGCCACGCCGAAGTCGTCGCGGCGCCAGTGCAGCAGGTCGGCCAGCGGGTTCTCCACCTGCACCCGCACCAGGGTCGGGGTGTCGGCATCCGGGGTGCCGCGGACCAGGGCGAAGTGCAGGTCGTGCGCGATGCGGTCGCGGTAGGTGACCAGGGTGAAGCCGCCGAACTCGGTGTCGATCGGCCGCTCGTCGATGCGCTCGACGGTGTGCTCGGTGGCCAGACGATAGGCGATCAGGTCGGCGATCGAGCCCATCTTCAGGCCATGGGTGCGCGCGAACTCCTCCAGCTGCGGACGCCGGGCCATGCTGCCGTCGGGATTGAGCACTTCCACCAGCACGCCGGCCGGCTCCAGCCCCGCCAGCATCGGCAGGTCGCTGGCGGCCTCGGTGTGGCCGGCGCGGGTCAGCACGCCGCCGGGCTGGGCGATCAGCGGGAAGATGTGGCCGGGCTGGCTGAGGTCGTGCGGCTTGGCGTCCGGCTTGACCGCCGTGCGCACGGTGTGGGCGCGGTCGTAGGCGGAGATGCCGGTGGTCACGCCCTCGGCGGCCTCGATGCTGACGGTGAAGTTGGTATGGAACTGCGCGGTATTGCGCTGGACCATCGGCGCCAGGCCCAGCTGCGCGCAGCGCTCGCGGGTCAGCGACAGGCACACCAGGCCGCGCGCGTGGGTGACCATGAAATTGATGTCCGAGGGCTTGACCAGCTCGGCGGCCATGATCAGGTCGCCCTCGTTCTCGCGGTCCTCGTCGTCGACGATGACCACCATGCGGCCGGCGCGGAGTTCTTCCAGCAGCTCGGGAACGGAGGCGAAATTGAGGCTCGGGGTAACGGAAGGCGACATGCGGGAACTCGTGGAAAGACGGAGGATGCCGCGCGCGCCGCGGACAGCGGCGCAGCGTGGCGGATAGGCGGAAGGCCGGACGACGCCAGGATCAGTCCTGGCGGCCCTGCAGCAGGCGTTCGACGTAGCGCGCGACCAGGTCGATCTCCAGGTTCACCGCCGCACCGAGCGCGGTGTGCGCGAACGCGGTGTGCGCCACGGTGTGCGGGATCAACGCGACCTCGAAGCCTTGCGCATCGACTTCATTGACGGTGAGGCTGACCCCATCCACGCAGATCGAGCCCTTCTTGGCGATGTAGCGCAGCAGCGTGGCCGGCGCGGCGAAGCGCCAGCGCTGCGCGCGCGCGTCGTCGTGGATCGACAGCACCTCACCAAGGCCGTCGACATGGCCGCTGACCAGGTGCCCGCCGAGGCGGTCGCTGGGACGCATCGCCCGCTCCAGGTTCAGCACCGCGCCCTCGGCCAGGCGGCCGAGCGTGGTCAGCGCCAGGGTTTCGGTGGAGGCGTCGGCCTGGAACGCCGCCGCGTCGAAGGCGATCACGGTCAGGCACACGCCGTTGACTGCGATGCTTTCGCCCAGGCGCACGTCGGCGAACGGCAGGCTGCCGGTGGCGAAGGTGAAGCGGAGATCGCCGCCCTGCGGCTGGCGTGCGGCGAGATGGCCGACGCCTTCGATGATTCCGGTGAACATAGCTACGTTTCTCGCAATGGGGTGAGCGAAAAACGCCACAAGGCAAACAGGCACGCGCACAGCCGCAAGGCTGCGCGAAGGCCGTCTTCTTTCATCCGGACTATACCGTCGGCCCCGGCATCGCACCGGATCTGCTGACCTTCCCGATCCGGCGCATCGCGCCTGCGCCGGGAAGCGCTCGCGGGCTCGTGCGCGAGCGCACCTACCGCCGGTGGGGAATCGCACCCCGCCCTGAAGACGTTTGTGGTCGCCGGCGAACCGGCCTGCGCATTCTAGCAGGCGTGGTCAGGCGGGCCCGATCCGCACTGTCGATCAGGGCAGGACACTGCATCGCGCGGCATGCGCGCCCCCAAGACAGCAATGTGAAATATTTGTTAAGATGCGCAAGGCGACAGCGACGTCGCCCGTGTCCGCCCTGCAACGGGGCACCGACACTGCCATTCATTCGGAGAGCACCACCCATGCGCAACACCCTGATCCTGGCTGCCCTGTTGGCGGCCGCACCCTTTGCCGCGTCGGCCGAGGGCCTGAGCTACAACTATGTCGAAGGCGGCTGGAACCGCACCGAGATCAACGTCAACGCGTCCTCCGAGGACATCAACGGCGGCTACCTGCGCGGCTCCTGGCAGATTGCCGAGCCGGCGTATGTGTTCGCCGGCTACCAGCGCGCCAGCGAAGACTTCGTCCTGTCCGAGGTGTACACCGCCAAGGTAACCGTGCAGCAGGCCAACCTGGGCATCGGCTACCGGCAGGAAATGACCGAGCGGGTGGACTTCATCGCAGACGCCAGCGTGCTGCGGGTCAAGGCCGAAGCCGACCTGCGCGAGGACGGCGTGCGTCTCGGCCGCGGCTCCGATTCCAGCACCCTGGGTGCCGTCAATCTCGGGTTGCGCGGCAAGCCCTCGCCGCGGACCGAAGCCTGGATCAAGGCCGGCTACATCGACGGCAGCGATGCCGACGAAGGCAAGTTCGTCGGCACCCTCGGTGGCCAGATCAACTTCACTCGCACCTGGGGCATGGTCGGCGAATTCCAATACATCGATGATGCCAGCCAGTACAAGGTCGGCGTGCGCGCCAGCTTCTGATCCAAGACCTGGCGCTTTGCGCACAAAGGGCACGCCGGCGAACAGCGCCGGCGTGCCCTTCGCGTTGATGCGTTGCGTTGACGGACTCAGTCCGCTGCCGGGAGATAGCGCAAGCGCAGGTCCTGCCCCAGTTGCACGATGTCCGCAAGCTGCAGCGGCACCCGCTGCGCCATGGTCTCGATGCCGAGCCCGGCCAGCAGCGGACGGGCGGTATCGCCGAGCAGCAGCGGCGCCATGTACACCAGCAGCTCGTCGACCAGGCCGGCGCGCAGCAACGCGCCGCTCAGCGTCGCGCCCGCTTCGACCTGCACCTCGTTGATGCCGCGTTCGCCGAGCAGGCGCAGCGCCGCATGCAGATCGCAGCGCCCGTCGTGCAGCGGCACGGCGGCGAATGTCGCGTGATCCAGCGTCGGCAGCACGCGGTCCGGCCCATGCAGGTACAGGGTCGGCGCGCTGCGGTCGCGGACCTTGGCCTGGGCCAGGCTGCGCAGTTGTGCGTCCAGCACCACGCGCAGTGGCGGCATCACCTCGGTCGCCGCATCCAGGCGCACGGTCAGCGCCGGATCGTCGGCCAGCACGGTGCCGGCGCCGGTGAGGATGGCGCCGGCGCGGGCGCGCCAATGCTGCACGTCCTGGCGTGCCGCCGCGCCGGTGATCCATTTCGATTCGCCGCTGGCCAGGGCGATGCGTCCGTCCAGGCTGGCACCGAGCTTGATCCGCAGCCACGGTCGGCCACGCTCCACCCGCGACAGGAAGCCACGGTTGAGCGCGCGCGCCTGCGCTTGCATCAACCCGGATTGCACCGCGATACCGGCTTCGCGCAGCAGTGCGAAGCCGCCGCCGTTGACCTGCGGGAACGGGTCGGCCATCGCCGCCACCACCCGCGCCACCCCGGCCTCGATCAGCGCCAGCGCGCATGGCGGGGTGCGGCCGTAGTGCGCGCACGGCTCCAGGGTCACGTAGGCGGTGGCGCCGCGGGCGCGTTCGCCGGCGGCGCGCAGCGCGAACACCTCCGCGTGCGGCCCGCCGGCGCGCTGGTGGAAGCCCTCGCCGACCACCGCGCCGTCGCGCACGATCACGCAACCGACCATCGGGTTCGGCCGCGTGGTGTAGGCGCCGCGCTCGGCCAAGCGCAGGGCCTGCGCCATCCAGCGATGGTCGTCGGCGGAAAAGTCGGAGACGGCGTTGGCGCTCATGCGGCAGCAGCGCCGACGTCGCGGCGCATCACCACCACGTACAGCGGCCCCAGCGGCAGGTCGGCATGGCGCTGCCAGCCCAGGCGCTCGTAGAACGGCACCAGCACCGGCTCGCAGTACAGGTACAGCCACTGCACGCCGAAGCCCGCGGCGGCCTGCACGCAATGCGCGACCAGGGCGGCGCCAACGCCGGCGCCGCGCGCCTGCGGCCGCACGTACAGCGTGGCCAGCCACGGCGAGAACTGGCGGATGCGCGCATCGTCGTTCTGCAGCAGGCTCACCGAGCCCAGCCAGTCGTCACCCGCGAGCGCGATCCAGCTGGTGGGAATGCGTTTGTCGTCGCGATGGCTGCGCAGGTCGGCCTCGGCCTCCACCACGTTCCATTCCGGCAGCAGCGCACCGAAGGCCTGCAGATGCTCCTGCGCCAGCGTCGGGATGTGCTGCGCGGCCTCGGCCAGACAGACGATGCGCATGCGCTCAGCGCTTGCCGGTCTTGTCGCCCGGCTTGGCCGCGCGCACCAGGTCCAGCAGCGGCAACTGCTCGCTGCCGACCGGCAATTCGCGCTCGAGCTTCTCGATCTCCTCGCGGAAATCGGCCACGTCCTGGAAGCTGCGGTATACCGAGGCGAAGCGCACGTAGCCGACGTGGTCGAGCTTGCGCAGCTCGGCCATGACGTACTCGCCGACCCGGATCGAGGGCAGTTCGCGCTCGCCGGACATGCGCAACTGGTGCACCACCGCGCGCACCGCCGCCTCGATCTGCTCCTCGGCCACCGGCCGCTTCTGCAGCGCGCGGTCGAAGCTGGTGCGCAGCTTGCGCGCATCGAACGCCTCGCGCCCGCCGTCGCTCTTGATCACCGTGGGCAGCTTGAGCTCGATCGTCTCCAGCGTACTGAAGCGCTCGCCGCAGGCCTCGCACTCGCGACGCCGACGGATCGTCGCGCCATCCTCGGACACGCGCGAATCGATCACCCGGGTATCGGTGTGCTGGCAGAAGGGGCAGTGCATTCAGGGCGCCGGGAATGGGGAAACGGGAATGGGGAATGGGAACGTCAACAGCGCAAGCGTAGCGCGTCTGACCATTCCCGATTCTCCATTCTCCATTCCCGCCTCAGCCATATAGGTGCCGGGAGTGGGGAAACGGGAATGGGGAATGGGAACGCCAAGGGCGCCAGCGAGCGCTTTCAACCATTCCCGATTCTCCATTCCCCATTCCCGTTTTTCAGCCATACACCGGATACTTGCGGCACTGCGCGGTCACCGCGTCGCGCACGCGGGCCAGCACGGTGTCGTCGGCCGGGGCGTCGAGCACGTCGGCGATCCAGTTGGCGAGGTCGACGCAGTCCTGCTCCTGGTAGCCACGGGTGGTGATCGCCGGGGTGCCCAGGCGCAGGCCCGAGGTCACGAACGGCGAGCGCGGGTCGTTGGGCACCGAGTTCTTGTTGACGGTGATGTGGGCCTTGCCCAGCGCCGCCTCCGCGTCCTTGCCGGAGACATCGCGGCCGATCATGTCGACCAGCATC
Source organism: Xanthomonas sp. D-109 (assembly GCF_017746095.1). Taxonomy (NCBI): domain Bacteria; kingdom Pseudomonadati; phylum Pseudomonadota; class Gammaproteobacteria; order Lysobacterales; family Lysobacteraceae; genus Xanthomonas; species Xanthomonas sp. D-109. The sequence continues at coordinate 7,073 of NZ_JAGHWV010000038.1, forward strand.
AGGTGGTTTTCGGTGCCGCCGGAGACGATCTTGTAGCCGCGCGCGATCAGGGTCTTGGCCATGGCCTGCGCGTTCTTCACCACCTGCTGCTGGTAGCTGGTGAACTCCGGCTCCAGCGCTTCCTTGAACGCCACCGCCTTGGCCGCGATCACGTGCATCAGCGGGCCGCCCTGGATGCCGGGGAACACGATCGACTGCAGCTTCTTGGACAGGTCCTCGAGCATGTCGCCGGCGCCGGCGGCACTGGCGACGATGATGCCGCCGCGCGGGCCGCGCAGGGTCTTGTGGGTGGTGGAGGTGACCACGTGCGCGTGCGGCAGCGGGGTCGGATACACGCCGGCGGCGACCAGGCCGGCCACGTGCGCCATGTCCACGAAGAAGTACGCGCCGACCTTGTCGGCGATGGCGCGGAAGCGCGCCCAGTCGATGACCTGCGAGTACGCGGAGAAGCCCGCCACCACCATCTTCGGCTTGTGTTCCAGGGCCAGGCGCTCGACCTCGTCGTAGTCGATCAGGCCCTGGTCGTTGACGCCGTACTGCACGGCGTTGAACAGCTTGCCGGAGGCGTTGACCTTGGCACCGTGGGTCAGGTGGCCGCCGTGCGCCAGCGACATGCCGAGGATGGTGTCGCCCGGCTGCAGCAGCGCGAAGTACACCGCCTGGTTGGCCTGCGAGCCGCTGTGCGGCTGCACGTTGGCATAGTCGGCACCGAACAGTTGCTTGACCCGGTCGATCGCCAGCTGCTCGGCAACGTCGACGAATTCGCAGCCGCCGTAGTAGCGCTTGCCCGGATAGCCTTCGGCGTACTTGTTGGTGAGCTGGCTGCCCTGCGCTTCCATCACCAGCGGGCTGCAGTAGTTCTCGCTGGCGATCAGCTCGACGTGGTCTTCCTGGCGGCCGGCTTCGGCGGCGATGGCGCGGGCCAGGTCGGGATCGTAGGTTTCGATGCGGGCGTCGCGCGGGAACATCGGGTCTCCGGGGGGCATGGACAGAAGGCAGACGACTAGTTTAAGCCCCGCGCGCGCCCGAGGGCGAACCAAAACGCGAACGGCCTCCCGAGGGAGGCCGTTCGGCAGTGCTGCGGCGCGGATCAGCGGCCGCTGAGCACCAGGTCGGCGATGATGCCGCTGGCGATGGCGACCAGCAGCAGGTTGCCGGTGTCGTCGCGCACCCAGCGGTAGCCGTGCGGCGGGCGCCGGACCTGGTAGCGGTCGTAGTCGTAGACCACGTAGTTCGGGCCGTAGTAGCGCTGGCCGCGCGCCCAGCGCGGCGGGCCCGGGCGGTAGTAGACGACATCCGGTCCGTTGCGATAGCCGTCGCGGTAGCCGCGGTCGTAGGCGCGACGGGCGTCGCGGCGGTCGCGCTCGCGGTCGCGCCAGTCGCGATCGCGATCGGCGTCACGGTAGCCGCGGTCGTACCAGCCATGGTCGCGCGGACCCGGTCCCGGCGGCGGGGGCGGCGGCCCCGGAGGACCCGGCGGGCCCCAGCCCGGACCCGGGCCGCCCGGCCCCCAGGCGAACGCGGATGGCGCCATGAAACCCAGCGCCAGCGCGGACGAAAGGGCAATTGTGGCAACGCGTTTCATGTTCATGGCAACTCCGTCACGTGGTGTGGCAGATGCATTTAGGCCGTTTTCGTCTGAACCGTCTCCTGCTGGAATCGGTTACGTATTCAGCTTCCCGGATCGGGCTAGGAAAGCGTTCATCCAGTGGCATTTCCGGCCTGCGCGTGCAGGCGCAACAGCGCGGCCTGCGCTGTGTCATCGGCCGGCAAATAGACCACCAGGCGGTTGCCGTTGCGCGGCGCCGACCACCAGTTGACCTGCTGCAGGCGCAGTTCGCCTTCCTGCGGATGGCGGAAGCGCTTGAGCTGGTTCTCCACGCCGCGCACCTCGCGCCGCTGCCGCCACAGCGCATCGAATTCGGACGAGGCCGCACGGTAGCGCGCCAGCAAGGCCTCCCATTCCGGCTCGCCCAGGTGCTCGGCCATCGCCGCGCGCAGCAATGCCACCATGTGCTGCAGCACGTCCTGGCGATCGAGCAGCGCGTCGCGCCAGCGCGGATTGGTGAAGGCCTGATAGACGCAGTTGCGATCGGCGTCCGCCAGGTCGGCCAGGGTCACCCCCATCAAGCGCTCGAAGGCCGGGTTGGCGCCGAGGATGTCGAAGCGCGGCGTCTGCAGCATCGCCGGCCACGGCCCGAGCTGATCGAGCAGCATGCGCGCGGTGCCGGTCAGGCGTTGGCACGGCGGCGGCGCCAGGGCCGTGGTCTCGCCCACCCCGGCCAGCGCCAGCACGTGCGCGGTTTCCACCTCCGAACACTGCAGGGCGCGGGCGATGGCGGTCAGCACGCGCGCCGAGGCGCGGACCGGGCGCCCCTGCTCCAGCCACGTGTACCAGGTGACGCCGACATCGGCGAGCAAGGCCACTTCCTCGCGGCGAAGGCCGGGGGTGCGGCGCCTGCCGCCGCGCGGCAGCGCCAGCCGCGCCGGATCCAGGCTCTCGCGGCGGGCGCGCAGGAACGCGCCCAGCGCGCGGGCGCGCTCGCTGGCCAGGGCCGGGCCGGACGCGGCCGCTGCGGCGGCCCGCTGCGGCGTGGGCGTGGAATGGGCGAGGTCCAGTTGCATCGTCTTCTCCGCGTCGTTGTCTGCCGGCACCGAACGATCTGGCGTCAGGTCGCGGCGCACGCCGCGTCGCCGTGTCCGGCCCCGCTGAAACGGCGCCCGGGACCGTCAGGGAGGCACTGTCAGTACCAGGATAAATGAGTCCTTGTACCAGTTTAGCGACTGCCCATACTGCGCGCCATGACCACGCCCACCTCCCCCGCTTCCGCCATGTCCGCCATATCCACCGGCGTCCCCACCCTCAGCCGCCGCGGCCTGGGCATCCTGCTGATCGGGCAGATGCTGCCGCTGATCGACTTCTCCATCCTCAACGTCGCGCTCGGCTCGATCGCGCACACACTGCATGCGTCGGCGACCCAACTGGAACTGATCGTGGCCGTCTACGGTGTCGCCTTCGCGGTGGGCCTGGCGGCGGGCGGCCGGCTCGGCGACAACCTCGGCCGGCGCCGGGTGTTCGGCGCCGGCGTGATGCTGTTCGGCCTGGCCTCCTTGCTGTGCGGCGTCGCCGGTTCGGTGGGAGCACTGCTGGCCGGCCGCATCCTGCAGGGACTGGGGGCGGCGCTGGCGGTGCCGCAGATCCTCGCCACCATCCACGTCAGCCTGCACGGCAAGGCGCATGCCCGGGCATTGGCGCTGTACGGCTCGCTGGGCGGCATCGCCTTCGTCATCGGCCAGGTGCTGGGCGGCTCGCTGGTCAGCGCCAACATCGGCGGCTCCGGCTGGCGCAGCGTGTTCCTGATCAACCTGCCGTTCTGCCTGCTGGCGCTGGCCTGCCTGCGCGCGGTGCCGGAGACCCGCGCGGCCCGGCGGATGCCGCCCGACCTGGCCGGCGCCGGGCTGCTGGGGCTGTTCCTGGCCTGCCTGCTGCTGCCGTTGGCGCTGGGCCCTTCCCTGCACTGGCCGCCGGCGTGCCTGGCGGTGCTGGCCGCGTGCCTGCCGCTGCTGGCGGCGCTGGCCCGGGTCGAACTGTGGCAGGAACGCCGCGGGCGCACGCCGCTGCTGCCGCCGGCCCTGCTGAGGCTGCCCAGCGTGCGCTTCGCGCTGCTGGTGGGCGGGGTGTTCTTCACCTGCTGGAGCGGCTTCATGTTCGTGCTGGCGCTGACCCTGCAGACCGGCGCCGGGCTGTCGCCGCTGCAGTCGGGCAATGCCTTCATCGTGCTGGGAGCGGCCTACTTCGCCTCGGCGCTGGTCAGCGCCCGCGTGGCGACGCGCTGCGGCCCGCTGCCGACGCTGCTGCTGGGCTGCGTAGTGCAGATGCTGGGCCTGCTGGCACTGGGCTGGACGCTGCACGCGGTGTGGCCGCACCCGGGCGCGGCCAACCTGGCGCCGGCGACCGCGCTGATCGGCGCCGGCCAGGCCTGGATCGTGGCCAGCTTCTACCGCATCGGCCTGTCGCAGGTGCCCACCGACCATGCCGGCGCCGGCAGCGCCATGCTCTCCACCATCCTGCAGGCGGCCATGGGCCTGGGGCCGGCGGCACTGGGCGCGATCTACGCGCACGCCCACCGCGGCGGCAGCCTGGCCGCAATGCAGGCGGCCCTGCACAGCGAGTGGCTGGCGATGCTGCTGCTGGTGCTCTGCGCGCTGTTCTACCTGCGCCGGCAGCGCCGCGCCGGCGCATCGTCGACGGCGTCGACCGCGGCACTGCCGCCGCTCGCCGAATAGCCTGCGCAGCACCGCCAGCGCGTGTGCTGGCGCAACCGCGGCAACGATTGCCGGCAGCCGTCCGGCTATAATCCGTCATCCCTTTCGACGCCCTCCGGCTGCCGGCCGGCGGGCGCCCTGCGCCTTTGGAGCTGCCATGTCGCAATACATCTACACCATGAACCGGGTCAGTAAGACCGTGCCGCCCAAGCGCCAGATCATCAAGGACATCTCGCTGTCCTTCTTCCCCGGCGCCAAGATCGGCCTGCTCGGCCTCAACGGCGCCGGCAAGTCCACCGTGCTGAAGATCATGGCCGGCGTGGACACCGATTTCGAAGGCGAGGCGCGTCCGCAGCCCGGCACCAAGGTCGGCTACCTGGCGCAGGAGCCGGAACTGGATCCGAACAAGACCGTGCGCGAGTCGGTCGAGGAAGGCGTGGGCGAAGTGCTGCAGGCGCAGGCCGCGCTGGAAGCGGTGTACGCCGCCTATGCCGAGGAAGGCGCCGATTTCGACGCGCTGGCCAAGGAACAGGAGCGCCTGGAGGCGATCCTCGCCGCTGGCGACGCGCACACCCTGGAAAACCAGCTCGACGTGGCCGCCGACGCGCTGCGGCTGCCGCCGTGGGACGCCAAGATCGCCAACCTGTCCGGCGGCGAGAAGCGCCGCGTGGCGCTGTGCCGGCTGCTGCTGCAGAAGCCGGACATGCTGCTGCTCGACGAACCGACCAACCACCTCGACGCCGAGTCGGTGGAGTGGCTGGAGCAGTTCCTGGCGCGCTACACCGGCACCGTGGTCGCGGTTACCCACGATCGCTACTTCCTCGACAACGCCGCCGAGTGGATCCTGGAACTGGACCGCGGCCGCGGCATTCCGTGGAAGGGCAACTACACCGAATGGCTGATGCAGAAGGACGAGCGCCTGAAGCAGGAAGAGAACCAGGAGAAGGCGCGGCAGAAGGCGATCCAGAAGGAACTGGAGTGGGCCCGGCAGAACGCCAAGGGCGGCCGTTCCAAGGGCAAGGCGCGTCTGGCGCGCCTGGACGAACTGCAGTCGGTCGACTACCAGAAGCGCAACGAGACCAACGAAATCTTCATCCCGCCGGGCGAGCGCCTGGGCAACTCGGTGATGGAGTTCAAGAACGTCTCCAAGAAGTTCGGCGACCGCCTGCTGATCGACAACCTGTCGATGATCATCCCGCCGGGCGCCATCGTCGGCATCATCGGCCCCAACGGCGCCGGCAAGTCGACCCTGTTCAAGATGATCACCGGGCAGGAGAAGCCGGATTCGGGCGAGATCGTGGTCGGCCCGACCGTGCAGCTGTCGTACGTGGACCAGAGCCGCGACAAGCTGGAAGGCAACCACAACGTGTTCCAGGAGATTTCCGGCGGCCTGGACATCCTCAACATCAACGGCGTGGAGATCCAGTCGCGCGCCTACATCGGCCGCTTCAACTTCAAGGGCCAGGACCAGCAGAAGATGGTCGGCTCGCTGTCCGGCGGCGAGCGCGGCCGCCTGCACATGGCCAAGACCCTGCTGCAGGGCGGCAACGTGCTGCTGCTCGACGAACCGTCCAACGACCTGGACATCGAAACCCTGCGCGCACTGGAAGACGCGCTGCTGGAGTTCCCGGGCAACACCTTCGTGATCTCGCACGATCGCTGGTTCCTGGACCGCATCGCCACCCACATCATCGCCTTCGAGGGCGACTCGCACGTGGAGTTCTTCCAGGGCAACTACCGCGAGTACGAGGAAGACAAGAAGCGCCGCATGGGCGACGACGCCGGCCCCAAGCGCCTGCGCTTCAAGGCGCTGAAGTAAGCCGCAGCGCGTTCCTGGCAGCACCCGCCACGGCCCGCCTCGCGCGGGCCGTGTGCGTTTTGGGCAGCGCCTGTGATCGGCGCTGTCGTCGGAGCGGCTTCAGCCGCGACCGGGCCGTGACCGGGAACGCCCGGTCGCGGCTGAAGCCGCTCCGACGAAAATCAACAGCACAACGCCGATGCCGGCACTACAAGTCGTAGGAGAGCACGTCCTCGAAGCCGAACTTGTCGAAGTCGCGGATGCGCGAGGGATACAGGCGGCCGATCAGGTGGTCGTGCTCGTGCTGCACCACGCGGGCGTGGAAACCCTCGGCGTCGCGTTGCAGCGGAGTTCCGTCGGGCAGCACGCCGCGGTAGCGGATGTGCCGGTAGCGCGGAATCACCGCGCGCAGTCCGGGAATGGACAGGCAGCCTTCCCAGCCATCCTCCAGGTCGTCGGACAGCGGCTCGATCTCCACGTTGGCCAGGGCGGTGCGCGGCACCGGCGGCGCGTCCGGATAGCGGGCGCTGCGCTCGAAGCCGAACACCATCAGTTGCAGATCCACCGCGATCTGCGGCGCGGCCAGGCCGACGCCGCGCGCGGCGTCCATGGTCTCGAACATGTCGGCGACCAGCGCATGCAGTTGCGCGCTGTCGAAATCGGTAACCGGCGGCGCCTGGCGCAGCAGACGCGGGTCGCCCATGCGGATGATGTCGCGGATCATGTGCGGACTCCTGGCAGCGGGGAATGGCCGCGATTATCCGCCGTGGCGGCGACGCGTGCAGCGCGGGCTGCGGCCTCCCCTGCCCCGACTGCGACACACCGCGGTGCAATCCCCGTGTTGCGGCAAAGCGCTTGGCGAATTCTGCAGGTGCGAACTGTCATGCAGCCGCGACGCGCGACGTGGCGCGCTTGCCGATGGCGCAATGCGTCGGGACTGAAGTCCCTCCCACCGTGCACCCAGCCAGCGTAGCGCGCGTTCCGTCACGCGTGGTTCCGTAGCGCCGTGGGCCATCCGCCGAGATGGATGTGCACACGTGACGCCCGCCTGACGTCGCTCCCGCAGGGATGCGCTTGGCATCCTTGTGGGAGGGACTTCAGTCCCGACGACGGAGGGTGTCAGTCGGGTTTCGGCGTCGCTTGTCGCGGCTGTACGACAGTTGACGCCTGCGCCGGTCTCCGCGCGCCGCGCGCCCTACTCCGGCACGTACGGCGAGGCCAGCACCTGCGGGCGGCGGCCGAGGCCGGCGCCGAGCCGGTCGAGCACGAAGCGCACGTAGAGGTTGGTGCTGAACTGGGTGTAGTCGCGGGCGTTGTTGAGCAGTAGGCGACCGCCCAGGAACAGTTGCGGGGCGATCTGCCACTCCGCCGCACCGGCGATGTTGTACGACATGCCGGTCTTGCTCTGCCCGGCGTAGACCGGCGCGACGTAGCGGTCGGTCAGCCCCAGCAGCGCGGCCAGCGAGGCGGCGTCGTAGGCGGCCTGCTGCATCTGCGCGCTGGTCGGGAAGTACGGGCTGTCGTCGCTGCGGAAGTGCTGCACGCCGACGCTGGCGTCCACGCTCCAGTTGACCGTGCGTCCGGCGGTGCGCCCGCTCCAGTGCACCGGGAAGCCCAGGTCCACGTAGTCCTGCGGGCTGAAGTAACCGCCCTGGCCATAGGTGTAGCCGCCCAGGTTCTTGTCGTACTGCATCGCGGTCAGGTTGAGGCCGGCAGTCAACGACTGGTTCTCGGTGTCCAGCGCGTGCACGTACACGCCCAGGTCGACCTGGCGGTGGTCGTTGCTGGCGACGTTGCGGCCGACCAGGCGGTCGGCGCTGGCGCTGGCGTAGCCGCCGAGCAGGCCGTTGTCGAGGGTGGCCGACAGGCGCAGGCCGTTGCTGGTCACGCCACCCCAGCCGAGCCCGGTGCGGCCGTCGTCGACGCCGCCGAAGGACAGCAGGCTGTCGCTGACCGCGCGCCGGAACACCTCGCCCGAATAGGTGAGGTTGTCGCCGGCCTGGCCGCGATAGCCGACGCCGCCGACGATGCGGCGCTCGGGGAAGCCGACCGGGGTGCTGCCGAGATCGGCGCTGAAGCCGCCGTTCTTGTAGGTGACCGCCATGCCGACGCCGCGCGCGTCCTGGTCCATGCGCCGCGCGCCGTTGCCGTTGGCGGCCATGGTGTACAGCGCCTGGCTGAAGCCGGCCGGCGTCAGCGCCGCGGCAGTGGGATTGGCGGCGAGGTTGCGGAAGCGGGCGATGTCGGCGGCGCTGAGGTCGGCGCTGCGCGAGGCATCGCCGAGGATGGCGCTGGCCAGCGTGCCGATGGCGGTATCGGCGGCGGTGTTGCCGAGCAGGAACGCCGACAGCGGTTCGGCGTACAGCGCCTGCAGCGCCGCCGCTTCGCGCTGCGCGTTGGTCAGCGCCGGGTCGGTGTCGTTGAACAGCTTGTTGTACAGCCCGCTGTTGACTGCGTAGGTGCGCAGCGCGTTGCGGGTGGCGTTGCTGTTGCCCTCGGTGAGCAGCAGTTGGTACAGGTCGCTGCCGACCAGGCTGTCGATCGGCGTGCGGTCGGCGGCCAGGGCATCGCCCATCGCCGCAGCGGGGCCGGCGCCGAAACGGCTGGCGGTGGCGTAGTCGGTGCCGAGCGTGCCCGCGTCGAGCAGGGTCGGGGTGACATCGACCTGCAGCTTGCCCTCGCCCACCGCGAATTCGCCGTGCAGCGGCACTTCCAGGTCGCGCAGCCGGCCGAGGCCGGCCTCGCCGTCGCGGGCGCGGTAGCTGGCGCCGGTGGCGAGGCTGTCGCTGTTCTCCGCCTGCACCTCGCGCAGTTCGTCGAGCACGCTGGAGCCGCCGGCGGCGGTGGCCGGCGCGGCCGGCTGGCGCAGGGACGCGCGCGGCGCGGCGGCCAGCAGCCCGTCCTCGTCGGGCAGCGCGCGCGGCGCGGTGCGGGCGGTGGTGGCGCGCTGGCCCGGCACCGGCAAC
>NZ_JAGHWV010000039.1:0-17863 GCF_017746095.1 Xanthomonas sp. D-109
GGCAGGAGGCCCCTTCCGCGGATCCCCGTGATGGACGCGGACCCGGAGCGCGCAGCGCGGAGGGCGCGAGGCAGGGCGCGCTTTCTTTTGGTTACCTTTTCTTTGCGCGAGCAAAGAAAAGTAACTCGCCCGCAAGGGCGAAAGCCTTTGCTGTTGCTTGATGTTTGCGTGTCAGGCGAGAAGGTACGTAGAAGCGGCTTCAGCCGCGACCCACATGATCGGTAATGCCTGTCGCGGCTAAAGCCGCTCCTGCGATTCAGCGGCCACCGCCGCAGCAGCAAGTGCAAGAGCAAAGCTTTCGCCTGGCGGCGAGTCACTTTTCTTTGCTTGTGCAAAGAAAAGTAACCAAAAGAAAGCACACCCCGCAGCGCGCCCTCCGCGCTACGCGCTCCGGGTCCGCAGCCACGACGGGGATTCGCGGAAGGGGCATCCTGCCCCTGCCGCGAACGGCGCACATCCATGTGCGCCGCCCTTCGGGTTTTTCCCCGCCGCGGCTGCCGCGCCGAGGGGACCCGGTAAGTCAAAGGCAGAGCAAGAGCAAAAGCAGGAGCAAAAGCAGCAGCAAAAGCGGAAGCAGCCGCAGCGAGCGCGTCCGCTGAGCCGGTCGTGGAGCCCACCGCCGGGCACACTAGCGCCGGCATCGCCAGCGACCACCTGCGTGACCACCGCCGATCCGCGCGCGAACGCGCCTTCCACCCCGAGCGCATGCGCCCCCTCACATCCGGAACACCCCGAACCGGCTCGGCTCCGCCGGCGCGTTCAACGCCGCCGACAAGCCCAACCCCAATACCCGCCGCGTCTGCGCCGGATCGATCACCCCGTCGTCCCACAACCGCGCACTGGCGTAGTACGGATGGCCCTGCCGCTCGAACTGCTCGCGGATCGGCGCCTTGAACGCCGCCTCCTCCGCGTCCGACCACTGCCCGCCCTTGGCCGCGATGCCGTCGCGGCGCACCGTCGCCAGCACGCTGGCCGCCTGCTCGCCGCCCATCACCCCGATGCGTGCGTTCGGCCACATCCACAGGAAATTCGGCGAATACGCGCGGCCGCACATGCCATAGTTGCCGGCGCCGAACGAACCGCCGATCACCACCGTGAACTTGGGCACCTTGGCGCAGGCCACCGCCATCACCAGCTTGGCGCCGTCCTTGGCGATGCCGCCGTGCTCGTACTTGCGGCCGACCATGAAGCCGGTGATGTTCTGCAGGAACACCAGCGGAATGCCGCGCTGCGCGCACAGCTCGATGAAGTGCGCGCCCTTCAGCGCCGACTCGGAGAACAGGATGCCGTTGTTGGCGACGATGCCCACCGGATAGCCGTGGATGTGCGCGAAGCCGGTGACCAATGTGGTGCCGTAGCGCGCCTTGAATTCGTCGAAACGCGAGCCGTCCACCACCCGCGCGATCACCTCGCGCACGTCGAACGGCTTGCGCGCGTCGGCGGGGATCACCCCGTACAGTTCCTCGGCCGGGTACAGCGGCGGCTCCGGCGTGCGCAGCGCCAGGGCGGGGGCCGGCTTGCGCCAGTTGAGCTGGGCGACGATGGCGCGGACCCGCGCCAGCGCCTGCAGGTCGTTGTCGGCGAAGTGGTCGGCCACGCCGGAGATGCGCGTGTGCACGTCGGCGCCGCCCAGGTCCTCGGCGCTGACGTCCTCGCCGGTGGCGGCCTTCACCAGCGGCGGGCCGCCGAGGAAGATGGTGCCCTGTTCGCGCACGATCACCGTCTCGTCGCTCATCGCCGGCACGTAGGCGCCGCCGGCGGTGCACGAGCCCATCACGCAGGCGATCTGGGCGATGCCCTGCGCCGAGAGGTTGGCCTGGTTGTAGAAGATCCGGCCGAAGTGGTCGCGGTCGGGAAACACCTCGTCCTGCAGCGGCAAAAACGCGCCGCCGGAATCGACCAGGTAGATGCACGGCAGCCGGTTCTGCTGGGCGATCTCCTGCGCGCGCAGGTGTTTCTTCACCGTCATCGGGTAATAGGTGCCGCCCTTGACCGTGGCGTCGTTGGCGACGATCACGCATTCCACGCCGGAGACGCGGCCGATGCCGGCGACCACGCCGGCGCACGGCACTTCGTCGTCGTACAGGCCCAGCGCAGCCAGTGGCGCGATCTCCAGGAACGCGCTGCCTGGGTCGAGCAGGGCGTCGATGCGCTCGCGCACCAGCAGCTTGCCGCGCGCCTGGTGCTTGGCGCGGGCGGCTTCGCTGCCGCCCAGGGCGATACGCGCCTGGGTGGCGTGCAGGTCGTCGACCACCGCGCGCAGCGCGGCGGCATTGGCGGCGAAGGCGTCGCTGCCGGGTTGCAACTGGGTCTGGATCGCGCTCATGGCAGAACCGTGGAAAGAAGGAGAGGGCAGGCGGCGGATGTGGGAGGGGCTCTTGTCCCCTTTGGCGGGATCAGCCCCGACGCGATGGCGTCGAAACGGCCTTTCGGCCGATATCGCTTTCGCGGCGCATCACTTGGTCCGCTCGAACAACTCGCGGCCGATCAGCATGCGACGGATCTCCGAGGTGCCGGCGCCGATTTCGTAGAGCTTGGCGTCGCGCCACAGGCGCCCGGTCGGATAGTCGTTGATGTAGCCGTTGCCGCCCAGCACCTGGATCGCCTGGCCGGTCAGCCAGGTGGCCTTCTCGGCCGCGTAGAGGATTGCGCCGGCGGCGTCCTGGCGGGTGGTGCGGCCGGCGTCGCAGGCGCGCGCCACCGCATACACGTAGGCGCGGCAGGCATTGAGGCCCACGTACATGTCGGCCAGCTTGCCCTGCATCAGCTGGAAGCTGCCGATCGGTTCGCCGAACTGGCGGCGCTCGTGCACGTAGGGCAGCACCACGTCCAGCGCCGCCGCCATCAGCCCCAGCGGGCCGCCGGACAGCACCACGCGCTCGTAATCCAGGCCGGACATCAGCACGCGCACGCCGCCGCCGACCTCGCCCAGCACATTCTCCGCCGGCACTTCGCAGTCCTGGAACACCAGTTCGCAGGTGTTGGAGCCGCGCATGCCGAGCTTGTCCAGCTTCTGCGCGGTGGAAAAGCCGGGCATGCCCTTCTCGACCACGAACGCGGTGATGCCGCGCGCGCCGCCGCTGGGGTCGGTCTTGGCGTAGACCACCAGCACGTCGGCGTCGGGGCCGTTGGTGATCCACATCTTGTTGCCGTTGAGTACGTAGCGGTCGCCGCGCGCCTCGGCGCGCAGCTTCATCGACACCACGTCCGAGCCGGCGCCGGGCTCGCTCATCGCCAGCGCGCCGACGTGCTCGCCGCTGCACAGCTTCGGCAGGTAGCGCGCCTTCTGCGCCGGGCTGGCGTTCTTGCGCAACTGGTTCACGCACAGGTTCGAATGCGCGCCGTAGGACAGGCCGATCGCGCCGCAGGCGCGCGAGATCTCCTCCATCGCCACCACGTGCGCCAGGTAGCCCATCGCGCTGCCGCCGTACTCCTCCTCCACGGTGAGGCCGAGCAGGCCCTGTTCGCCGAGCTTGCGCCACAGCGGCGCGGGGAAGGCGTTGTCGCGGTCGGCCTGCTCGGCCAGCGGCGCGATCTCGCGCGCGGCGAAGGCGGCGACGCTGTCGCGCAGCAGGTCGACCTCCTCGCCCAACTCGAAATTCAACGACGGCATCAGCATGGCGGCAACTCCGGGAATGGCGGGTGGCCGGCGGCGCCTAGAATCGGACCCGCGCCGGGCAAGAGCGCCCAGCGTAGCCGGGAACGGCAAAGAAGTGAACAGAAATTCATTAATTGAACTTAGAATCACGCCATGGCCTACAAACGCTCCGCCCTGATGGAAGAACGCCTCGCCGGCAACCGCCAGCGGATCCTGCTGGCGGCACGCCGGCTGATCGCCGCCGACGGCTTCCGCGGCGCCCCGGTGACCGCGGTGGCGGCCGAGGCCGGGGTCTCCACCGGGCTGATCTACCGGCATTTCCCGTCCAAGGCCGAGCTGTTCGTGGAGGTGCTGACCGCCGCCGTGGAGCACGAGCTGACCATCCTGCGCGGCATCGCCGCCGCGCCGGCGCCGGCCGCGCAGCGCCTGCGCGATGCCATCGCCTCGTTCGTGCGCCGCGCCCTGGCCGGCCCCGGCCTGGCCTACGCCTTCATCGCCGAACCGGTGGAACCGGAGGTGGATGCCGAGCGCATCCGCTGCCGGCGCCTGCTCGGCGACGTGTTCAAGGGCATCCTCGCCGAGGGCGTGGCCGCGGGCGAGTTCCCCGCGCAGGACCTGGAGGCGGCGGCCGCGTGCCTGGTCGGCGCCTACACCGAGGCGCTGGTCGGCCCGACCGCGCCCAGCCGCGACGGCCCGCGCGACAGCGAGCGCCTGGTCGAGGCGGTGTGCGGGTTCTGCCTGCGCGCGGTGGGCAGCGCCTGAGCGCAACGGCCGCGCCGCCTGCGCCGAACTGCTGCGATGCAGCACGCATCGCCTGCGATTCCGGGCCATCCTGGCGTGCCGCGCGGCGCAAACGCTGGCTATACTCGGTCGCGTAGCGGTGGTCCGGATTACCACGTGCCAAAGGGGTGTGATGTGCGGAATTACGACCTCGAATTTCTCAAGCGCTTCTCGATGGTGATCGGCCTGCTGGTGCTGATCACCCTCGGCCTGATCGTGTTCGCGCATTACCTGCAGCGGGCCATCCCGCCGGAGGTGTCGCCGGTGGCGCAAAAGCGTACCGACGAGCGCATTGCGCCCGTGGGCGCGGTCTACGCCGGCAGCACCGGCGCCGCGGCGCAGGCCGCCGCGCAGGCGGCGGCGCTGGCCAAGGCCTCGGCGCAGGCGGCCTACGGCGGCACCACCGACGGCAAGACCATCTTCAACAACCTGTGCACCGCCTGCCACACCAACGGCGTGGGCAAGGCGCCGACGCTGGACCACGCGCACTGGGACAAGCGCATCGCGCAGGGCAAGGAGACGCTCTACAAGCACGCCATCGAGGGCTATACCGGCCCCGACGGCGGCATCATGCCGCCCAAGGGCGGCAATCCCGGGCTGACCGAGGAGCAGATCCACGCCACCGTGGACTGGATGCTGGCCAACCTGAAGTAACCTTGCGCCTCCCGCACGCCCTTGCGCCGCCTTCGGGCGGCGCAGTCGTTTCCGCGCCCGTCGCGTGCCGGCGCAAACAAGGAGAGTGATCACATGCGCATGCCGCCGCCGTCGTTGTTGTCGTTGTTGCTGCTGGTCGCAGCCCCTGCCGCGCAGGCGCTGACGCCGCCGACGCTGCTGCCGATCGGGCAGTTGCGTCCGGGGCCGCAGGCGCAGGGCGTGGTGTTCGAGGGCGTGGTCACCGCGCGCGTGGAGGCCGGCGGCAGCGGCTACCTGGTGCAGGATGCCGGCGACGACGACCCGCTCACCGCCGACGCGCTGCTGGTGCGTGGCGACGCCGAGCGCAGCCTGGCCCCGGGCGATCGTGTGCGGGTGTGGGGCGAACTGGCCCCGCAGGCCGCCGCGTCGGCCAAGGCCGGCACGGCCTTCGTCGGGCGCAGCGTGCTGGAGCAGGGGCACACCGTGCTGGCGCGCGCGCAACCCTTGCCGCTGCAGGTGCTTGATGCGGCGCCGGCCGACTGGTCGGCACTGGCCGGCATGCGCGTGCGCATCGCCGCGCCGCTGACCGTGGTCGACAACGATGCGCTGGGCAAGACCGGCGAGCTTGGCGTGGCCTTCGGCGGGCGCCTGTGGCAGCCCAGCGAGGTGGCCGCGCCCGGCAGCGCCGAGCTCGCGGCGGTGGTGGTCGACAACGCGCGGCGCGGGCTGCGGCTGGGCACGCTCGCTGCGCCGACGCCGACATCAACACCGGCAACGGCAACGGCAACGGCAAAACTTCCGGACTATCTGGGCAGCGCCACTGCACCGCCGCGCGCGGGCAGCACGGTCCAGGACGTGGAGGGCATCGTCGGCGGGGTGATCGAGGGTGCCGCGCGGCTGTATCCGACCGCCGCTCTGCAACTGACGCCGCCGCCGGAACCGGCGCCGCCGCAGGTCGACGGCAGCCTGCGCATCGCCGCGTTCAACCTGGAGAACTTCTTCAACGGCGACGGCCGCGGCGGCGGGTTCCCGACCCTGCGCGGCGCACGCACGCCGGCCGAATTCCAGGCGCAGCTGCGCAAGCTGGTGGCCACGATCCGCCCGCTGCAGGCCGATGTCGCCGCGCTGATGGAACTGGAGAACGACGGCTACGGCCCGACCTCGGCGATCGCCAGCCTGGTCGACGCGCTCAACGCCGGCGGCGGCGACTGGCGCTTCGTGGATGCCGGGCGCGGCCCCGGCGACAACCCGATCCGGGTCGGGCTGATCTACCGCGCCTCGCGGGTCAGCCCGGTGGGCAAGCCGGCGATGCTGGAAGGCGGTCCGTTCGCCGAGCACAGCCGCGTGCCGCTGGCGCAGGCGTTCCGCCGCGGCAGTGGCGCGCCGTTCGTGGTGGTGGCCAACCACTTCAAGTCCAAGGGTGGCTGCAGCGAGGCCAGCGGCGCCGACGCCGACCGCGGCGACGGCCAGGGCTGCTGGAACGCGACCCGCACCGAGTCGGCGCGCCGCGTCGATGCGTGGCTGCGCAGCGACCCCACCGGCACCGGCAGCACGGCCAGCGTGCTGCTCGGCGATTTCAACGCCTATGCGATGGAAGATCCGCTGCGCCTGCTGCGCGACGCGGGCTGGCGCGATGCGTTGCAGGAGGCGCATGTCGCGCAGCCCTACAGCTTCGTCTATCGCGGCCTCAGTGGCCGGCTGGACCACGCCTTGCTGAGTCCGGCGCTGGCGGCGCGGTTGCGCGGTGCCGCCGAATGGCACGTCAACGCGGACCTGCCCGACAGCGATGGTTACCGCGAGCGCGATCTGCCTGGCCCGTGGCGCAGTTCCGATCACGATCCGTTGTTGCTGGGGTTTGATCTGTAGGGCCGGGAATGGGGAGATGGGAATGGGCAATCGGGAAAGCTGATCGCCGGCCCTCCTTTCCCTGTCCTTGATGTGTGGGACATTCCTGCTGGAGTCTCACGTCCTTCGCGAGGCGCACGACGGTTTGTCGTGAGAGGTGTGCTGTGCTTCAGGGCGATCGTAATGAGCGTCCGGTCTTACGCCTCGTTGCGATCTCTTGAACGTTGCTTCTGTCCATCGTGCGCTGGCCGCACGTTGTGTCGTGGTGCTGACCGAAGTTGTGAGATGTGGTGTTTCGCTCGTGAAGAAGGGCGGCAGCATGGGCTGTTGCTGTCGCTTTGGCACTTGCCGTTGTTTCTGCTGTTGCCGTTGCTCTGGCTTTTGACTTACCGGGTTCCCTTCCGCAGCGGCGGATGGACCGGGGAAACACCCGAAGGGCGGCGCACATGGATGTGCGCCGTTCGCGGCAGGGGCAGGATGCCCCTTCCGCGAATCCCCGGTGCATCCGCGGACCCGGAGCGCGCAGCGCGGAGGGCGCAAGGCAGGGCGCGCTTTCTTTTGGTTACCTTTTCTTTGCGCGAGCAAAGAAAAGTAACTCGCCCGAAAGGGCGAAAGCCTTTGCTGTTGCTTCGAGTTTGCGTGTCAAACGAGAAGAGTCGTAGGAGCGGCTTCAGCCGCGACCGATGGAATCGGCAATGCCTGTCGCGGCTGAAGCCGCTCCTACAGAGAAGCTCTGAAGCAAGAGCAAAGCTTTCGCCTGGCGGCGAGTTACTTTGATCAGCCTTCGGCTGCTGAGAAGCACTTCTTTGCTTGTGCAAAGAAAAGTAACCAAAAGAAAGCACACCCTGCCTCGCGCCCTCCGCGCTAACGCGCTCCGGGTCCGCGTCCATCCCGGGGATCCGCGGAAGGGGCATCCTGCCCCTGCCGCGGACGGCGTACATCCATGTACGCCGCCCCTTCGGGGTTTTTCCCCGCGCTGGCCGCCGCTTCGGAAGGGAACCCGATAAATCAAAAGCCAGAGCAACAGCAACAGCAACAGCAACGGCAACAGCAACAGCCAACGCAACAGCCAAAGCCACGCTGCATGGCACCCCCTGATCGCCTCGAGCGAAAGCACGCTATACAGCGCGCCCCACGCTCAATGCCGGCAACGCAGCCGATGCCGTCGCCAATTCCACAGATGCGCACTGGCCAGGGCCAGGCTGCCGCTCACCGTCATCGCGGTCTCGCTGGCCTCGTCGGGAATGCCGAAAGCGCCGGCCAGCAGACCGAGCAGGCCCAGCGCCGCCAGCGTCCACAGCGGCCAGGGCAGCGCGTCGCGCCGGTGCCCGCGCCACAGCGCCAGCCCCGCCAACGGCGCGGCGATCGCCACGAATACCACGTGCACCCACTCGGCCTTGGCCCAGACGCCGAACAGCGGCAGCGCCGCGGCCAGCAACGGCAAGGCCAGGCAGTGCAGCAGGCACAGCCCGGACAACAGCATCGCCGAGGCATCGAAGAAAGAGGGCGGCAGGGATTTCATGGGCGGTCACTCCAACGCATCAAGTGTTATATAGTAACATTTCCAGTCCGCCACGCCTTCGCGCCGATGCCCGCCATGTCCACGTCCGCCGTTTCCGATTCCCGCCTTCCCGTCACCGTCCTGTCCGGCTTCCTGGGTGCCGGCAAGACCACCCTGCTCAATCGCGTGCTGCACAACCGCGATGGCCGCCGCGTGGCGGTGATCGTCAACGACATGAGCGAGGTCAACATCGACGCGGCGCTGATCCGCGACGGCGGCGCCGCGCTCAGCCGCACCGAAGAGACTCTGGTCGAGTTCAGCAACGGCTGCATCTGCTGCACCCTGCGCGACGACCTGCGCCAGGAGGTGCAGCGCCTGGCCGAGAGCGGGCGCTACGACTACCTGCTGATCGAATCCACCGGCATCTCCGAGCCGATGCCGGTGGCCGCGACCTTCGCCGTGCGCGATGCCGACGGCCGCGGCCTGGCCGATGTCGCGCGCCTGGACACCATGCTCACCGTGGTCGACGGGGTGAGCTTCCTGCGCGATTTCGGCTCGGCCGAGCGTCTGGCCGACCGTGGCCTGCAGGCCGGGGACGACGACGACCGCGGGCTGGTCAACCTGCTGGTGGAGCAGATCGAGTTCGCCGACGTGATCGTCATCAGCAAGGCCGACCAGGCCGATGCGGCCACCCTCGACCGGACCCGCGCGGTACTGCGTGCGCTCAACCGCGATGCCCGCATCGTCGAGGCCAGCCGCGGCGACGTGCCGCTGGAACTGGTGCTGGACACCGGCCGCTTCGATTTCGTGCGCGCGCAGCTGGCGCCGGGGTGGATGCAGGCGCTGCGCGGCGAGCACGCGCCGGAGACCGAGCAGTTCGGCATCGAAAGCTTCGTCTATCGCGCGCGCCGGCCGTTCCACCCGCTGCGCTTCGCGCGGCTGGCGCAGCGCGGCTTGCGCGATGTGATCCGCAGCAAGGGCTTCTTCTGGCTGGCCAGCCGCATGGACTGGGTCGGCGAGCTGTCCATCGTCGGTGCGGCCACCCAGACCCAGGCCGCCGGCTTCTGGTATGCGGCGCGCGAGCGCGTGGACCGCGGCCTGCTGGACACGCCGCTGGCGCTGCCGCCGTCGCCGCTGGCGTACACCGAGCTGGGCTGGCAGCGGCAGCAGAGCGCGTGCTGGAACGCGCCGCCGCCGCAGGCCGAGGAGGTCGGCGATGCGCGCGAGTACGCGGCGCTGCGCGCGATGTGGCATCCGCTGTGGGGCGACCGCCGCCAGGAACTGGCGGTGATCGGCGTCGGCCTGGACACGGCGCGGGTGCGCGCCGAACTCGATGCCTGCCTGCTCGACGACGCCGAACTGCGGCAGGGGCCGGTGGCGTGGCAGGGACTGGAGGATCCGTTCCCGGTGTGGAGGCGTTGAGGGCCGGGAGTGGGGAATCGGGACTGGGGAATCGGAAAAGCGGGGCGCGGGCGCTGAAGGCTAGTGGACTGTGCCCAGCGCGATCAGCACGATCGCCGGCACCGCCAGCAGCAGGCCGAGGCGGTTCCAGCGGGTGGTGCGTTCGCCGAACACGGCGATGCCGAGCAGGGTGCCCAGGCCGATCACGCCCAGGTTCATCGCCGCGAACACGCTGGCCGGGCTGTCCGGCAGGGCCTGATGCGCGCGCACGTAGAACAGGATGTTGCCGAAGTTGAGCGCGCCCAGCAGCAGGCCGGCGCCGAGGTTGCGCCAGGCCAGCGGGGCGGTGCCGCGCAGGTGGCGCCACAGCTGCACGCCCAGCAGTAGCACGAAGGCCAGCGCGAAGGCCACCAGCAGCGAAGCGGCGAACGGGGTGCCGGCCTGGGCGATGCGCTTGAGCAGCACGTCGATCGCGGCGAAGCCGACCCACACCAGCAGCAGCCACGGTGCGGTGCCTGCGGCGCGGTGCGACGTCGTGTCCGGCCGCTGCACGATGCCGGCGATCGCCAGCAGGCCCAGCGCCAGGCCGGCCAGCTTGGCGCCGTTGGCCTGTTCGCCGAACCACAGGAAGGCCGCGGCCAGCGACAGCAGCAGCGACAGCCGCTGTGCTGCGTCGGTGCGCACAATGCCGGCACTGGCCACCGCGCGGCCCAGCACCAGGAAGATGCCCGGCAGCAGCACGCCCAGGCCCAGCAGCGCCACCCACGGCGTCTGCGCGTCGCCCAGCGCGGCCAGCGGCGGGTGCAGCAGCGCGGCGCACAGCAGCAGCGCCGCCAGGTAGTTCCAGGTCACCGCCTGGGCCAGGTCGATGCGCCGTTGCGGCGCCAGCTTCAGCAGCGCCGAGACCAGCACGCTGCACACCACACTCAGCAGGACGAACGCCACGCACAGGATCCGGATCGGGAGGAAAAGGAACGCTGCGTGCACCGCATCGGCATGTGGCCGCGACCCAGCCCCGGTATTATGACCGCATGACCTCTCCCGCTTTCCCCACCGCCTCCGGCGCGCTGACCCTGCAAGGCCCGGCCGGCCCGATCGAAGCCGCGGTCGATCTGCCCGACGCCGACGACGCCGCGCTGCCGGTCACCGCCATCGTCTGCCATCCGCTGTCCACCGAGGGCGGCAGCATGCACAACAAGGTGGTGACCATGGTCGCGCGCGCGCTGCGCGAACTGGGCGTGCGCGTGGTGCGTTTCAACTTCCGCAGCGTCGGCGCCTCCGCCGGCAGCTTCGACCACGGCGAAGGCGAGCAGCAGGACCTGGCCGCGGTGGCCGCCTGGGTACGCGATCAGCGTCCGCACGACGCGCTGTGGCTGGCCGGTTTCAGCTTCGGCGCCTACGTCTCGCTGCGCGCCAGCGCCGCGCTGCAGCCGCAGGTGCTGATCTCGATCGCGCCGCCGGCCGGGCGCTGGGATTTTTCCGACATGGCGCCGCCGCCGCAGTGGCTGGTGATCCAGGGCGAGGCCGACGAGATCGTCGACCCGCAGGCCGTGTACGACTGGCTGGAGACCTTGGAGGCGCAACCGCAACTGGTGCGCATGCCCGACACCAGCCATTTCTTCCATCGCAAGCTGATCGACCTGCGCGGCGCGTTGCAGCACGCGGTCAAGGCCTGGCTGCCGGCGGCACAGGCGTGAGCGCGGCGGCATTGCCGTCGCAGCGCTACGCCGAGGGCGTGGCGCGCGGCGACTGGCGCGACGATCCGGCCCAGCATGCGGCGCTGGCCGAACTGGACCGCATCCACGTCGCGATCGTGGACGGCGACCAGGAGGGCTGGCTGGACCGGCTGTCGGCGTTCTGGAAGAAGCCCGAGCCAGTGCGTGGACTGTATTTCTGGGGCGGGGTCGGCCGCGGCAAGACCTTCCTGGTCGATCTGTTCTACGACGGCCTGCCGATCGCGCGGAAGTACCGCACGCATTTCCACCGCTTCATGCGCGGCGTGCATGAGCGCCTGCGCGAACACGCCGGGCAGAGCGATCCGCTGGCGAAGATCGCGCAGGAGTGGCGCAGCCGGCTGCGCGTGCTGGTGCTGGACGAGTTCTTCGTCACCGACATCGGCGATGCGATGCTGCTGTCGCGCCTGCTCGAGCGCCTGTTCGCCGAGGGCGTGACCCTGGTCACCACCTCCAACACCGCGCCGCAGAACCTGTACCTCAACGGCCTGCAGCGCGAGAGCTTCCTGCCGGCGATCGGCTTGCTGCAGACCTATTGCGTGGAGCTGTACGCCGAGGGCACCGAGGACTACCGCATGCGTGCGCTGACCCGCTCGCCGGTGTACCGCGCGCCGCTGGCCGAGGACAGCGATGCCTGGCTGGGCGAGCGCTGGGGCGCGCTGACCGGCAATGCCGAGGCGCGCCGCGGCAACATCGAACTGGAAGGGCGCAAGATCCCGGTGCGCGCGCGCGGCAAGAGCATCGTCTGGTTCGATTTCGTCGCCTTGTGCGAAGGCCCGCGCGGTCCCAGCGACTACATCGAGATCGCGCACGAGTTCACCACCGTGCTGCTCGGCGGCATCCCGCACTTCGACCGCATGAACGAGGACGCGGCACGGCGCTTCGTCAACCTGATCGACGAGCTGTACGACCGCCACGTCAACCTGGTCTGCACCGCGCAGGATCCGCCGCCGCTGCTGTACACCGGCGAGCGCCTGGCCGGTGCGTTCGAGCGTACCGCCTCGCGCCTGATCGAAATGCAGAGCGCCGAGTACCTGGCGGCGGCGCACCGGGTCTGAGCGCAGGAGCGTCTGCGGACGCTCAGCGCACCGCGCCGGGCGCACACAGTCCGGCGACGAAGCGCGGCATCAGGCCCGCGCCGGCGATCTCTTCCAGATAGGCAACTGCCGGGCAACTGGCGCCGCCTTCGCTGCGCGCCGGCCAGGACGCGCCGTCCTGCGGCAACTGCCGGTCCATGGCCTGGCGCTGCGCTGTCGACAATCCATCGCGAAAGGTCTCCTCGGCATCGAGCAGATCGGCCGGGGTGAGCCGGTCGGTCGGCACGCCGGGGCACTGGCGACGGGTTTCGCGGGCCAGCGCGTCGGCGCCGGCACCGACCAGCACCGGGCCATCGGGCAGGGTGTTGGGCACGGCCTTGGACATCACGGGGGCAGCGCCGAGCGCGGCCAGCAGCAGGAACGATGCGCGCATGCGGAAGCTCCTTGACGTTGCGCGCAGCGTAGTCCTGCGCCGCTGGCGGCACGAGGGCAGGGCGGCGCCCGCTTCAGCGAGGAGTCGGCGGGCAAAATATCGCTTGCCATTAAATCGCGCGCTATGTAATGTAGTGCCCATGAACCGTACCTCTGCCCCCGACGCCACCGCCCTGCTGAAGCTGGATACCCAGCTGTGCTTCGCGCTGTATTCGGCCAACCTGGCCATGCACAAGCTCTACCGCGGGCTGCTGCGCGACCTCGGCCTGACCTATCCGCAGTACCTGGTGATGCTGGTGCTGTGGGAGCAGGACCAGCGCAGCGTGTCGGAGATCGGCGAGAAGCTGTTCCTGGATTCGGCCACGCTGACCCCGTTGCTCAAGCGCCTGGAGGCGATCGGCCTGCTGACCCGCAGCCGCGCCGCCGCCGACGAGCGCCGCGTGCTGATCGCGTTGACCGCCGACGGCCAGGCGCTGCGCACGCGCGCGCAGGCGGTGCCGGAAGGCGTGCTGTGCGCGGTCGCCTGCGATCTGCAGCAACTGACCCGGCTCAAGCACGATCTGGAAGAGGTCCGCGGCAAGTTGCAGGCCGCCGCCTGAGCGGTTCCCGACCCGATCGCAGTCCCCTCCAACCCGCCCCTCTACCCCATGGCGCCGCGGCGCCGCCCTCCAAGGAGAACCACCATGGCTTCACCGACCACCATCGCCTACACCGCCACCGCCACCGCCACCGGGGGCCGCGACGGCCGCGCCGCCACCCCGGACAAGGCGCTGGACGTCAAGCTGTCGACCCCGCGCGAGCTGGGCGGCGCCGGCGGCGACGGCACCAACCCGGAGCAGCTGTTCGCTGCCGGCTACTCGGCCTGCTTCATCGGCGCGCTGAAGTTCGTCGCCGGCCAGGAGAAGGTGAAGCTGCCGGCCGAGCCGAGCATCGAAGGCCATGTCGGCATCGGCCAGATCCCGGGCGGCTTCGGCATCGCCGTGGAACTGCGCATCGCCGTGCCGGGCCTGGAGCGTGCGACGCTGGAATCGCTGGTGGAGAAGGCGCATCAGGTGTGCCCGTACTCCAACGCCACCCGCGGCAACATCGACGTCAAGCTGGTCGTGCTCGACTGAGCCAGCCGGAGGTCCGGGCCGGCGTCTGTGCCGGTCCATGACCACGCGCGAACGGGCGGCCACTGGCCGCCCGTTCGCGTTGCGGGCGCCTGCGCGTGCTGCCGTGCACATTGAGGGTGACCTGCGGCGATGCAATAGTGTGCGCTTGGTCAAATCGAGCGCGCCATGCTCAGTTCCGCCTACAACGCCGAGACCGTCGCCGCCTTCATCCAGGGCGCGCGCCGTCTGCTGGTGCTGACCGGTGCCGGCATGTCCGCCGAGAGCGGGGTGCCGACCTTCCGTGGCCAGGACGACAGCCTGTGGTCGCGCTTCGATCCCGAGCAACTGGCCACCGAGGACGCCTGGCGTGCCGACCCGGCCCTGGTCTGGGGCTGGTACCGCTGGCGCATGGCGATCGTGGCGCAGGCCCAGCCGCACGCCGGGCACCTGGCGCTGGCGCGCCTGGCCGAGGTCCGCCACACCACCCTGGTGACCCAGAACGTGGACGACCTGCACCAGCGCGCCGGCAGCGAGGTCGCCGCGCACGTGCACGGCCGCCTGTCGGCGCTGCGCTGCAGCGACTGCGGCCAGCCCTGGCGCGGCTTGCTGCCGCCGATCGACGTGCACACGCCCAGCCAGCGCCTGGCGCCGCCGGTGTGCGCGGCCTGCGGCGGCACGGTGCGCCCGGGCGTGGTGTGGTTCGGCGAAGCGTTGCCGGCGGCGGAGTGGGCGCGCGCGCAGACCGCCGCCGACAACGCCGACCTGGTGCTGGTGATCGGCAGTTCCGGCCTGGTCTATCCGGCCGCCAGCCTGCCGCTGCAGGCCAAGGAGCGCGGCGCCTGCGTGGTCGAGATCAATCCCGAACCCAGTGCGCTGTCGGCGCGTGCGGATCTGCACTGGCGCGACAGCGCCGCGGTGGCGCTGCCGTTGCTGCTGCAGCAGTGCATGGTGGCCTGAGCGAACCACCCGCGCCGCTCAGCGCAGGGTGTGCAGGAACGCGTCCACCGCCGCGGTGTAGGCCGAGGGCAGGCCGAGGTCGCGGTTGAGTTCGGCGTGGCTGGCATCCTGCGGCAGCACCTCGACGCGGATGCCGCGGCCGTTGGCCTTGGCGGCCAGGTGGCGCGCCTGCGCGCAGGCATCGGCACGGCGGCTGGAGCACACCGCCAGCAGCGGCGGCGCGCTGGCGCCCATGACGTGGTACGGCGAGGCGGCGATCCAGTCGCTGCGCACGCTGCCGAAGGCGCGGTCGTACAGCGGCAGATGCCGTTGCTGCATCACCTGCTCCACGTCCATCGCCGCACTGTCCAGCGCCACCGTGCCCAAGGGTCGGCGCGCCCCGGCCTGCGCCAGCAGGTCCGGCGACAGGTCCAGCAGGCTCACCAGGTGCGCGCCGGCCGAGTGGCCCATCAGCACCAGCCGCGTCGGGTCGGCGCCCCACTGCGGCGCCAGTTGCTGGATCCGTGCGACCGCGCGCGCCACGTCCTGCGCCTGCTGCAGCGGCGTGGCCTGCGGCAGCAGGCGGTAATTCAGCGACACCAGCACATGGCCCTGCGGCAGCCAGTGCGCGACCTTGTTGGCGGCCACGCCGGGGTTGTCCTTGTCGCCGTCGGCCCAGCCGCCGCCGTGCACCATCACCAGCAGCGGCGCCTGGCGCGCGCCGGCCGGCAGGTACACGTCCATGCGCTGCGCCGGGTCCGGGCCATAGGCGACGTCGCGCAGCACCTGCGCGCCGGCGGGCAGTGGCGCACGCGCGGTGTCGGCGCGATCGCCCTGCAGGCGCTGCAGCAGGCGTGCGCGCAGGCGCCCGTCCTGGGCGTGGACAGGCGTGGCGGTCAGCGCCGGCAACAGCAGCGCCAGGGCGAGCAGGCAATGGGCGGGCGACGGGCGGGACAGGCGCATGGGCGGATCACTCCTTGAAGGACGGCGAGGGAGGTCGTGGCGCGGCCGGCCGGTGCAGGCGCCGACATGCGCCGGTTCAGGCCGGGCGCAGGTGCAGGGTGGCGCACAGGCCGTGTGGGGCGATGGGCTGCAGCAGCAACGCGCCGCGATGCTGGCGCGCGACACGCTCGACGATCGCCAGGCCCAGTCCGCTGCCGCCATGGCCGCCGTGCACGAACGGCTGCAGTGCGCGCGCAGCCAGTGCCGGGTCCAGGCCGGGGCCGTGGTCGCGCACCTCGATGCGCCAGCCATCGCCGCCGTCGCTGTGCAGGCGCAGCTGGAACGGCGCGGCGCCGTGCCGTTCGGCGTTGCCGATGAGGTTGCCGAGCGCGCGCTGCAGCGCCAGCGGCCGCCCGTGCAGCGGCGCCTGCGCGGGCAGGACGGCCTCCCAGCCGGGTTGCGCCGCGCCCAGCGCCTGCCGGCAGAGGTCGGCCAGGTCCAGGGCCACGGCGGGTTCGTCGCGGCCGTCGCGGGCGTAGGCGATGAACTGCGCCAGGATCGCGTCGATCTCGCCGATGTCGCGCTCCATGCCCTCGCGCAGTTCCGGCTCCACCTGCGGCAGCAGCGCCAGCGCGTACTGCAGCCGGGTCAGCGGGGTGCGCAGGTCGTGGGAGATGCCGGCCAGCAGCAGCGCGCGCTCGGCCGCGGCGTGGCGCACGTCGGCGCTGGCCGCGGTGAGCGCCTGCGCCAGCGCGGCGACTTCGCGCGGGCCGCCGGTGGCGATCGGTCCGGCCTGTTCGCCGCGCACCAGGTGCGGCGCGGCCTGCGCCAGTTGCCGCAGCGGCCGCACCAGGCGCCGCGCGACCAGCGCAGCGGCGAGCCAGACCAGCAGCGTGCAGCAGGCCAGCATCGCCACCGAGAACCGGCGCAGGCCGTGCCCGCGCGGCTGGCTGGAGAACGCGATCCACAGTGGCGTGGGCGTGGCCAACTGCAGCCACAGGGTACCGTCGGCGTCGCGCCGCAACGCGCGCCCGGGACCGAGCTGGTCGGCCGCACGGCGCTGCACGGCGTCGACCAGCGGGCCGGCTGCATTGGCCGTGGGCGGCGCGCTGCGCAATTGCAGCCCGGCCTCGCGCAACGCCGGCGCCAGCGCCGTGGCGGCCGGCGAGCGCTGCAACGCCTCGGCGACATTGGCGAAGCCGTGCAGCACGCGCAGTTGCTGCTGTGCTGCCGGCCGCAACGCCAGTTCGCGACCGAGCAGCAGCGCCAGCAGGCCGGCGCCGGCCAGCACCAGCGCGATCACCAGCGCCAGTTGCCCGAACAGGCTGCGCGGCCAGCCGCTGGCGCGGGAAGCCGGCGCGCTCACGCCTGCGGCTCCGGCGGCACGTACACATAGCCCACGCCCCACACCGTCTGGATCAGCCGCGGCGTGCGCACGTCGTCTTCCAGCAGCTTGCGCAGCCGCGCGACGATCACGTCGATGCTGCGGCCCAGCGGCTCGTGTTCGCGGCCGTGCGCCAGGCTGGACAGGCGGTCGCGGCTCAGCGGCTGCTGCGGGTGCCGCAGCAGTACCGACAGCACCGCGAACTCGGCGGTGGTCAGCTTCAACGGTTCGCCGTCGCGGCGCAGTTCGCGCCGTCCCAGGTGCAGGCGGAAGCGGCCGAAGCCGATCTCGCCGCCGTCCGGCTGTGGCGCGCCGGCGCCGCCCGGGCGGGTACGGCGCAGCACCGCGCGGATCCGCGCCAGCAGCTCGCGCGGGTTGACCGGCTTGGGCAGGTAGTCGTCGGCGCCGATCTCCAGGCCGACGATGCGGTCGATCTCGTCGCCCTTGGCGGTCAGCATCACGATCGGGGTGTGGTCGCCCTGGCCGCGCAGGCGTCGGCAGATCTCCAGGCCGTTCTCGCCGGGCAGCATCAGGTCCAGCACCACCA
>NZ_JAGHWV010000039.1:17873-18179 GCF_017746095.1 Xanthomonas sp. D-109
GCATGCCGTCGGCCACCGCCTTGACCGCGAAGCCCTGGCTCTCCAGGTAGCGGCACAGCAGGGCGCGCAGGCGGTCGTCGTCGTCGACCAGCAGCAGGCGGGGAGCGGGCGCGGCATCGTGCATGGACGCCACTATCGGCTGCGCCGCGGCCTGGCGGCAACGGCGATGGCGGCGCATCTGTAAGCGGATGTTTCCGCCGCGGCCTGCGGCAACATCCGCTGGCCGATCCGGCGCCCCGCGCGCCAACGCGGTGGCTACGGTGATGCCTGGCAGCACGCCGCTGCCGTCGCCGGAGAACGCCATGT
>NZ_JAGHWV010000039.1:18246-18403 GCF_017746095.1 Xanthomonas sp. D-109
GCGTCCTGGCCGCGCCCAGCGCCCAGGCACGCGAGCACACCCGCACGCGCACCGCCGGCGGCGCCGACGGCGCCCGTCACGCGGCCGTGCAGGCCAGCGCCAGCGGCGCCCACGGCAGCGTGCAGCACGCCCGCCAATGGCAGGCCGACGGCCAGGG
>NZ_JAGHWV010000040.1:0-692 GCF_017746095.1 Xanthomonas sp. D-109
AAGGGTAAGTTCGAGCGCACCAAGCCGCACGTCAACGTCGGCACCATCGGTCAC
This sequence comes from Xanthomonas sp. D-109, assembly GCF_017746095.1. Classification (NCBI taxonomy): domain Bacteria; kingdom Pseudomonadati; phylum Pseudomonadota; class Gammaproteobacteria; order Lysobacterales; family Lysobacteraceae; genus Xanthomonas; species Xanthomonas sp. D-109. Next base: position 55 of record NZ_JAGHWV010000040.1, read on the forward strand.
GTCGACCACGGCAAGACCACGCTGACCGCGGCGCTGACCAAGATCGGCGCAGAGCGCTTCGGCGGCGAGTTCAAGGCGTATGACGCGATCGACGCGGCGCCGGAAGAGAAGGCGCGCGGCATCACGATCTCGACCGCCCACGTGGAATACGAATCCCCGACGCGCCACTACGCGCACGTGGATTGCCCGGGTCACGCGGACTACGTCAAGAACATGATCACCGGTGCGGCGCAGATGGACGGCGCGATCCTGGTGTGCTCGGCCGCTGACGGCCCGATGCCGCAGACCCGCGAGCACATCCTGCTGTCGCGCCAGGTCGGCGTGCCGCACATCGTGGTGTTCCTGAACAAGGCCGACATGGTCGACGACGCCGAGCTGCTCGAGCTGGTCGAGATGGAAGTGCGCGAGCTGCTGAGCAAGTACGACTTCCCGGGCGACGACACCCCGATCATCCACGGTTCGGCCCGTCTGGCGCTGGAAGGCGACCAGAGCGAGATCGGCGTGCCGGCGATCCTGAAGCTGGTGGACGCGCTGGACTCGTTCATCCCGGAGCCGCAGCGCGACGTGGACAAGCCGTTCCTGATGCCGGTGGAAGACGTGTTCTCGATCTCCGGCCGCGGCACCGTGGTGACCGGTCG
>NZ_JAGHWV010000041.1:0-5700 GCF_017746095.1 Xanthomonas sp. D-109
TTTTTCCAGGCGCAATAAAAAATCCCCGTCCTTTCGGACGGGGATTTGGGGTAAAGCCCCTGGCGATGACCTACTCTCGCATGGCTTGAGCCACACTACCATCGGCGCAGCTGCGTTTCACTTCCGAGTTCGGGATGGGATCGGGTGGTTCCACAGCGCTAATTTCACCAGGGAGACGGTTGGAGTGTCGCCGCGTGCATGTTCTCGGTTGTTGGACCGAGGACGGCAGGGCGCCAGCCTCTCATGGGGTGTGATGTAGCGAGCGAGTGAGAGCGATCGACGTGTGTCGCGCTAAGGGATGCTTCGAGGAAGCATCTTGAGGTTATATGGTCAAGCCGCACGGATCATTAGTATCAGTTAGCTCAATGCATTGCTGCACTTACACACCTGACCTATCAACCACGTAGTCTACATGGTTCCTTTAGGGGACTTGTGTCCCGGGAGATCTCATCTTGAGGCGCGCTTCCCGCTTAGATGCTTTCAGCGGTTATCGCTTCCGAACATAGCTACCCGGCAATGCCACTGGCGTGACAACCGGAACACCAGAGGTTCGTCCACTCCGGTCCTCTCGTACTAGGAGCAGCCCCTCTCAAATCTCCAACGCCCATGGCAGATAGGGACCGAACTGTCTCACGACGTTCTGAACCCAGCTCGCGTACCACTTTAAATGGCGAACAGCCATACCCTTGGGACCGACTACAGCCCCAGGATGTGATGAGCCGACATCGAGGTGCCAAACACCGCCGTCGATATGAACTCTTGGGCGGTATCAGCCTGTTATCCCCGGAGTACCTTTTATCCGTTGAGCGATGGCCCTTCCATACAGAACCACCGGATCACTAAGACCTACTTTCGTACCTGCTTGATCCGTCGATCTTGCAGTCAAGCACGCTTATGCCTTTGCACACAGTGCGCGATGTCCGACCGCGCTGAGCGTACCTTCGTGCTCCTCCGTTACTCTTTAGGAGGAGACCGCCCCAGTCAAACTACCCACCATACACGGTCCCCGATCCGGATTACGGACCTAGGTTAGAACGTCAAGCACGACAGGGTGGTATTTCAAGGATGGCTCCACTGCAGCTAGCGCCACAGTTTCATAGCCTCCCACCTATCCTACACAGACGAACTCAACGTTCAGTGTAAAGCTATAGTAAAGGTTCACGGGGTCTTTCCGTCTTGCCACGGGAACGCTGCATCTTCACAGCGATTTCAATTTCACTGAGTCTCGGGTGGAGACAGCGCCGCTGTCGTTACGCCATTCGTGCAGGTCGGAACTTACCCGACAAGGAATTTCGCTACCTTAGGACCGTTATAGTTACGGCCGCCGTTTACTGGGGCTTCGATCAAGAGCTTCGCCTTGCGGCTGACCCCATCAATTAACCTTCCAGCACCGGGCAGGCGTCACACCCTATACGTCCACTTTCGTGTTTGCAGAGTGCTGTGTTTTTGATAAACAGTCGCAGCGGCCTGGTTTCTGCGACCCTCTTCAGCTATAGCTCGCACGAGCCACCAAAAAGGGTGCACCTTCTCCCGAAGTTACGGTGCCATGTTGCCTAGTTCCTTCACCCGAGTTCTCTCAAGCGCCTGAGAATTCTCATCCTACCCACCTGTGTCGGTTTACGGTACGGTCTGCGTAAGCTGAAGCTTAGGAGCTTTTCCTGGAAGCGTGGTATCAGTGACTTCGTCTAAAAGACTCGTCTCGGTGCTCGGTCTTAAAGGATCCCGGATTTGCCAAAGATCCAAACCTACCGCCTTTCCCCGGGACAACCAACGCCCGGTACACCTAACCTTCTCCGTCCCTCCATCGCACTTACGCGAGGTGCAGGAATATTAACCTGCTTCCCATCGACTACGGCTTTCGCCCTCGCCTTAGGGGCCGACTCACCCTGCGCCGATTAACGTTGCGCAAGGAAACCTTGGGCTTTCGGCGTGCGGGTTTTTCACCCGCATTGTCGTTACTCATGTCAGCATTCGCACTTCCGATACCTCCAGCAGACTTCTCAATCCACCTTCGCAGGCTTACGGAACGCTCCTCTACCGCGCATCGCTTATCGCGATGCACCCCAAGCTTCGGTTCACTGCTTAGCCCCGTTAAATCTTCCGCGCAGACCGACTCGACCAGTGAGCTATTACGCTTTCTTTAAAGGGTGGCTGCTTCTAAGCCAACCTCCTGGCTGTCTATGCCTTTCCACATCGTTTTCCACTTAGCAGTGAATTTGGGACCTTAGCTGTGGGTCTGGGTTGTTTCCCTTTTCACGACGGACGTTAGCACCCGCCGTGTGTCTCCCATACAGTCCGTCTCGGTATTCGGAGTTTGCAATGGTTTGGTAAGTCGCGATGACCCCCTAGCCATAACAGTGCTCTACCCCCGAGAGGATACATATGAGGCGCTACCTAAATAGCTTTCGAGGAGAACCAGCTATCTCCGGGTTCGATTAGCTTTTCACTCCTAATCACACCTCATCCCCTACCTTTGCAACGGGAGTGGGTTCGGGCCTCCAGTCAGTGTTACCTGACCTTCACCCTGGGCATGACTAGATCACCCGGTTTCGGGTCTACTGCCCGCGACTATGCGCCCTTATCAGACTCGGTTTCCCTTCGCCTCCCCTATACGGTTAAGCTTGCCACGAACAGTAAGTCGCTGACCCATTATACAAAAGGTACGCAGTCACTCTTGCGAGCTCCTACTGCTTGTACGCACACGGTTTCAGGATCTATTTCACTCCCCTCTCCGGGGTTCTTTTCGCCTTTCCCTCACGGTACTGGTTCACTATCGGTCGGTCAGGAGTATTTAGCCTTGGAGGATGGTCCCCCCATGTTCAGACAGGGTTTCACGTGCCCCGCCCTACTCGTCTTCACTGGTATGGCCCTTTCAAATACAGGGCTATCACCTTCTATGGCCAACCTTTCCAGGTTGTTTTTCTAAAACCATACCAGCTTAAGGGCTAGTCCCCGTTCGCTCGTCACTACTTAGGGAATCTCGGTTGATTTCTTTTCCTCCGGTTACTTAGATATTTCAGTTCACCGGGTTCGCTTCCAGCAGCTATGTATTCACTGCAGGATACTGCCGAAGCAGTGGGTTTCCCCATTCGGACATTGCCGGATCAAAGCTTGTTGCCAGCTCCCCGACACTTTTCGCAGGCTGCCACGTCCTTCATCGCCTCTGACCGCCAAGGCATCCACCGTGTGCGCTTATTCGCTTGACCATATAACCTCAAGTTGCCTCAAGGTCATATTCAGTCCAGGGGTACAAAGCCTGGACGCGAACTATAACGACTCAATTTCTAGGGACTCGAGGTCCCCGCCTTAGCCACAACGACACGTCGAGAAGTTTGTTCTCAAACGCTCGCTACATCACAAATTATTAAAGAACAACGCTACGGCCTCAACGCCGAGCATCTAAATTCTTAGTGTGCGATACATTCAGAGTGGTGGGTCTGGGAGGACTCGAACCACCGACCTCACCCTTATCAGGGGTGCGCTCTAACCACCTGAGCTACAGACCCAAAGTCTTCGTCAGTGGTGGAGCCAGTCGGGATCGAACCGACGACCCCCTGCTTGCAAAGCAGGTGCTCTCCCAGCTGAGCTATGGCCCCGGTATTTCGGGGTGCTCCGCCCTGTGGCGGAACTCTCTGAATGCAGGTTACTTGTGAGGACGCCTGACAGATGTAGCTGTCATGCTCAAAAGGAGGTGATCCAGCCGCACCTTCCGATACGGCTACCTTGTTACGACTTCACCCCAGTCATCGGCCACACCGTGGCAAGCGCCCTCCCGAAGGTTAAGCTACCTGCTTCTGGTGCAACAAACTCCCATGGTGTGACGGGCGGTGTGTACAAGGCCCGGGAACGTATTCACCGCAGCAATGCTGATCTGCGATTACTAGCGATTCCGACTTCATGGAGTCGAGTTGCAGACTCCAATCCGGACTGAGATAGGGTTTCTGGGATTGGCTCACCGTCGCCGGCTTGCAGCCCTCTGTCCCTACCATTGTAGTACGTGTGTAGCCCTGGTCGTAAGGGCCATGATGACTTGACGTCATCCCCACCTTCCTCCGGTTTGTCACCGGCGGTCTCCTTAGAGTTCCCACCATTACGTGCTGGCAACTAAGGACAAGGGTTGCGCTCGTTGCGGGACTTAACCCAACATCTCACGACACGAGCTGACGACAGCCATGCAGCACCTGTCTCACGGTTCCCGAAGGCACCAATCCATCTCTGGAAAGTTCCGTGGATGTCAAGACCAGGTAAGGTTCTTCGCGTTGCATCGAATTAAACCACATACTCCACCGCTTGTGCGGGCCCCCGTCAATTCCTTTGAGTTTCAGTCTTGCGACCGTACTCCCCAGGCGGCGAACTTAACGCGTTAGCTTCGATACTGCGTGCCAAGTTGCACCCAACATCCAGTTCGCATCGTTTAGGGCGTGGACTACCAGGGTATCTAATCCTGTTTGCTCCCCACGCTTTCGTGCCTCAGTGTCAGTGTTGGTCCAGATGGCCGCCTTCGCCACAGATGTTCCTCCCGATCTCTACGCATTTCACTGCTACACCGGGAATTCCGCCATCCTCTACCACACTCTAGTTGCCCAGTATCCACTGCAATTCCCAGGTTGAGCCCAGGGCTTTCACAACGGACTTAAACAACCACCTACGCACGCTTTACGCCCAGTAATTCCGAGTAACGCTTGCACCCTTCGTATTACCGCGGCTGCTGGCACGAAGTTAGCCGGTGCTTATTCTTTGGGTACCGTCAGAACAATCGGGTATTAACCGACTGCTTTTCTTTCCCAACAAAAGGGCTTTACAACCCGAAGGCCTTCTTCACCCACGCGGCATGGCTGGATCAGGCTTGCGCCCATTGTCCAATATTCCCCACTGCTGCCTCCCGTAGGAGTCTGGACCGTGTCTCAGTTCCAGTGTGGCTGATCATCCTCTCAGACCAGCTACGGATCGTCGCCTTGGTGGGCCTTTACCCCGCCAACTAGCTAATCCGACATCGGCTCATCTATCCGCGCGAAGCCCGAAGGTCCTCCGCTTTCACCCTAAGGTCGTATGCGGTATTAGCGTAAGTTTCCCTACGTTATCCCCCACGAAAAGGTAGATTCCGATGTATTCCTCACCCGTCCGCCACTCGCCACCCAGAGAGCAAGCTCTCCTGTGCTGCCGTTCGACTTGCATGTGTTAGGCCTGCCGCCAGCGTTCACTCTGAGCCAGGATCAAACTCTTCACTTAAAACTACATGCCCGAAGGCAAAAGCTTTGATATGCAGAGTTCAAACCAAGCTACGTATCGCTTGCAAAGCAATTGATTTGTTGCTCTTGATTCGAACGTCTGCAAGATGGACATACTTCCATCTGCAGGCGTCCTCACAAGTTACCTGCGCACACTGTCAAAGAACGTCGGGGCCGGCCTCAGCGCCTTTCCCTTTTCGCCCCGACGTTTCCGTCCGAGTGAGCCGCCCATTATAGCGGACTTTTTGTTTCCGTCAACACCTCGTTTCGAGGCGGTTGACGCTGGCTCGTCTTCAAACCCGAGGGCTTTTCGTCGAACCGAGCCGCCCATCATAGCGGCTTTTTTCTTGCCGTCAACACCTTTTTGATCAGGTGGTTGACGCCGCTTCTTCGTCCAAACCCGTAGGCTTTTCCTCGAAGCGAGCCGGCCATATTAACCGACTTTTTCACGCTGTCAACACCCGATGTTCGC
>NZ_JAGHWV010000042.1:0-561 GCF_017746095.1 Xanthomonas sp. D-109
GTGAAGCGCTCGGAGATCGCCAGACCGGCGGCGTCGTCCTTGGCGCTGTTGATGCGCAGGCCCGAGGACAGACGCTGGATCGTCGTCGCCAGGCTGGCGCTGGTGGTGTTGAGGTTGCGCTGAGCGTTCAGCGACATTACGTTGGTATTGATTACCTGTGCCATTTAGATACCTTGGTTTTCAGCATATTTGATATCGCTTCCGCTACGAGGGCTCCTAATGGCGTAGGAGCCCTCGGCGGTACATCGCGGCCTGCCGCGCTTAGCCCTGGAGCAGGCTCAGCACGCTCTGCGGGGCCTGCTTGGCCTGGGCGAGCATCGCGGTGCCGGCCTGCTGCAGGATCTGCGTACGGGTCAGCTCGGCGGTTTCCTTGGCGTAGTCGGTGTCGCGGATGCGGCTGCGCGAAGCCGACAGGTTCTCCGAGGTCGAGCTCAGGTTGGCGATGGTGGAGGTGAAGCGGTTCTGGATCGCACCCATGTCGGCGCGCGAGGAGTTCACCGAGGTCAGCGCGTTGTCGATGATGCTCAGCGCCTTCTGTGCGCCCTGGAAGGTGGAGATGTC
>NZ_JAGHWV010000042.1:812-991 GCF_017746095.1 Xanthomonas sp. D-109
TTGATGCCGATGGTCTGGCCGGCATCGGCGCCGACCTGGAACAGGGCGCCGGAGAAGGAGCCGTCCAGCAGCTTGGTGCCGTTGAAGTTGGTCTGGCTGGAGACGCGGTCGATTTCCGAGGCCAGCTGCTTGACTTCCGAGTTCAGCGCGCCGCGATCGGTGGTGGAGTTGGTGGCGTT
>NZ_JAGHWV010000043.1:0-1168 GCF_017746095.1 Xanthomonas sp. D-109
GTAGGAGTCAACTGTCATGCAGCCGCGATGGCAGGAGGAGCGTACGGGGCCTGATCGCGCGCGATGGCATTGAGCCAGCGCAGGAACTTGTGCATGCAGGCGACGATGGCGACCTTGGCCGGCTTGCCAGCTGCGCGCAGGCGCGCGTAGGTGTTGGCCAAGGGGGATTTGGCGCGGATGCTGGCCCAGGTGGACATGTACAGCACGCGCCGCACGTCGGCACGTCCGCCTTTGATGCGGCGTTGGCCTTTCCAGCAGCCGCTGTCGTGATTGAACGGGGCCAGCCCGACCAAGGCAGCGAGCTTGCGTGGCGGCAGCGTGCCTAGTTCTGGTAGTCGCGCGGCCAGAACCGCGCGCAGGATCGTCCCGAGCCCAGGCACCTTGGGTAGGCTCGAGCAGGTCTTGCCCTGCTGCTCGATCTCCTGCGTCAACGTCTGGATCTGCTGGTTTAGCAGGGCGATCACCTCTCGGCAGCGGTGTTGCGCCTTGGCGCTGGTAATGTGTTCCAAGCGCCGCCGATGGGCATCGCGCTGGCCCACCAGGGTGGCACGCAGGTCCAGCAGTTCGCGAAGAGACTGCTGGTGCCCGGGCACCACGGGCGTGGGGGTGGTCGGGATGTGCTGGGCGGCGATGGCCAGCAGGCGCGCGTCCAGGGCATCGGTCTTGGCATGCAGGCCCAAGGCCTGGGCGAGCTTGCGCGGACGATCGGCGGGCATCCGCACCACGGGCAGATCGGCCTGCCGCAACACTTGCAGCACGGCACGTTCGTAGCCACCGCTGGCTTCCAGCACGATCCGCTCGCAGTCCATCCCAGCCAGACGTTGGGCCAGCGCACGCTGCCCCTGTGGCGTATTGGGCTGGGTCCAGGCCTGCTCGTCCGGCAGGACATGAATGACCAGTTCGGCCTTGGATACATCGATCCCGACATGGCGTCGCATAGACGTTCTCCGCAGTAGACTCAGGGACGAGAGCGCTCCTGCCGATGCCCATGCTTGTGGAGTTCGAGCTCGTCACTCGGGCAACTGTTCGGGCTTGTCAGGCAGGAGAACCGGAGTGCGGCGGCGCTGACTCCTACTCGTGCTTGCTGGCACTGCGGCTAAACGGCCTGCCGCACTCCGCTCTCACCTGCAACGATAGACCCTTATTTGACACAAGCGGCTTCAGCCGC
>NZ_JAGHWV010000044.1:0-6434 GCF_017746095.1 Xanthomonas sp. D-109
AAATAAAAGGAAACAAAAATAAAGCGCCCCCTGCCTTCGCGCCCACCGCGCTGCGCGCTCCGGGTCCGCGTCCAGCACGGGGATCCGCGGAAGGGGCATCCTGCCCCTGCCGCGGACGGCGTACATCCATGTACGCCGCCCTTCGGGTGTTTCCCCGCGCTGGCCGCCGCTTCGGAAGGGAACCCGGTAGATCAAAAGCCAGAGCAACAGCCAAAGCCAAGCAACAGCCGAGGCAACGGCAACGGCAACGGCAACGGCAACGGCAACGGCAACCACGTCGATGCTGCACGCCTTGCGTAGGAGCGGCTTCAGCCGCGACATGCGACGCCCGAAAACAAGCACATCGCAACCTCCCCGGCTCGGTCAGCGACTACCTAGACGCCACAACAGCACGTTCCGCTCACCCAAGCACCGCCTGACTGCATCGAATACCGCAGTTACCCCAGCGCCGCGTCGATCGCCGCGCGCAGGCGCGGGTCCTCGGCGGTGACGTCCGGAGCGAAGCGCGCGTGGACCTTGCCGTCGCGGCCGACCAGGAACTTCTCGAAATTCCACAGCACGCCCGGCGCCGGATTCGGTTCGATACCGTAGCCGGCCAGCTTCTCGCGCATCGGGCCCTCGCCCTCCGTCTGCGGCTGCGCGGCGATCAGCGCGCGGTACAGCGGATGGGTGTCTTCGCCGGTGACCGCGATCTTGGAGAACATCGGGAAGGTCACGTCGTAGGTGAGCTGGCAGAACTGCTGGATCTCCGCCTCGCTGCCCGGCTCCTGGCCCTTGAAATCGTTGGCCGGGAAACCCAGCACCTCCAGACCCGCAGCCTGCTTCTCGCGATACAGCGCTTCCAGGCCCGCGTACTGCGCAGTGAGGCCGCACTTGGAGGCGACGTTGACGATCAGCAACACCTTGCCCGCGAACTCGGCCAGGGTGGCCGGCTGGCCATCGATGCGGGTCAGCGGAATGGAGGTCAGCGACTCGGACATGGGGCATTACCTCGATCGAAAGGAAGCGCCAGCATAGTCGCTGCCGGGGCGGCATACGCAGTGCCGTGACCGCGTGACTCAGCGCACCGACAGCTGGCCTGTGTCGGCACGTACCACCCGCTTTTGCTGCGGATCATGCGCTCCCGCAGGAGCGGCTTCAGCCGCGACAGCCGCGCCCGCAAAACCTGCGCGCGACCACCGCAGAAGAAACAAGCGCCGTCGCCACACATGTGCCGCTCGTCGTGATCAGAAGCGCGCGTATCGGCCAGCAGGCGAGCAGGCGAGCAGCCTGGAGACGACAACGCATCCGTGATGTCGAATCGCATCGACACTGCAGGCAGGACAAGGACACCCCCATGCTGCGCGATCGGCGCAGCGTGCGCGTACGAAGCGGCCGCGCCGGTCCGTCCAGGTCGCGGCGCTGCATCCAACATGGCGCGTGTTGGTCGCACGCCATCCCGCGCCGACGTATCCGCCACGACGCCTGCCATCCCAACTCGCCGCTGCGCACCGCAGGCCCTCATTCCCGGTCGTCGCCCGCAGCCTCGTCCGCCTCGGCATCGTCCAACGGCAGCGACAGTTCCAGCAGCGGCGCGGCCTGCGCATCGGCCAGGGTCTCGACGCCACGCAGGCGGCGCTCGATGGTGCGGGTCTTGCGGCTGGCCTCGCCCAGGCTCTTGCCGACGGTGCTGATCTGCTTCTCTGCCTTTTCCAGGATGCCGGCGAACTTGCCGAACTCGCTCTTCACCGCCGCCAGCACGCCCCACACCTCGCTGGAGCGCTTTTCGATGGCGAGCGTGCGGAAGCCCATCTGCAGGCTGTTGAGCAGGGCGGTGATGGTGGTCGGCCCGGCGACGACGATGCGGTGCTCGCGCTGCAGCAGGTCGGCCAGGCCGGGGCGGCGCAGGGTCTCGGCGTACAGGCCCTCGGTAGGCAGGAACATCACCGCGAAATCGGTGGTATGCGGCGGGGCGATGTACTTGTCGCCGATCGACTTGGCCTGCACCCGGATCGCGCGCTCCAGTTGCGCGCCCGTCGCCTGCACCAGTTCCGGATCGCCCTGCTCCTGCGCGTCGAGCAGGCGCTCGTAGTCCTCGCGCGGGAACTTGGCGTCGATCGGCAGCCACACTGGCGTGTCCTCGTGGCCGCGGCCCGGCAGGCGCACCGCGAAGTCGACCATCTCGTTGCGCTCCGGGCGCACCCGCACGCCGCGCGCGTACTGTTCCTGGGTCAGGGTCTGCTCGAGGATGTTCTCCAGCTGCACCTCGCCCCAGCCGCCGCGGTTCTTGACGTTGCTCAGCACGCGCTTGAGGTCGCCGACGCCGGTGGCCAGCTGCTGCATCTCGCCCAGGCCGCGCTGGACCTGCTCGAGCCGTTCGGAGACCAGCTTGAACGAGGCGTCCAGGCGCGTGTTGAGGGTGGTCTGCAGCTTCTCGTCGACGGTGCCGCGCATCTGTTCGAGCTTGGCCGCGTTGTCGGCCTGCAGTTCCTTCAGCCGCTCCTCCAGGGTGCTGCGCATCTCGCCCATCCGCTGCTCGTTGCGCTGGACCAGGTCACCCAGGCGCTGGCCGAGCGTGTCGGCGAAGCGCTGCTGCGCGTCCGCGCCTTCCTGGCGGCCCTTGCGCGCGTCCTCGAGCAAGGCCTCGCGCAACGCGCCCAGCTGCGCGTCGATGCGCGCGATCAACTCGGCCTGCTGCTGGCCGAACTGCGCCATGCGTGCGTCCTGTTGCTGGCCGAAGGCATCGAGCTGGCCGCGGATCTCGACCAGGCGCTGGCTCAGCAGCTCGGCCGTGCGCTGCTGCGCGGCGCCGGCCTCGACCCGGCCGCGCCGCGCGTCCTCGGTCAGCGCTTCGCGCAGCAGGTCCAGGCGCTGATCGGTGCGGGTGGACAGGTCGGACAGGTGGCGGGCGAAACCTTCGCTGCGCGCGTCCTGCTGGCGGGCCAGGCTGTCGAGCTGCTCGCGCAGTTCGCCGCGGCCGCTGCGCTGCTCCTCGCGCAGGGCCGCCTCCAGCGCGGTGTGGTTGCCCCGCCGCAGCAACACGGCCAGCAACAGGGCGATGACGGCGCACAACAGGCCGGCGAGGATCAGGAAATGGACATCGTTCTGCATGCGGCCAGTGTAGCCGGCCGCGTCTCAATCGCTGCGCCACGCGCCGGCACGCGGAGGAGAGCGGATATACCTTGGTATCGCCGCCATGGCCTCATGCAGGCTGGTGCACACCTGGGCCGCATGCCAAGCTTTGCGCCACCCGCTCCTGGTCAGGCCAGTGGGCGGTACCGCGGCATCCGACCGCGCCAGACCGTCGCGCTCGGCGCGATCCGTTCCCCCTGACACCGGAGGCGAGCATGGACCCCGATCCGCATCGACGCGGCGTCAGCGCCGCATTCCCCTACCGCTCCCCTCGCCTGGTCGCTGCCCGGCGCTGAGCCGGAAGACGCACGCTGCCCGCACGCTGCGACGTCCTTTCCGGCCACGCGCCGCAAGGAGGTCGTCATGTTCGTGTTCTCGCTGTTTTCCAGTCGTTTCCGCCTGCAGCGCTGCCTGCAGCGCGCGCTGCGCGCCGCGGTCGCCATGCGCCGCACCGAGGCGCTGCGCCATCTGCTCGCCGCCCATGGCGCCCGCGCCTTCGCGCTGGCGCTGTCCGCGCAGTCGCCGCGGGTGATGGCCGATGCGCTGTCGCTGCTGTCCGTCGCCGACCGCATCCGCGTCCGTGCGCGCTTGCCGCATGCGGCACAACGGCGCCTGCACGAGGCCGGGGCGAGCGTTCCGGCCGCGCACTGGCGGCATGCCGCGCTGGCCTGGTGGCCCGGCATGCACTGAAGCGCATGCCTGGCCGCCACGGCACGAGTTGCCATCTCGCCGCGGCATCATCGGCACCCTGTCCCTTCCCACTCCCTTCCCCGGAGCCGCCATGCTCGCTCCCCTCGCCTACCGGAACGCGCCCTGATGGAAGCCCTGCGCCTGTTCAATCTCGGCTCGCTGCTCGACACCCTGGTGAGCCTCACCGCCGCCTTCGTGCTCGGCGCGATCATCGGCTTCGAGCGCCAGGTGCGTCAGCGCACCGCCGGGCTGCGCACCAACACCCTGGTCGCAGTCGGCGCGGCGATCTTCGTCTCGCTCGGCGACCGCCTGTTCGAGATCCATGGCGGCACCCAGGGCGCGGTGCAGGTGGTGGCTTACGTGGTCTCCGGTATCGGTTTCCTCGGCGCTGGCGCGATCATGAAGGAGGGCGCCAACGTCACCGGGCTCAACACCGCGGCCACGCTGTGGGGATCGGGCGCGGTCGGCGCCTGCGCCGGCGCCGGGCTGGTCGCCGAGGCGGTGCTGGCGGCGATGTTCGTGCTGCTCAGCAATACCCTGCTGCGGCCGATGGTGAACCGCATCAACCGGCATCCGCTGAAGGAATCTTCGCTGGAAGCCACCTACATGTTCTATGCGATCTGCGCGCGCGAGGTGCACGGCGAGGTGCGCGAGCGGCTGATCGAACTGCTGGAGGAGGCGCACTACCCGGCGCGCGAGGTCGAGCAGCATCCGTTCGGGCAGCGGGACGTGGAGATCGCCGCGACGCTGTATGCCACCGCGGTGCGCGCCGAGGAACTGGATGAAGTTGTGCAGCGCCTGGAGGGCGAACCGGGTGTACAACAGGCGTTCTGGAACGCCGGCGCCGAAGCCTGAGCCAGCCATGCCCAACCTTGTCACTTCCATGCCACGCCGCCGATGATCGCCTGGTTCAAGCCGCTGCCGCCGCACCGCCGCCTGCTCGGCCTGGCCGCGCTGGGCCTGGCGCTGGGCGCGATCTTCGTCGCCGACACGGTCACCGACTATGCGGTGGCGGCGGCGCTGTTCTATACGGTGGCGATCCTCGGCGCGGTGCGGCTGCTGGCACCGGCCGGGCTGGGCGTACTGGCCGGCATCTGCGTGGTGCTGGTCGTGCTCAGCTTCCATCTCACCCACGCCGGCGCCTACCGGGTCGGCGTGATCAACTCGGCGATCAGCATCGTGGTGGTGGCGGTCACCGCCTCCATCGCGGTGCGCATGGAACGGGCCAAGGCCGCCGCGCACGCGGCGCAGGCGCAATTGCTGCGGCTGGCGCGGGTGCGCAGCCTGGGCAGCCTGACCGCCTCGATCGCGCACGAGGTCAACCAGCCACTGGCGGCCATCGTCACCAGCGGCAACGCCTGCCAGCGCTGGCTCGACCAGCAGCCGCCGAATCTGGACAAGGCGCGCGCGGCGCTGGCGCGCATCCTCGCCGATGCCGAGCGCGCCGGCGAGGTGATCGCGCGGGTGCGCAGCCTGACCCGTGGCGAAGCGCCGCAGCAGCGCGCCTTCGACCTCAACGCTGCGGTCAACGAGGTGCTGGCGCTGTCGCAGGGCGAACTGGAGCGCAGCGCGGTCAGCGTGCACACCGAACTGTCGGCGCTGCTGCCGCCGGTGTCGGCCGACCCGGTGCAGATCCAGCAGGTGATCGGCAACCTGCTGCTCAATGCGATCGAGGCGATGGCCGCCACGCCGCCGGCACAGCGGACGCTGCGCATCGTCACCGAACGCGAGGACGCACGCTCGGTGCGGCTGAGCGTGGCCGACAGCGGCGAAGGCCTGTCCGCACAGGCGCAGGCGCACCTGTTCGATGCGTTCTGGACCACCAAGCAGGGCGGCATCGGCATCGGCCTGAGCATCAGCCGCAGCATCGTCGAGGCCGGCGGCGGCCGCATCTGGGCCGAACCGGGGCGACCGTGCGGCGCGGTGTTCCACGTGTGCCTGCCCACCGCCAACGGTGTGCGGCCATGACCACCGACGCGAGCGCCCGCCCGGTGGTGTACCTGATCGACGACGACGCCTCGATCCGCGCCGCGCTGGAAGACCTGTTCGCCTCGGTGGACCTGCAGGTGCATGCCTTCGCCTCGACCCGCGACTTCCTGGCGCATCCGCGCGCCGACGCGCCGAGCTGCCTGGTGCTGGACATCCGCATGCCCGGGCAGAGCGGCATGGACTTCCATCGCACCATGCACGAGGCCGGGCTGGCGCTGCCGACCATCTTCATCACCGGCCATGGCGACATCCCGATGAGCGTGGAGGCGATGAAGAACGGCGCGATCGAGTTCCTGACCAAGCCGTTCCGCGACCAGGACCTGCTCGATGCGATCGGCCAGGGCATCGCCCGCGACCGCGCGCGCCGCGAGGCCGAGGCTGCGCAGGCCGAGCTGCAGGCGCGCTGGGCGCGGCTCAGCGCCGGCGAGCGCGAGGTGGTGGAACTGGTGGTGCAGGGCCTGCTCAACAAGCAGGTGGCGGCGCGACTGCAGCTCAGCGAGATCACGGTGAAGGTGCGCCGCGGCAATGCGATGCGCAAGCTGGAGGTCGGCTCGCTGGCGGAGCTGGTGCGGCTGGCGGAGCGGCTGGGGCGGTAGAACACGTCCTGACGCATCGGTATTCCGTAGGAGTCAACTGTCATGCAG
>NZ_JAGHWV010000045.1:0-16902 GCF_017746095.1 Xanthomonas sp. D-109
CGCGGCACCGTGGTGACCGGTCGCATCGAGCGCGGCATCATCAAGGTGGGCGACGAAATCGAAATCGTCGGCATCCGTGCGACGCAGAAGACCACCGTGACCGGCGTGGAAATGTTCCGCAAGCTGCTGGATCAGGGCCAGGCGGGCGACAACGCGGGCCTGCTGCTGCGCGGCACCAAGCGTGACGACGTGGAGCGCGGCCAGGTGCTGTGCAAGCCGGGTTCGATCAAGCCGCACACCGACTTCGAAGCCGAAGTGTACGTGCTGTCGAAGGACGAGGGCGGCCGTCACACCCCGTTCTTCAAGGGCTACCGTCCGCAGTTCTACTTCCGCACCACCGACATCACCGGTGCGGTGCAGCTGCCGGAAGGCGTGGAAATGGTGATGCCGGGCGACAACGTCAAGATGGTGGTGACGCTGATCAACCCGGTGGCGATGGACGAAGGCCTGCGTTTCGCGATCCGCGAAGGCGGCCGTACCGTCGGCGCCGGCGTGGTGGCCAAGATCATCAAGTAATGCCCTCTGGCGGCTGCGGCCGCCAGGCTCGACGGCAGGACGGCGGCCTCGGTCGCCGGAATCCGACGAGGTGCAGGCGGCTCCGGCCGCCGGGTTCAGCGAAGGGCGGGCCGGAACCTTCGGTCCGCCTTCGCCGTCTCAGGGAAGTGCAGTCGTTCTTACTACACGCCAGTAGCTCAATTGGCAGAGCAGCGGTCTCCAAAACCGCAGGTTGGGGGTTCGAGTCCCTCCTGGCGTGCCAATCTGCCGCTCCCTATCCAGTGACCTCGGTCGCATAGCAGCAAGAGTCGGATGAACAGCAAGATCGAGCATTCCAAAGGCCCCGCCGCATCTTCCGGCGGCGATATCGTCAAGTACGTCATCGCTGCGCTGCTGGTGGTTGCCGGCCTGTTTGTCTGGTTCTGGTTCGGCGAGCCGAGTCGCGCGACGCAGCTGGGTAGCTGGTCGGGGCCGCTGCGTGCGCTGGCGGTGGTGATCGGCCTGGTGGCCGGTGCCGCGGTGTTCCTGCTGACCGCCAAGGGGCGCGAAGGCCGCGAGTTCCTGTCCGAGT
Organism: Xanthomonas sp. D-109; assembly: GCF_017746095.1. Lineage (NCBI taxonomy): Bacteria > Pseudomonadati > Pseudomonadota > Gammaproteobacteria > Lysobacterales > Lysobacteraceae > Xanthomonas > Xanthomonas sp. D-109. The sequence goes on from NZ_JAGHWV010000045.1 coordinate 1,067, forward strand.
CCCGTTTCGAACTGCGCAAGGTGGTGTGGCCGACCCGTCAGGAAGCCATTCGCACCACCTGGGTGGTGATCGTGGTGGTGATCATTCTGAGTCTGCTGCTGGGTGGGTTCGATTTCCTGATCCAGAAGCTGATGCAGTGGTTCGTGAGCCGTTGAGGAGAGTGCAGCAGTGAAGCGTTGGTATGTCGTTCACGCCTATTCAGGCTTCGAGAAGTCCGTGGCCCAAGCGCTGCGCGACCGTATTGTGCGTGACGAGATGCAGGAGCGCTTCGGCGACGTGCTGGTCCCCACCGAGGAAGTGATCGAGATGCGCTCCGGCCAGAAGCGCCGTTCCGAGCGCAAGTTCTTCCCGGGCTACGTGCTGGTGCAGATCGAGACCCACGACGAAGGCGGCATCCCGCGCATCGACAACGAAAGCTGGCACCTGGTCAAGGAAACGCCGAAGGTGATGGGCTTCATCGGCGGCACCGCCGACCGTCCGCTGCCGATCCGCGACGAAGAGGCCGATGCGATCCTGCAGCGCGTTCAGGATGGCGTGGAGAAGCCGCGTCCGAAGGTGCTGTTCGAGCCGGGCCAGATGGTCCGCGTCACCGACGGTCCGTTCAACGACTTCAACGGCGTGGTCGAGGAAGTCAACTACGAGAAGAGCCGCCTGCGCGTGGCGGTGCTTATCTTCGGCCGTTCCACCCCGGTGGAACTGGAATTCGGCCAGGTCGAGAAGGCCTGAGCCCGCGCCGGCGCGGCTGCGCCGGGCGCCAAAATCTCTGCTATACTGCGCGGCTCCCTGTCCAGGCAAGCCGCCGGGCAGAACGGAAGCCGCCGCGAGGCGGCTTTCTGCGCACTTCAAAAACGTGATGGCGGGACACGTGATTTTCCCGTCGCGATGGGGAGCCTGCGGTTTAGGCGCTAGCACCCGGAGACACTAAAATGGCAAAGAAAGTCGTCGGTTACATCAAGCTGCAGGTGAAGGCCGGTCAGGCCAACCCCTCGCCGCCGGTCGGGCCTGCGCTGGGTCAGCGCGGTCTGAACATCATGGAATTCTGCAAGGCGTTCAACGCCGCCACGCAGAAGCTGGAGCCGGGCCTGCCGACTCCGGTCATCATCACGGCCTACTCGGACCGTACCTTCACCTTCGTCACCAAGAGCACCCCGGCCAGCGTGCTGCTGAAGAAGGCCGCGGGCGTCAGCTCCGGCTCCAAGCGCCCGAACACCGAGAAGGTGGGCAAGGTGACCCGCAAGCAGCTCGAAGAGATCGCCAAGGCGAAGGAAGCCGACCTGACGGCGGCGGAGCTGGAAGCGGCGGTACGCACGATTGCGGGTTCCGCCCGCAGCATGGGCCTGACGGTGGAGGGTTAAGCAATGGCACAGACCAAGCGACAGAAAGCGATCCGTGCTGCCGTGCAGCCGGGCAAGGCGTATTCGATCGACGAAGCGCTGAAGATCGTCAAGACCACCAGCAAGGCCAAGTTCGTCGAAGCCGTCGACGTGGCCGTGCGTTTGGGCGTGGACGCCAAGAAGTCCGACCAGCAGGTGCGCGGTTCCACCGTGCTGCCGGCCGGTACCGGCAAGAGCGTGCGCGTGGCCGTGTTCGCCCCCGCTGGCGCCAAGGCTGACGAGGCGCTGGCCGCCGGTGCCGACGCCGTCGGCATGGACGACCTGGCCGAGAAGATGCAGGGCGGCGACCTGAACTACGACGTGGTCATCGCCACCCCGGACGCGATGCGCGTCGTCGGCAAGCTGGGCACCCTGCTGGGCCCGCGCGGCCTGATGCCGAACCCCAAGGTCGGCACCGTGTCCGCCAACCCGGCCGAAGCGGTGAAGAACGCCAAGTCGGGTCAGGTGCGCTACCGCACCGACAAGGCCGGCATCATCCACTGCACCATCGGCAAGGCCAGCTTCGAAGACGAAGCGCTGAAGAACAACCTGCAGGCGCTGCTGCTGGACCTGGTCAAGGCCAAGCCGGCGACCTCGAAGGGCACCTACCTGCAGAAGATCTCGGTGAGCTCGACCATGGGTCCGGGCGTCACCATCGATCAGGCGTCGCTGTCCCTGAAGTAATCGCAACACGGCGCCGCCCGTCAGGGGCGGCGTCGGTGTCACCCTTTTGAAGGCGTCGCCCGGGGCAACCCGACGCGAAGCCGTCAAAGACCGCAGGCGCGGTCTGCGCACACCGACGACGGGCACGGAAGCTCGACACGGCAAGGAGTCGCCGTCGGTACAGCGGGATCGCTTAATCAGCCCCTCGGGGCCAGCCGGCGTAGATGGTGCCGCCTTTCTGGAGTTTTTCTGGTGCAGGCCAGCCCGGTGTTCCGGGCGCGCTCACTCCAGGTCTGGAACGGCCACCAACTGGGATGCCATGCGGCATCCCCGGCATCCAGGAAGGAGGCCGCCCAGGACCGCAAGCGGCAGGAGCCGCGAGCGGAGTAAGTTTGAAGCAGGGATTCGGGATTCGGGATTGGGGATTGGCAAGAGCGGCGGTATCGCTCCTGACGCATCCCAGGTCGCGCATTTCAACTCCCGGCTTTAACGGAGGAGTGCAATGGCTCTCAATCTGTCCCAGAAGCAAGAAGTCGTCGCCGAACTGGCCGACGTCGCCGCGAAGGCCCACTCCTTGGTTGCTGCCGAGTACGCCGGCATCACGGTCTCGCAAATGACCGCGATGCGCAAGAAGGCGCGCGAAACCGGTGTGTACTTGCGTGTTGTCAAGAACACCCTGGCCGCGCGTGCCGTTGCCGGTACCGAATACGAGTGCGTCCAGGACGCGCTGGTCGGTCCGCTGCTGTATGCGTTCTCGACGGAAGAACCCGGCGCTGCCGGTCGTCTGATCAAGGAATTCGCCAAGGGTAACGACAAGCTGCAGGCCAAGGTCGTGTCGCTGGGTGGTCAGCTGTATCCGGCCGCTCATCTCGAGGTGTTGGCGTCGCTGCCGACCCGCGAGCAGGCGCTGGCCATGCTGGCACGCGTGCTGGCCGAGCCGGCGAGCATGTTCGCCCGTGCGGTCAAGGCCGTGGGCGACAAGCAGGGTGGCGGCGACGCCGCGCCTGCCGACGCCGAAGCGGAAGCCCCGGCCGAAACGGCTTAAGTTCGCGACACCTGAAACGGTTCACTAGAACCTCATCCAGAAAAAATTCCAAAGGTAATTACAATGTCCCTGTCTAACGAGCAGATCGTCGACGCAATCGCCGAAAAGACCCTCATGGAAGTGATGGAGCTGGTCAAGGCCATCGAAGACAAGTTCGGCGTCTCCGCCGCCGCTCCGGTCGCCGCTGCCGGCCCGGCCGTGGCCGCCGCGCCGGTCGAAGAGCAGACCGAGTTCAACGTCATCCTGATCGACGCCGGCGCCAAGAAGGTCGACGTCATCAAGGCCGTCCGCGCCATCACCGGCCTGGGCCTGAAGGAAGCCAAGGACCTCACCGAGGCCGGCGGCGTCCTGAAGGAAGCCGTGTCGAAGGAAGACGCCGACAAGTTCAAGAAGGACCTGGAAGCCGCTGGCGCGAAGGTCGAAGTCAAGTAAGCAGTCCCTTGCATCGCCAGCCGTTCAAGGCGATGCACTGAAGGCTGGGGGCGAAAGCCCCCGGCCTTTGGCCGTTTCAGGCGGGAACCGGGAACAGGGAATGGAGAGTCGGAACAGCCACGCTACGTGCGCTCCACGATTCCCCTGTCTCCATTCCCCATTCACCGCTTCACCACCGAGTTGGTAGTTGGAAGTAGCGGGAGAAGGCGTGCTGGTGCCGGCAATACCAGCGACTTCCAACTGACAATTTATGTTCACTCAGGGCCGCGGACGCGTGGCCCGCATCAGCCAAGGTGATACCTCATGACGTCTTATTCGTTCACCGAAAAGAAGCGTATCCGCAAGGACTTCGGCAAGCAGCGCTCGATCCTCGAAGTGCCGTTCCTGCTCGCCATCCAGGTGGATTCCTACCGCGAGTTCCTGCAGGAGAACACCGACCCGAACAAGCGTTCGGACCACGGCCTGCACGCGGCCCTGAAATCGGTGTTCCCGATCTCCAGCTACAGCGGCAACGCGGCGCTGGAGTACGTCGGCTACAAGCTCGGCGAACCGGTGTTCGACGAGCGTGAATGCCGCCAGCGCGGCATGAGCTACGGCGCGCCGCTGCGCGTGACCGTGCGCCTGGTGATCTACGACCGCGAGTCCTCGACCAAGGCGATCAAGTACGTCAAGGAGCAGGAGGTCTACCTCGGCGAAATCCCGCTGATGACCGACAACGGCACCTTCATCGTCAACGGTACCGAGCGCGTCATCGTCTCGCAGCTGCACCGTTCGCCCGGCGTGTTCTTCGACCACGACCGCGGCAAGACCCACAGCTCGGGCAAGCTGCTGTACAGCGCCCGCATCATCCCGTACCGCGGCTCCTGGCTGGACTTCGAGTTCGACCCGAAGGACGCGCTGTTCACCCGTATCGACCGCCGCCGCAAGCTGCCGGTGTCGATCCTGCTGCGCGCGCTCGGCTACTCGAACGAGGAGATGCTGTCCGAGTTCTTCGAGATCAACACCTTCCACATCGACCCGAAGGAAGGCGTGCAGCTGGAGCTGGTGCCCGAGCGCCTGCGCGGCGAGACCCTGAACTTCGACCTGGCCGACGGCGACAAGGTCATCGTCGAAGCCGGCAAGCGCATCACCGCGCGCCACGTCAAGCAACTCGAGGCCTCCGGCATCGCCGCGCTGGCCGTGCCCGACGAGTACCTGGTCGGCCGCATCCTGTCGCACGACGTGGTCGATGCGGCGACCGGCGAACTGCTGGCCAGCGCCAACGACGAGATCAGCGAAGATCAGCTGACCGCGTTCCGCAAGGCCGGCGTCGACGCCGTGGGCACGCTGTGGGTCAACGACCTGGATCGTGGTCCGTACCTGTCCAACACCCTGCGCATCGATCCGACCAAGACCCAGCTCGAGGCGCTGGTCGAGATCTACCGCATGATGCGTCCGGGCGAGCCGCCGACCAAGGATGCCGCGCAGAACCTGTTCCACAACCTGTTCTTCACCTTCGAGCGCTACGACCTGTCCACGGTCGGCCGCATGAAGTTCAACCGCCGTGTCGGCCGCAAGGAAGTCACCGGCGAGTCGGTCCTTTACGACAAGAAGTACTTCGGCGAGCGCAACGACGAGGAGTCCAAGCGCCTGGTCGCCGAGCACGCCGACAGCTCCGACATCCTCGACGTGATCAAGGTCCTGACCGAGATCCGCAACGGCCGCGGCGTGGTCGACGACATCGACCACCTGGGCAACCGTCGCGTGCGTTCGGTCGGCGAAATGGCCGAGAACGTGTTCCGCGTGGGCCTGGTCCGCGTCGAGCGCGCGGTCAAGGAGCGCCTGTCGATGGCCGAGTCCGAAGGCCTGACCCCGCAGGAGCTGATCAACGCCAAGCCGGTGGCCGCCGCGATCAAGGAGTTCTTCGGCTCCTCGCAGCTGTCGCAGTTCATGGACCAGAACAACCCGCTGTCGGAAGTGACGCACAAGCGTCGCGTCTCCGCGCTGGGCCCGGGCGGCCTGACCCGCGAGCGCGCCGGCTTCGAAGTGCGCGACGTGCATCCGACCCACTACGGCCGCGTCTGCACCATCGAAACGCCGGAAGGCCCGAACATCGGCCTGATCAACTCGCTGGCGGTGTACGCCCGCACCAACCAGTACGGCTTCCTCGAGACGCCGTACCGTAAGGTCGTGGACGGCCAGATCACCGACGAGGTCGAATACCTGTCGGCGATCGAAGAAAACGAGTACGTCATCGCGCAGGCCAACGCGCTGCACGACGCCAAGAGCCGCCTGACCGAGCAGTTCGTGCCGTGCCGCTACCAGGGCGAGTCGCTGCTGAAGCCGCCGGCGGAAGTGCACTTCATGGACGTGTCGCCGATGCAGACCGTGTCGATCGCGGCCGCGCTGGTGCCGTTCCTGGAGCACGACGACGCCAACCGCGCGCTGATGGGCGCGAACATGCAGCGCCAGGCCGTGCCGACGCTGCGTGCGCAGAAGCCGCTGGTCGGCACCGGCATCGAGCGCGCCGTGGCGCGCGACTCGGGCGTGACCGTGAACGCGCGTCGTGGCGGCGTGATCGAGCAGATCGACGCCGGCCGCATCGTGGTCAAGGTCAACGAGGCCGAGATCGGCGGCGGCACCGACGCCGGCGTCGACATCTACAACCTGATCAAGTACACCCGCTCCAACCAGAACACCTGCATCAACCAGCGTCCGCTGGTGAACGTGGGCGACGTGATCGCGCGTGGCGACGTGCTGGCCGACGGCCCCTCGACCGACATCGGCGAACTGGCCCTGGGCCAGAACATGCTGATCGCGTTCATGCCGTGGAACGGCTACAACTTCGAAGACTCCATCCTGCTCTCCGAGCGCGTGGTGGAAGAGGATCGCTACACCACGATCCACATCGAAGAGCTGACCTGCGTGGCGCGCGACACCAAGCTGGGGCCGGAGGAAATCTCCGCCGACATCCCCAACGTGTCCGAGCAGGCGCTGAACCGTCTGGACGAGAGCGGCGTGGTGTACATCGGTGCGGAAGTGCGCGCCGGCGACATCATGGTCGGCAAGGTCACGCCGAAGGGCGAGAGCCAGCTGACCCCGGAAGAGAAGCTGCTGCGCGCGATCTTCGGCGAGAAGGCCTCGGACGTGAAGGACAGCTCGCTGCGCGTGCCGCCGGGCATGGACGGCACCGTCATCGACGTGCAGGTGTTCACCCGCGACGGCATCGAGAAGGACAAGCGCGCCCGCCAGATCGAGGAAAACGAGATCAAGCGGGTCAAGAAGGACTTCGACGACCAGTTCCGCATCCTCGAAAGCGCGATCTATGCGCGTCTGCGTGGCCAGCTGATCGGCAAGGTCGCCAATGGCGGCCCGAACCTGAAGAAGGGCGACACCGTCAGCGACGCCTACCTGGACGGCCTGAAGAAGTCCGACTGGTTCGCGCTGCGCATGAAGGACGAGGACGCCTCCGAGGCGATCGAGCGCGCGCAGAAGCAGATCCAGGCGCACGAGAAGGAGTTCGAGCGTCGCTTCGCCGACAAGCGCGGCAAGATCACCGCCGGCGACGACCTCGCCCCGGGCGTGCTGAAGATGGTCAAGGTGTTCCTGGCGGTGAAGCGCCGCATCCAGCCCGGCGACAAGATGGCCGGTCGCCACGGCAACAAGGGTGTCGTGTCGATGATCCAGCCGATCGAGGACATGCCGTACATGGCCAACGGCGAGACCGTGGACATCGTGCTGAACCCGCTGGGCGTGCCGTCGCGTATGAACATCGGTCAGGTGCTGGAAGTGCACCTGGGCTGGGCCGCCAAGGGCCTGGGTCGCAAGATCCAGAACATGCTCGAGGCCCAGGCCAAGGTTGCCGACCTGCGCAAGTTCCTGGCGCAGATCTACAACCACGACCAGAAGCTGGGCGAGGACCGCGTGGATCTGGACCAGTTCAGCGACGCGGAGCTGCTGGCGTTGTCGAAGAACCTGACCGACGGCGTGCCGATGGCCACCCCGGTGTTCGACGGTGCGACCGAGGCCGAGATCAAGCACATGCTCGAACTCGCCGACCTGCCGATCAGCGGCCAGACCCAGCTGTACGACGGCCGCACCGGCGAGGCGTTCGATCGCCACACCACGGTCGGCTACATGCACATGCTGAAGCTGAACCACCTGGTCGACGACAAGATGCACGCGCGCTCCACCGGCCCGTACTCGCTGGTCACCCAGCAGCCGCTGGGCGGCAAGGCGCAGTTCGGCGGCCAGCGCTTCGGCGAAATGGAAGTCTGGGCGCTGGAAGCCTACGGCGCGGCCTACACCCTGCAGGAAATGCTGACGGTGAAGTCCGACGACGTGCAGGGCCGCAACCAGATGTACAAGAACATCGTCGACGGCGAGCACGAGATGGTCGCCGGCATGCCGGAGTCCTTCAACGTGCTGGTGAAGGAAATCCGCTCGCTGGCGATCAACATGGAACTGGAAGACTGAGGGCAGGGAATGAGGAGTCGGGACTAGGAAACCGCCCGGGCGTTTGCCCACAGGCCGCTGGCGTTTCCTGTCCCGCCTCTCCGCTTCCAACGATTCCCTATTCGCTATTCCCGATTCCCGGAGAAATCAAATGAAAGACCTGCTCAACCTCTTCAACCAGCAGCGCCAGACGCTGGACTTCGACGCGATCAAGATCGCGCTGGCCTCGCCGGACCTGATCCGTTCGTGGTCCTTCGGCGAAGTGAAGAAGCCGGAAACCATCAACTACCGCACCTTCAAGCCCGAGCGCGACGGCCTGTTCTGCGCCGCCATCTTCGGCCCGATCAAGGACTACGAGTGCCTGTGCGGCAAGTACAAGCGCATGAAGCACCGCGGCGTGGTCTGCGAGAAGTGCGGCACCGAAGTGACCCTGGCCAAGGTGCGTCGCGAGCGCATGGGTCACATCGACCTGGCCTCGCCGGTCGCGCACATCTGGTTCCTGAAGTCGCTGCCGTCGCGCATCGGCCTGATGCTGGACATGACCCTGCGCGACATCGAGCGCGTGCTGTACTTCGAAGCCTACGTGGTGACCGAGCCGGGCCTGACCGCGCTTGAGCGCCGCCAGCTGCTGACCGAAGAGCAGTACCTGACCGCGCGCCAGGAGCACGGCGACGACTTCGACGCCGCCATGGGCGCCGAGGCCGTGTACGAACTGCTGCGCACCATCGACCTGCAGTCGGAGATGACCCGCCTGCGCGAAGAGATCGCCAGCACCGGTTCGGAAACCAAGCTCAAGCGCCTGACCAAGCGCATCAAGCTGATCGAGGCCTTCATCGAGTCCGGCAACCGTCCGGAGTGGATGGTGATGACCGTGCTGCCGGTGCTGCCGCCGGATCTGCGTCCGCTGGTGCCGCTGGACGGCGGCCGCTTCGCGACCTCCGATCTGAACGACCTGTACCGCCGCGTCATCAACCGCAACAACCGCCTGCGCCGCCTGCTCGAGCTGAACGCGCCGGACATCATCGTGCGCAACGAAAAGCGCATGCTGCAGGAATCGGTCGATGCGCTGCTGGACAACGGCCGCCGCGGCCGTGCCATCACCGGCACCAACAAGCGCCCGCTGAAGTCGCTGGCCGACATGATCAAGGGCAAGCAGGGCCGGTTCCGCCAGAACCTGCTCGGCAAGCGCGTGGACTACTCCGGCCGTTCGGTGATCGTGGTCGGCCCGACCCTGCGTCTGCACGAGTGCGGCCTGCCGAAGAAGATGGCGCTGGAGCTGTTCAAGCCGTTCGTGTTCGCCAAGCTGCAGCGTCGCGGCCTGGCCACCACCATCAAGGCCGCCAAGAAGCTGGTCGAGCGCGAAGAAGCCGAAGTCTGGGACATCCTGGAAGAGGTGATCCGCGAGCACCCGGTGCTGCTGAACCGTGCGCCGACCCTGCACCGCCTGGGCATCCAGGCGTTCGAGCCGGTGCTGATCGAAGGCAAGGCGATCCAGCTGCACCCGCTGGTCTGCACCGCGTTCAACGCCGACTTCGACGGTGACCAGATGGCCGTGCACGTGCCGCTGTCGCTGGAAGCGCAGCTGGAAGCGCGCGCGCTGATGATGTCCACCAACAACATCCTGTCGCCGGCCAACGGCGAGCCGATCATCGTGCCGTCGCAGGACGTGGTGCTGGGCCTGTACTACATGAGCCGCGCCCTGGAGAACAAGAAGGGCGAGGGCATGGTGTTCGCCAACATCGCCGAAGTGAAGCGCGCCTACGACAACCGTGCGGTCGAACTGCACGCCAAGGTCAAGGTCCGCATCACCGAGACGGTGATCGACGAAGAAGGCAACCGCAGCAAGAAGACCTCGATCGTGGACACCACGATCGGGCGCGCGCTGCTGGCCGAGATCCTGCCGGAAGGCCTGCCGTTCGCGCTGGCCAACACCGAGCTGACCAAGAAGAACATCAGCCGCCTGATCAACTCCAGCTACCGCCAGCTGGGTCTGAAGGACAGCGTCGTGTTCGCCGACAAGCTGATGTACACCGGCTTCGCCTATGCGACCCGCGCCGGCGTGTCGATCGGCATCGACGACATGCTGATCCCGTCGGAGAAGAAGGGCATCCTCGGCGAAGCCGAGCAGGAAGTGCTGGAGATCCAGGAGCAGTATCAGTCCGGTCTGGTCACCGCCGGCGAGCGCTACAACAAGGTCGTGGACATCTGGTCGCGCACCAACGAGCGCATCGCCAAGGCGATGATGGACACCATCGGCACCGAGAAGGTGGTCAACGCCAAGGGCGAGACCATCGACCAGAAGTCGATGAACTCCCTGTACATCATGGCCGACTCCGGCGCGCGTGGTTCGCAGGCGCAGATCCGTCAGCTGGCCGGCATGCGCGGCCTGATGGCCCGCCCGGACGGCTCGATCATCGAGACGCCGATCAAGGCGAACTTCCGCGAAGGCCTGAACGTGCAGGAGTACTTCAACTCAACCCACGGTGCCCGTAAGGGTCTGGCCGATACCGCGCTGAAGACCGCCAACTCCGGTTACCTGACCCGTCGCCTGGTCGACGTGGCGCAGGACGTGGTGATCACCGAGCCCGATTGCGGCACCACCGACGGCCTGACCATGACCCCGATCGTGGAAGGCGGCGACGTGGTCGAGCCGCTGCGCGATCGTGTGCTCGGCCGTGTGGTGGCCGAGGACGTGTTCCTGCCGGGCAACGACGAGGATCCGATCGTCACCCGCAACACCCTGCTCGACGAGCAGTGGGTGGCCAAGCTGGAAGAAGCCGGCGTGCAGTCGGTCAAGGTCCGCTCGACCATCACCTGCGAATCGGCGTTCGGCGTGTGCGCGCGCTGCTACGGCCGCGACCTGGCCCGTGGCCACCTGGTCAACATCGGCGAAGCGGTCGGCGTCATCGCCGCGCAGTCGATCGGCGAGCCGGGTACCCAGCTGACCATGCGTACCTTCCACATCGGCGGCGCGGCCTCGCGTGCGGCGGCGGTGGACAACATCACGGTCAAGACCACCGGTTCGATCAAGTTCAACAACCTCAAGTCGGTCGAGCACGCCAACGGCTCGCTGGTGGCGGTGTCGCGTTCGGGCGAACTGTCGGTGCTCGACGGCCACGGCCGCGAGCGCGAGCGCTACAAGCTGCCGTACGGCGCCACCATCACCGCCAAGGACGGTGACGCGGTCAAGGCCGGCCAGTCGGTGGCGAACTGGGATCCGCACAACCACCCGATCGTGTCGGAAGTGGCCGGTTTCATCCGCTTCATCGACTTCATCGACGGCGTCACCGTCATCGAGAAGACCGACGAACTGACCGGCCTGGCCTCGCGCGAGATCACCGATCCGAAGCGTCGCGGCACCCAGGCCAAGGACCTGCGCCCGATCGTGCGCATCGTCGACGCCAAGGGCAACGACCTGACCATCCCGGGCACCGATCTGCCGGCGCAGTACCTGCTGCCGCCGCGCTCGATCGTCAACCTGCAGGACGGCGCGCCGGTCGGCGTGGGCGACGTGGTCGCCAAGATCCCGCAGGAAGCGTCCAAGACCCGCGACATCACCGGTGGTCTGCCGCGCGTGGCCGACCTGTTCGAAGCGCGCAAGCCGAAGGATCCGGCGATCCTGGCCGAGCGTTCGGGCATCATCAGCTTCGGCAAGGACACCAAGGGCAAGCAGCGCCTGATCATCAAGGACACCGACGGGTCGGAGCACGAAGAGCTGATCCCGAAGTACCGCCAGATCATCGTGTTCGAAGGCGAGCACGTGGCCAAGGGCGAAACCGTGGTGGACGGCGAGCCGAGCCCGCAGGACATCCTGCGTCTGCTGGGCGTCGAGCCGCTGGCCGCGTACCTGGTCAAGGAAATCCAGGACGTGTACCGCCTGCAGGGCGTGAAGATCAACGACAAGCACATCGAGGTCATCACCCGGCAGATGCTGCGCAAGGTCGAGATCACCGACCAGGGCAACAGCAAGTTCCTCAACGGCGAGCAGGCCGAGCGCCAGCGCGTCATCGAGGAGAATGCCCGCCTGGTGACCCGCAACGAACTGCCGGCCAAGTACGAGCCGGTGCTGCTGGGCATCACCAAGGCCTCGCTGGCGACCGAGTCGTTCATCTCGGCCGCGTCGTTCCAGGAGACCACCCGCGTCCTCACCGAGGCGGCGGTCCGTGGCACCAGCGATACGCTGCGCGGCCTGAAGGAAAACGTGATCGTGGGTCGTCTGATCCCGGCCGGTACCGGCCTGGCGTACCACAACACGCGCCGCCGCAACGCCAGCGGCCTGACCGAGTCGGAGATGCAGACCCTGTCCGGCGGCAGCGCCGAGCCGGCGGTCGAGACCTCCGCCCCGGCGGCTGCCGGCAGCGAAGAGTAAGCAACACGCCGGACCGGTCCCGTCCGCGGGGCCGGTCTACCACGCGAAAGGGGGCGCAGCGGAAGCGCCCCGTATTCCGGCCCCGGATGGGCCAGCAAGTAAAAATTCCGTTCTGTTGACGGCGCTTTGACTTGCCCGCTATACTTTCCTGTCTCGGCAGGCCGTCCTTCGGCCTGCCTTCGTTTTCACGCATCCAGGCCCGATGGCCTCAATCAGAAGAATCCACTGATGGCGACGATCAACCAGCTGGTCCGCAAGCCGCGGCAGGCGACCACCTACAAGAGCGCCTCTCCGGCGCTGGACAAGTGCCCGCAGCGCCGTGGCGTCTGCACGCGCGTGTACACCACCACCCCGAAGAAGCCGAACTCGGCCCTGCGTAAGGTCGCCAAGGTGCGCCTGACCAACCAGGAAGAGGTCATCAGCTACATCGGCGGCGAAGGCCACAACCTGCAGGAGCACTCCGTGGTCCTGATCCGCGGCGGTCGCGTCAAGGATCTGCCGGGCGTGCGCTACCACACCGTGCGCGGTTCGCTCGATGCCGCTGGCGTCGCCAAGCGTCGCCAGGGTCGTTCCAAGTACGGCGCCAAGCGTCCGAAGAAGAGCTAAGGGAAGCACACATGTCACGTAAAGGTAATACGCCGCAGCGCGCCGTCCTCCCGGATCCCAAGCACGGGAGCGAGACCATCGCCCGCTTCATCAACATGGTGATGCTGAGCGGCAAGAAGTCGGTCGCCGAAAAGATCGTCTACGGCGCGATGGACGTCATCGGCGAAAAGAACCCCAACGCGGTCGAGCTGGTGCAGAAGGCGCTGGACAACGTCGCTCCGGCGGTCGAAGTCAAGTCGCGTCGCGTCGGCGGTGCCACCTACCAGGTGCCGGTCGAGGTGCGTTCCTCCCGTCGCATGGCGCTGGCGATGCGCTGGCTGATCGACTCGGCGCGCAAGCGCGGCGAGAACTCGATGCCGCGCAAGCTCGCGGCCGAGCTGGTCGACGCCTCGGAAAACCGTGGTGGCGCCATCAAGAAGCGCGAAGAGACTCACCGCATGGCGGAAGCGAACAAGGCGTTCGCGCACTACCGCTGGTGACCTTCCGGGCCTTGGAAACGGGGCCCGTCAGCACTATCTAGAAGTGCTGCTAGCTGCGCCGTCGCGCGCGGCACAAATCCGAAGGCCGCCGCAAGGCGGCGTTCGGCCATCCGAAATCCAAGAAATTTGAGAGGCTCCCTGTGGCCCGTACCACTCCCATCGAGCGTTACCGCAACTTCGGCATCATGGCTCACATCGATGCCGGCAAGACCACCACCTCCGAGCGCATCCTGTTCTACACCGGCGTCAGCCACAAGATCGGCGAGGTGCATGACGGTGCCGCGACGATGGACTGGATGGAGCAGGAGCAGGAGCGTGGCATCACCATCACCTCCGCGGCCACCACGGCGTTCTGGAGCGGCATGGACAAGTCGCTGCCGCAGCACCGCTTCAACATCATCGATACCCCCGGGCACGTCGACTTCACCATCGAAGTCGAGCGCTCGCTGCGCGTGCTCGATGGCGCGGTGTTCGTGCTGTGTGCGGTCGGTGGCGTACAGCCGCAGTCCGAGACCGTGTGGCGCCAGGCCAACAAGTACGCGGTGCCGCGCCTTGCCTTCGTCAACAAGATGGACCGCACCGGTGCCAACTTCGACAAGGTGGTCGAGCAGCTGAAGTCGCGCCTGGGTGCCTACCCGGTGCCGATGCAGGTGCCGATCGGCGCCGAAGACGGCTTCGAAGGCGTGGTCGACCTGATCAAGATGAAGGCGGTCCATTGGGATACCGCTTCCCAGGGCACCGTGTTCGAGTACCGCGAGATCCCCGCGCACCTGGCCGACAAGGCCACCGAGGCGCGTGCGTTCATGGTCGAGGCCGCGGCCGAAGCCAACGAAGACCTGATGGACAAGTACCTCAACGAGGGCGACCTGTCCGAGGCCGAGATCATCAATGGCCTGCGCGAGCGCACCCTGAAGGTGGAAGTGGTGCCGGTGTACTGCGGTACCGCGTTCAAGAACAAGGGCGTGCAGGCGATGCTCGACGGCGTGATCCAGCTGCTGCCGTCGCCCAGCGATCGTCCGCCGGTCAAGGGCATCGACGAGGACGACAAGGAAGACAGCCGTCCGGCTACCGACACCGCGCCGTTCTCGGCGCTGGCGTTCAAGATCATGACCGACCCGTTCGTCGGCTCGCTGACCTTCTTCCGCGTCTACTCCGGCACGCTGAACTCCGGCGACCAGGTGTACAACCCGGTCAAGTCGAAGAAGGAGCGCGTGGGTCGCATCCTGCAGATGCACTCCAACAACCGCGAAGAGATCAAGGAAGTGCGCGCGGGCGACATCGCCGCGGCGGTGGGCCTGAAGGACGTCACCACCGGCGACACGCTGTGCGCGCAGGACAACATCATCATCCTGGAGCGCATGGTGTTCCCGGAGCCGGTGATCTCGATGGCGGTCGAGCCGAAGACCAAGTCGGACCAGGAAAAGATGGGCATCGCGCTGAGCCGTCTGGCGCAGGAAGATCCCTCGTTCCGCGTCAACACCGACGAGGAATCCGGCCAGACCATCATCCGCGGCATGGGCGAGTTGCACCTGGAAATCATGGTCGACCGCATGAAGCGCGAGTTCAACGTCGAAGCCAACGTCGGCAAGCCGCAGGTGGCCTACCGCGAGACCATCCGCAAGGCGGTCAAGCAGGAAGGCAAGTTCGTGCGTCAGTCCGGCGGTAAGGGCCAGTACGGTCATGTCGTGCTCGAGATCGAGCCGCAGGAGCGTGGCCTGGGCTACACCTTCGAGAACGCGATCGTCGGCGGCGTGGTGCCGAAGGAATACATCCCGGCGGTGGACAAGGGCATCCAGGAAGCGGTGGCCAACGGCGTGATGGCCGGCTACCCGATCGTGGACGTCAAGGTGCGCCTGATCGACGGTTCGTACCATGACGTCGACTCCTCGGAAATGGCGTTCAAGATCGCCGGCTCGATGGGCTTCAAGGAAGGCTTCAACAAGGCCAACCCGGTGCTGCTGGAGCCGATCATGAAGGTCGAGGTGGTGACCCCGGAAGACTACCTGGGCGATGTGATGGGCGACGTCAGCCGTCGTCGCGGCATCCTGCAGGGCCAGGACGACAGCCCGTCCGGCAAGGTGATCAACGCGATGGTGCCGCTGGGCGAAATGTTCGGCTACGCCACCACGCTGCGCTCGATGTCGCAGGGTCGCGCCACGTTCTCGATGGAGTTCGACCACTACGCTGAAGCGCCGGCCAACATCGCCGAAGCGGTCATCAAGAAGAGCTGAGACTAGAGCGACGGGATGCGTGCGGCGGACCAGGTCCGCGCCGCATCCCGCTCTCTGTTCCCCCAATACGAATCACGAGGTAGAGAAGACATGGCAAAGGGTAAGTTCGAGCGCACCAAGCCGCACGTCAACGTCGGCACCATCGGTCACGTCGACCACGGCAAGACCACGCTGACCGCGGCGCTGACCAAGATCGGCGCAGAG
>NZ_JAGHWV010000046.1:0-213 GCF_017746095.1 Xanthomonas sp. D-109
CGTCCTCCACCTGGCCGATCGCCGCCACCACCCCGCTCAGTTCGCGATTGCCGAACGGCACCTGCACCCGCCGGCCGACGTCGCCGTCGGCGACCGCGCCGCCGGGCGGCGGCAGGTAGTCGAACAACTGCGGCAAGGGGACGGGCAGGGCGACGCGGAGCGTGGCGGCGGGGGAGGGCATCCGCCTAGTCTAGGGCGTGTCACCAATTCCCG
>NZ_JAGHWV010000046.1:305-955 GCF_017746095.1 Xanthomonas sp. D-109
AAGGGCCGCGGTTGCGAGGGGATCGGTGACACGCCCTGGCGGCCGCGGCAAGCGCGCCCGGCAGCCAGGAGTTGCGCGCGATTGCTGCCCGCAAAGTGATAAACCGGTCGTAAATAGCCGCCGCGCTTGGAGAATCGAATTTATCCACATCTGCTGTGGATAAAGCTGTGCATGACGGGCATGCTCCACGCCGTGAAGACGGACTCACAAGCCTCTGCCACGAGTTGGACAAAAAAGCGCCACTCGCATTTATTCTTTTCAGAACAACAACTTGGCCGTGAAACACAGGTGCAACATGGTTTCGCGGGGGCTTGACAAGACCTGTCGCAGGCCAATTCCAGGCGCTGTGCACAACCCGCCGTCGCGGCGGCCGCGGATGAGCCGATCGCGGCGCTTCTGTCAAGCGCGCAGCGTGGCGGCCGCCTCGCTATCATCGCGCCGATGATGGAGTTCCGATGACCGCCACGTCCCCTTCCGACGGCGTGGCCGCACCGCCCGCCCTGGCCGCGTTCCTGCGCGGGATCGAACGCCGCGCCGCGGATCTTCATCGGGCCCAAGGCCGACACCATCCGCCTGATGGGCGACAAGGTCGAGGCGATCCGCGCGATGAAGGCCGCCGGCGTGCCGGGCGTGCCCCGCGCGGGCGGCCC
>NZ_JAGHWV010000047.1:0-172 GCF_017746095.1 Xanthomonas sp. D-109
GGCCGGATCGTCGGTGTCGCCGAGCGCGCGCCAATGCGCGAGCAGGGCGTCGCCGCCGGCAGCGAGCGCGTCGTCGACGCCGTCATGGAAGTGCACGCCGGCAAGCTGGCCGTCGCGCAGCAGGCGCAGGGCGCCGTCGGCATCGCCGCTGCGCACCGCGTCGGCCAGTGGC
>NZ_JAGHWV010000047.1:221-653 GCF_017746095.1 Xanthomonas sp. D-109
TGCGCACCGCGTCGGCCAGTGGCGCCAGGGCGAAATCCTGGGCCTGGCGGTAGCCGCGCAGCAGGTGCACGCGGTGCCCGGCCAGGCCGCCGTGGTCGTGCGCGACCGCGCTGTGACCGAGCAGCGGTTGCAGCGCCTGCGCGTCGTCGGGCTGCAGCGCGTCGCCGGGGCCGGCGGCCTGCAGGATCGCGGCGAGCACGTCGCCGGCTTCCACCGAGGGCAACTGGTCGGCATCGCCGAGCAGGATCAGTTGCGCGCCGTCGGCCACGGCGTCGACCAGCTTGCACATCAGCGGCAGGTCGACCATGGAGGCTTCGTCGATCACGATCAGGTCGAACGGCAGCGGGTTGTCGGCGTCGTGGCGGAAGCGCGGCAGGTCGGGAATGACGCCGAGCAGGCGATGCAGGGTGCTGGCGCCGGCCGGCAGGGCGT
>NZ_JAGHWV010000048.1:0-643 GCF_017746095.1 Xanthomonas sp. D-109
AGCGGCGGCAGCGGCGGCCGGCGCCGACTGCGGGGTCGGCGCGCTCGCCGGCGTGGTGTCCGGGCTGGCGACCGGGGCGGCCGGCGGTGCGGGCGTGGGTGCGCTGGCAGTGGCGGTACTCGGCGTCGGCACTTCGATCTGGCGCACCTGCGGCACCTCGGCACTGCGCAGCACCGGTGTCGGCACAGGCGTGCGCAGCTGTGGCGCCGGAACCTGCACCTGCGGCAAAGGTGTCGGCACCTCGCGTTCGCGCACCTGCACCTGCGGCGCAGCCGGGCGCGGCACCGCGATGTCGCGCGGCCGCAGCTGTGCCACGCTCGGCACGTCGGTGACCACCTCGACCTCGCGCACCGGCACCTGCACGTCGGGCGGCACCACCGCGCGCGGCGTCGGGGCCGGCACGCGCACGCTCGGCGGCGGCGGCAGTACGAAATCGCGGGTGGGCGTGGGCGTTTCGGTCACCTGCAGCGGCTGTTCCGCCGGCGGCGGCGGTGTACTGGCCGTGGTCGGCGTGGGCACCGGCGGAGCCGGCTCCGCGGCAGGTGCAGGTGCAGGCGCGGGCGCGGGCGCTGCAGCGGCGGGCGGCGTCGGGCGCGGCCGCGCGGACGCGGCGCGCTGCGCACGCGGCGGGGTCGGCGACGTC